>JANYKD010000309.1 GCA_025361735.1 Phycisphaerales bacterium
AAGCCGTCGATGTTGAGGATGACAATGGGCTTGTCGTGGTACTTGAGCAGTCTGCCGACGATCACTTCGCTGAGTTCTTCCAGTGTGCCCATTTCCGCCAGAAAGGCTACATCGCAAAAAGTGCTGGCCCGGCCGCGAATACTGGCGCTGGCACACGCTCTGGCACGAGCGATGGCACAGGCCCCGGCGCGGCCGCTGGCAGCGGCACTGGCACAACTGCTGGCGCTGGCACGGGCACCGGTAGCGGCCTTGGCGCGCCATGGGCGCGCTCCCCCGCGGCCGCCACCTCCAAGAAGCCGGCCAAGCCCGCCGCCGGCCGCAAACGCAAACCTCCAACCTCTCTTTTTGAATCATGATCCGCAGCGTCACCGTTTATTGCTCCAGCAGCCGCGAGATCAAACCCGCGTATCTCGCCGTCGCGCATGAACTGGGCCACGCCATCGCTTCGGCCGGCTGGAAGCTGGTCTACGGCGGCAACTACCTCGGCTCCATGGCCGCCCTGGCCGATGGCGCCCGATCGGCCAACGGCGCGGTCATCGGCATCACGCCCCGTCTGATGGTGGGCAAGGGTTACGACGACAAGCACTGCTCCGAATTGATCGTCGTAGACGACATGCGCCAGCGCAAGGCCCTGCTCGAAGCCCGCGGCGACGCCTTTATCGCCATGCCCGGCGGGCTGGGCACACTGGAAGAACTCAGCGAAGTGATCGTCGGCAGACTGCTCAAGTACCACGACAAGCCCATTGTCATCCTCAACATCGACGGCTTCTACGACCCGCTGCTGGCGTTTATCGAGCAGGGTATCAAAGAAAAGTTCGTCAAACCCAGAGCCCGCGAACTGTATTTCATCGCCACCAGCGTCCCGGCCGCCATCGCCCATCTCCACCACCCGCCGGCCGCCACTGCCCTGCAGCCCCGCAGCGCGACAATTGATCCGTCATGAGTTTGGGCCATTGGGGATAGAATCGCATAAGAGCAAGCCATCTGTGAAATCACTTAGAGAACATACCGGAACATGGGCATTGTGCCTGTCGCTGCTGCTGCACGGTTCGATCAGCTACGTCATGCTCGGGGTCCTCCAACGCCAGACAGCCCGTCAGTTGCGCCTGCCCCCGCCGCCGCTGCCGCAACAGCGATTCGCAGCCACGGCCGATCCCTTGGTTGTACCCGATGCCGCCATCCCACCGACCCTGCCGCCAGGCAAGACCCCGCTCCCGCATCTGATGCCACGCAGCCCTGCCAAGCCGCCGCTGGCACTCGCCCTTCTACCTCCCCCGCCGCCGCCTCCTCCTCTCGCACCCGCGCTGCCCGCCGCGCCCAAGCCACTGGCCAAACTGCCCGATATCGAGGATCTACCTCAAGTCGATAGCGAGTTCGGCTCGCACGATGGCAAGGGGACGGCCATGCACTCCTCGGCCGGTGACCAGCCCATGGCGGCCCGCAAAGGCCCTCAGGACCAAGCCTGGATCAGCCGCGACGAGATCGGCGCTGGCGATCGTAATAATCTGCCTTCCCAGGACAGCGGCAAACTCGGTGCTCCAGGCCCGATCACGCCCGAGATTATCAAACCCGATGCCCCAGAGCCCATCGCCACGCTCACGTCCGCGCCTCAGCCGCAACAGCCTGCCTTCGGCGTCACCCCGCCGCAGCAGCAGTTCCCCAAGCCGCCCGCCCCCCGCGCCCGCGCCGACCGCGCTTCCGCCCTCGGCCCCGGACCGTTGGACCGCCCTGCCAACGAAACCGCCACCGCCACCACCCGACCTGCGCCCCGACCGGCACCTTCGCCAAATCCATTGCTCACACTGGCCAACCCGCCAACGCCCCCGGCCATTGCCCCTGAGGCACCCGCTCGAAGCTCCACTCGCCCTTCGGCCCAGGAGCCGCTCGCCAAAACCGGCCCCGCCGGCGACAACGGCACCGGCAAACCCGGCCACACCGCCTCCGACCCGGCCCCGGTCAGCGATTCGGAGTCGGATGCCTTTAGCACCACCGGGGCGGCCGTCTTCCGCAACGGCAAGCTTGAGGCCCGCTTTGGCCGGAAAGTGAAGACCGTCCGGCCCCGCTTGAATCTGGCGGGCCAATACGACCTTCTCTCACTGCCCTCCCCGTCAGTCATCATGAAGGTGCGCACCGACCAGACCGGACGTGTCCGCAACGTAGAAATCCTCAAATCCAGTGGCAGCGGCGAGGTCGATCAGCCCTGCCAGCTCGCCATGTACGAATGGTGGTTCGAGCCGCCAACAGACAAATCCGGCAAACCCCAGCCCGCCGAGATGACTTGGACCATCGCGTGGCGACGGTAGACCACTCAAGGCCACTCAAGGTGGGTCGGAGCATACCGACCCACCTTACGGACTACGAACCTGGCGACGGTAATAAGGGACCCTCACGGGGCGCCGGTAATGCTTGATTGCAGAAATAAGCCAGAGAGTGAAGGAGCTGTTTCCACTTGGACAGAACCCGGGGCGATGGATCATCGCCAGGCCGGCGCGGGGTATCTGGGTGGCCGGCCGGCGAGAACTTCGACCACATCCCGCACGACCCAGCTCATGTTTTCGATGGCGGTGTAGGTGCGGGCGGCCAGGTGCGGGGTAAGCAGGACGTTGTCCAGGCCTAGCAGCGGGAAATCAGCCTTGGGCGGTTCAGGCCAGTAAACGTCCAAGGCGGCTCCGGCGAGGCGTTTCTGCCGCAGTGCGTCGGCCAGGGCGTACACGTCCAGCACCTCGCCGCGGCTGGTGTTGATGAGGATGGAAGCCGGCTTCATCAGAGCCAGTTGCGCCGCGCCGACGAGGTTCTCGTTGCCGGGGCGCATGTCCACGTGGAGCGAGAGGACATCGGCCTGGCGGTAGAGGGTTTCCTTGTCGAGCGACGTCGCCGGGAAGTCGAGTTGGGCGGCAACGTCCAGCAGGTCGTTGTAGATCACGCGCATGCCAAAGCCGTTGGCGGCGATGTGGCCCAGCCGCCGGCCGACCCGGCCCATGCCCAGGATGGCGAGTGTCAACTCATTAAGTTGCCGGCCCCGCACGGCTTCGCGAATGCCCTTGAACTCTTTGGGCTCATACGCCTGGTCACGGAAGAAGCACCAAGGGCGGAGCAACTGAAGCATGTAGCCGATGACGAAATCGCCCACGGCCAGCGTGTTGGCATCGGGCGTGTAGACGACCTCAATGCCACGGGCGCGACAGGCTTTGACGTCGATGTTTTCCAGACCCACACCGCCCCGGCCGACGACGCGGAGCTTGGGGCACTTGGCCAAAAAGTCCGGCGTCACACGGGTGTAGGTCCGGACAAGCAGGCCTTGAGCCTGGGCGAGAGCGGCATCCAGGGTGGGATCGCCCAAGGCCGTCTCGATGACAGTCGCCTGGGTGGCCAGCCAGTTGAGTGGCACTTTGTCCGATCCCTCAGTCACGACAACAACGGGTGGGGTTGGGTTCACGATGGCCGAGTTTCAGGCTTGAGGCGATTCAGGTCAATGCCAAGTGGGAAACTCGGATAGAGATCGACGTTCTGGTCTAAGAGGCTCTTGCCGTCTTTGTCAGTGATGGTGACTCGATAGTTGCCGGGATTCATGAAAAAGCGAGCGGAAAATCGGGAGGCTGGGCGGAGCGTGTCTTGCAGCGGCGCCTCCAGCGTCAAGGACGAGACGGAAATAGTGGTGCCCTCAAGGGTGGAATTGCCCAACACCCACACGCTGCAAGTGGGCTCCTGAACGGTCAGATATCGATAATAGAGAATCCCGGCGGCCAGCAGGAACACCGTAAAGGCCGCAGTCAGAGTGAAAAAGACGCTCAGCGTCCGGACACCGTTGCTTCGGCGTCGCGGCGCTCGTTGAGCCGGCTCGACGACGCGGGGATGGGTCGAGATGTCAGGGTGTTCGGCCATGCTGTATACGCGACATTAGGTTACGGCATCGACGAATGCAATGGCGACATACTGGAGCGAAGGTGTCCGATTCACCAAGTGTAGACGGCCGTGAGGTTCAATGCACCATAGCTGTCGATATGCTTCTGGCCGACGAACTCACGGGTCATGTAGGTCTGCGAATAGGAAAACTCGAAATATTTGAGGAACTGGATCGCCACCCCTGCCTGCGATTCTGCGGTGAAGACCTCGGTGGTGCGCTCGACGGGGCTGTCCCGGAAAAACGACCCGGCAATGGTGGAATCATGGCCTACGATTTTGCCGGCCGAGCGGACGAAGAGGTAGCCGCCGGGCGCGTTGCGGGCGCTGGAAAACGAGCGCGTAAAGTCGGAGGCGTATCGCATGCGCCCGCTCCCGAAGTCATCGGGCAGATTCCAGCCGGCACGGAGCATGCCGCCTGCCCCCGCGTTGAGATGCGCGGTGCCCAAAGTGAAACCGGCTTCGGGGATGAACTGCACCCCCGCGCCCCGGCCGGAGGTATCTCCCAGCAGATTCATGCGCCACCGGCGCTGATATCGGTAGTCCACGCCGACCTCATCGCGAATCTGGTTATCCCAACCCTCGGGCCTCTCATAGCCAAACTTGTTATGCACCCAGCGTTGGACCGCGCCGGCGTGGCCGGTCGGGCCGATGGCACCCAGATCCAGTTCAATGTGCTCAAATACAGGCACGATCTGTGTCCGGTTGGCCCGCTGGGCAATGAAGCCCACATACGTCCAGCCGGCATAGGGGCGGTCGTCGTAGATGGGATTCGGGTCGCTGATATTCTGTGGGGTATACATGTTCAAAGACAGCACGACCCCAGCGCCGAACGAAGTGCCGGGAGCCTGTCTGTCAAATTCACCATCGCACGAAGGGAGCAAGTCGACCATCTCGTCGGTGGTATCGTCTTGCCACTGGACCGCCATGCCGGTTCCGGAAGAGTAGTGCCGGTCGGTGGCGCCGTTGGGCTTGGCGAAATTGCCGTCGTTCTCCCAATAGAGGGAAAGGCCCAGAGCGCGGGTGTTACGAACCGGCCGGGAGCCTGGCTCCACGACGGCAGCCTCGGTGGTTGCCGGGGAGGTATCTGGCCCGGTGGGCGAAGCCTGGCCAAGCGGACTGCCCAAGCACAAGCCTGCGGCGATCGTGGCGATTTGCGCGATGCGTTCCATGATCTGATTCACCTGTTAATAACCGAGCATTATGCGGTGAAAAGGCGGGCAGGGCAATTGTCCACGTCGGTGCTCGAGGCGAAGGCCATTGCAGGTGGCCCAAGCACGCGGCGGGCGAGGCATTTGTTTTTCGGGAAGGGCGCTTGCGAGCCCCTGTTTACCTCCGGTTCGAGATCGCCCGCGCGGGGGACAAAGAGCTGACCGGGGGCGGACGGCATACTGAAGAGCGGGGAATCGGGTGCTCAAGGTGTCCGCGTTGGACTGGGGTGGCCTTGGGTCGTTTCCTGAAAAGACGGGCACGCCCGTCCGACCATTATTTTGGCCATTGGCGCATGGGTTGGGGTATGGTATTGAAGATACAAGTGAGAATGGGAAGGCAGATCTCAGGATAGATCATTAATGAAATTCGAGGGACTCATGAGTAGTGTTGGACGATTGCTGGTGGTTGAAGATCAGGAAACAGAGCGACGCGCGTTGGCGCAGCTTCTGCGTAATCAGGGGTTTACCGTCTACTGCGCCGAGAGCGCGGACAAGGCCTTGTCTTACCTGGAGGAGCAGATCGATGTCGTCCTGAGTGATCTCTACATGGGCGATGTCAGCGGCCTGGATCTCCTGCAGCTCTGGAAGAAGAAGAAACCCGAGACGCAGTTCATTATGTTCACCGGTCACAGTTCGATTGATTCTGCCGTCGAGGCCATCAAGGGCGGCGCGTTCGACTATGTGAGCAAGCCTGTCAACCCGGAGGAACTGATATTGCTGGTCGGCCGGGCCATTGAGGGGCTCCAGAAGGATCGTGAACTGGACAATCTCCGTCGGCGGCTGGATCAGAAGTTTGGACTGGCCCAGATCGTAGGGCAGTCCAGGCAGATGAAAGAAGTGTTCGCACGGATTCAGCGAGCCGCTGCGGTGGACAGCACGGTTCTGATCCTGGGCGAAAGCGGAACGGGCAAGGAACTGGTGGCGCAGGCTCTGCACCACAACAGTCCGCGAAAAAAGGGGCCCTTCGTCGCCGTCAATTGCGCCGCCGTGCCGGCGACGCTGGTGGAAAGTGAACTTTTCGGCCACGTCCGTGGCGCATTCACCGGGGCCACCGACCGGCGAATCGGTCGATTTGAGCAGGCCGACGGCGGCACGCTGTTCGTCGACGAAATCGGCGACTTTGAACTGGGATTGCAGGCAAAACTCTTGCGCGTCATCGAGACCCTCACTGTCACGCCCGTGGGCGGCCAAGAAGATCGCAAGGTCAACGTCCGCGTCCTGGCCGCCACCAGCCGGGATATCCGCAAGATGGTCGATGAGGGCACGTTTCGCGAAGATCTATTTTATCGACTGAATGTCGTGACGATCAACCTGCCGCCGCTGCGAGACCGGGTGGATGATGTTCCTATTCTGGTCGAGCATTTTCTCAAAGAAATCGCGGAGAGCAAACACACGCCAACCAAACGGGTGAGCCCCGAGGTGATGCGCCATCTGGAAAGTTATCGCTGGCCGGGCAACGTGCGGGAATTGCGCAATACGCTGGAAAGCATGATGGTGCTGGGTGACGGAGAGGTCATCACCGAGATCGATCTGCCTGAGCGCATCGCCGAGCATGCCAGTTCAAGGGAACTGCTGCGCGACATCCCTGCGGGGCTGACGATGGAAGAATTGGAACGTCTGGCCATCACCAAAGCCTTGGACCAGTCCAACGGCAACCGTACCCACGCGGCCGATCGTCTGGGAATCTCCGTCCGGACTTTGCAGCGAAAACTCCGGGAGTATGAGCAGAGTCCAGGGGCAGCAACGAGCGTGGCCTGATCAGATATTCCGGTTCTGCGATCATCTCAGAGCCGACACCGCGCCGCGGCAAGGCGCGCCGCCGGAATCCGATACGGCGAGCATGACACATAGTCCAGGCCGATTTTCTCGCAGAATGCGATGGTCGATGCTTCCCCCGCCTGTTCGCCACACAGGCCGCACTGGAGCTTGGGATTGGCCGCGCGCCCCTGCTCGACCGCCATCTGCACCAGTTGCCCCACTCCTTCCACATCCAACCTGGCAAAGGGGTCGGCCGGGAAGATGCCGCTGCGCAGGTAGTCGGCGAGAAACCCTTGGCAGTCGTCGCGACTGATGCCGCAGACCATTTGCGTCAGGTCGTTGGTGCCGAAGGAGAAAAAGTCGACCATGGGCGCCAGCCGTCCGGCCAGCAACGCGGCCCGGGGCACCTCGATCATTGTGCCGACATCGTATTCCAGCCGGACACCCAGCCGCCGCATCACGGCCTCGGCCGCGCTGCGCACCTGGGTGACCAGCCAGGCGAGTTCGCGATCATCCATGACCATCGGCAGCAGGATGGCCGGCCGGACCGGGCGGCCCCAATGGAGACAGTAGGCGCCGGCCTCGACGATCGCCTGCACCTGCATCTCCAGTATCTCGGGCATCGTCAGGCACAGGCGGCAGCCGCGGTGCCCCAACATGGGGTTGGTTTCGCGAAGCTGCTCAATCCGCTGGGTCACTTCCTCCACGCTGCTGCCCAAGTCGCGTGCCAGCGACTTTAGATCGCCGGGGCTTCGCGGCAGAAACTCATGGACCGGCGGGTCGAGCAGGCGGATGGTAACCGTCTGGCCCTCCATCGACTCAAACAGGCCGATGAAATCCTGCCGCTGCATTGGCAGAAGTTCTTCGAGGATACGATGGCGGCCGGCGACATCCGCAGCCTCACACAGGATCATCCGGCGGATACCGGCGAGGCGCTGATCCTGAAAGAACATATGTTCGGTGCGACATAATCCGATGCCTTGCGCGCCCATGGATCTCGCCAGGCACGCCTCCGTGGGCGTATCGGCGTTGGCGTAGATCCGCAGCCTGCGCCGGCGATCAGCCCACTGCAGGAGCCGGAATGCCTCGGAAGCGAGTTCGCCGGGCACGATGGGGATGGTCCCTTCGTAGACCTCGCCGGTGCCGCCGTCGATGGTGAGGAAATCGCCGGCGACGAAGACTCGATCAGGCGTAGAGAGGCGGCGGCGCTGGGCGTCGATGTTCAGTTCGCTCGCCCCAACGACGCAGGGGACGCCCATACCCCGAGCCACCACGGCGGCATGGCTGGTCATCCCGCCGGTGCTGGTCAGGATGGCATCGCACTGGGCCATCGCCGCCACGTCGGCCGCCTCGGTTTCCTGGCGGACCAGCAGGATCCGCTCGCCCTGGGATGCACGCGTGATCGTCTCCTGTGCCGTGAAGGCGATGCGCCCTCCACCTGCTCCGGGCGAGGCGGGCAAGCCTTTTGCAAGCAGTCGCCGCAGGGTGTTGGCGTCCAGCATCGGATGAAGACCGGCCTCCACCATGGTCGGGTCGGTTCGGCGCAGAGCCTCATCAGCGAGAATGACGCCGTCGTCGACGAGCTCGACCGCGATACGGATGGCGGCGGTGGCCGAGCGGCGGGCCGTCCGCGTCTGCAACAGATAGAGGCGCCCCTTTTCGATGGTGAACTCAAAGTCCTGGACTTCACCCAGTTCCTTCTCCAGGCGACGACGCATCTCCTCCATGCATGCCCACATTCTGGGAGAGCGTTGCCGCATCGTGGCCAGGGGCAGCGGACGATGGACGCCTGAAAACAGGTCACGGCCCTGCGCGATGGGAAGATACTCACCGCGCATTTCATTCTGGCCGGTGGAGGGATCGCGACTGAACGCGATGCCGGTGGCGCTGTGTGAGTCGCGATTGCCGAACACCATGGCCTGGACGACTACGGCAAGACCCAGGGCGGTGTCCGACCGCTTCCTAGCCAGGCGCGCCCGGGGCGAATCCCAACTCCGCAGCGCCGCCAGTATCGCCGAAATCACCTGAGCCAAAGGCGAAGGGGCGAACTCCTGACCGGTCAGACTCAGGTAGATCCGGCGGCATCGCTCGGCCGACTGCCGAGGCGACTCCGGGGGCACGGGCACAGCCTCAAACGGCTGTGGGGCCAGCGATAAGACATGCTCGGCGTAGGCGGGGATCAACCGCGAAAGACAATCGCAGGCGAAGTCGCCCTCATCCTGATGCTTGAGTTGGTCCATCACCGCGTCGGTCAGACCCACATTAAGTAGCGGCGGCATCAGCCCCGGCAGTGGCGACGACGGGCTGCAGCGAACCGAATACAGCGGCGGATGGTCTGAGCCAAGGAACGGCACGGCAGCGCAGTCCAGATCAGCCACTGCGCGAGAGATCAGGCGAGCCAAGTCGGCCGAGCCGAACTGACGGTCGAGCAGTCTTTGACACAGAGAGACCGGCAGGACAAAGCCAGGGGGCACCGGCAGGCCGGCCGACGCCATGCGGAGCAGCGAAAGGCCCTTCCAACCGACGTCGTCTACTGTCCAGGGGCCGGCATCCACCTTTAGCGGCGCAAAGGCTACGACGCTGGGCGGCAACCCAGTGGCTCGCGGTCTGGCGGCTGGCCGGCGTGATGGCATGGCGTCCCCTTTTTGTTGTTAGAGCAGACTCCTTGGGCTCAGTATGCCGTACCAGCCCATCTGTGCCAAGCGTAGAGCAGGCAAATGCTGAATGCCGCCATAGAAGTTGGGAAACTACCGTATCAAGCTTGATATGAGTGATGCGGAACCGCATTCGTAACAATGGTGCGTGATTGCTTCGTGACCGATGACAATGGCGCCGCGGCGACTGTTTAAGTCGCCGCAGCGCCATTGAACTATTGTCGAACAAGTCCCCTCGGCACCTTTTGGCCGATTCACCGCCCTACTCACGTCCCTACGGTGCC
>JANYKD010000347.1 GCA_025361735.1 Phycisphaerales bacterium
CGATCGGGGACTGTCCCGTCCTCATCCCATTCCAAGGCATCCCACTGGTCCTTGTCCTCTTCGGACAACTGGTCGTATCGAATGCCGGCGACGGAACGCGGCGTTTCGGTGTTGGCCACTTTGATCTGGTGATCATCGACGAAGCGCATCGATCGGTGTTCCAGAAGTACCGCGCGATATTCGATTATTTCGATTCGCTGCTTGTGGGCCTCACTGCGACGCCAAAGGATGAGATCGATCGGAACACCTACGGGCTCTTCGATCTGGAGAACGGCGTTCCCACCGATGCGTATTCCCTTGAAGAAGCGGTCCATGACGGTTTCCTGGTGCCGCCGCGGGCGGTGTCGGTGCCGCTCAAGTTCCAGCGCGACGGCATTCGATACGACCAGTTGTCCGAAGAGGACAAGGACCAGTGGGATGCCTTGGAATGGGATGAGGACGGGACAGTCCCCGATCGCGTAGAAGCGGAAGCGGTCAATCGCTGGCTGTTCAACATCGACACCGTCGACAAGGTGCTCGCCCACCTGATGACGCACGGGATCACCGTGGCCGGTGGCGATCGGCTCGGCAAAACCATCATCTTCGCCAAGAATCAGTCGCACGCAGAATTCATTGCCGAGCGGTTTGACATCAACTATCCGCACCTGAAAGGGGCATTTGCTCGGCTGATCACCTTCAAGACGGAATACGTGCAGTCCCTGATTGATGATTTCTCGATCAAGGAGAAGGCACCACACATCGCGATTTCGGTCGACATGCTCGACACCGGCATCGACGTGCCCGAGGTGGTGAATCTCGTGCTGTTCAAGCTGGTGCGCTCGAAAACGAAATTCTGGCAGATGCTCGGCCGGGGTACGCGGCTTTGTCGCGACCTGTTCGGGCCGGGAGACGACAAGAGCTGTTTCTACGTCTTTGACTATTGCCAGAATCTCGAATACTTCTCGCAGGACCTCCCGGCGGCCGATGGTTCGGCAACGGCCTCCCTGGCGAAGCGGCTCTTTGATGCGCGCCTGGAGCTGATTGCGGCGCTCGATGCTCGCGATCCGAAGATCCTGACCACCGTCATCAGGGAAACGACATCGACGTACATCGGCCCCAAGTCGGAACTCGAACTGCGCCGTTCGATTGCCGAATTGCTGCATGGCGAGGTGGTCGCGATGAACCTCGACAACTTCGTGGTTCGGCCGCATCGCCGACTGATCGAGAAGTTTGCCAAGCCAGAGGCGTGGACTGTGCTTGCTGCCGAGGCTATGGGCGAACTGTCACATCATGTGGCGGGCCTTCCGACCGAGCTCGATGTGGAGAATGAAGGAGCGAAGCGATTCGATCTGCTTTCGCTCAACCTCCAGTTGGCGCGGTTGCGCCTGGAGCCACAGTTTGACCGCCTGCGGGAACAGGCGCAGCAGATCGCATCGCTCCTTGTTGAAAAGGAAGCGATCCCGATGGTGCGCGAGCAGCTTGCGCTGCTGCACGATCTTCTCTCCGATGAATGGTGGCAGGATGTCACCGTGCCGATGCTTGAGGGGATGCGACGCCGTGTTCGAAATCTGGTCCAGTTCATCGATAAACATCAGCGGAAGATTGTCTATACCGATTTCGAGGATGAACTCGGAACGGAGATCGCGGTCACGCTCCCGGGGGTGTCGCCGGGAACAGACCTGGCTCGCTTTCGGGCCAAGGCGCTGGCGTTCCTCCGGCAGCACCTGGATCACGTGACCGTAGTGAAGGTTCGCACCAACAAGCAGCTCACGGGCACGGATCTGCGTGAGCTGGAGCGGATGTTGATGGAAAGCGGCATTGGCGACGCCACCGCGATCCAGGCGGCCTCCAAGCAGGCGGACGGGCTGGGACTCTTTGTTCGGTCACTGCTTGGGCTTGATCGTCAGGCGGCGAAGGAGGCGTTGGGGACCTTCACAGCCAACAAGACACTGACGGGCAATCAGCTTGAATTCGTGAACCTGATTGTTGATCAGCTGACGGCCCGTGGAGCAATGAAAGCGGCCCAGCTCTACGAGTCGCCTTTCACCGATGTGGCGCCTCGGGGTCCGGAATCCCTGTTCACCAAGCCGCAGGTCGAGGAGTTGATCCAGGTCATCGATCGAGTACGTTCTTCGGCGGCGTGAGCCGCTGGACATCTCCTGGTCAATTCGCCGAAACGTCCCCCGCGGGCAGCAGCGCCAAACTCCTACGCCGCCCTGAACGTCTCAAACCGCTCCGCCAGATACTCCCGCTTCGGCTGCAGCGCCACAGCGTGCGGCACCACGATCCGCACCCCATCCATCGCCTTGATCCCGTGCTGCAGCATCGGACCGTCGTGCTCGGCCAGAATGTCCTCTCGCACCCGGATGTAGTGATCCGGATCGATCCCCAGCACGTTCAGGTCGAACGCCGCATGGTGGATCTTGCAGAGGGCCAACCCGTTCGGGACCTCCGGGACACCACGCTCTTCACGATCTGGAACTATGTGCGCGGCATCGACCATTCTCACCAACCGATCCTTGGCGCCGAGGCGACAGACGGTGCAGCGGCCCTGATACGCGCCAACCACCAGTTCACGAAAGCGGTGCTGATGCAGCCGGACCTTCACTTGTCGCGTGGCGTATTCCTTGAGCGGCGCTGCTGAACCACCGTGGAGCAGAGAGCCCTCGCCCAGGCCAACGGTGTCGGCAGTTACGGTGACGACGCGATCGGCTCGATGGTCCATCACATACGCTGGAAAAATTGCTTCGTATACCCCACGCGTCAGCGGAACGAAGTAGATCAGGGGAACCTGATTGTCCGCCGCACGCCTGAGCGCCCGGTTGAAGTGGTTGTCGGGGTCGTTCTCGCCCTGATAGCTGTAGGTGAAGATTCCGTCGTCCCGCTCGACATCATTATATCGAGAGGAGTGCGTGGTCGTGATCGAAAGCGCTGCCCCGCCCTCTCGGCTCAGAATCGCCGGCGTCCAGATCCCGACCGCCCGGTTTGCGAACGGAATTCTCGAGCCTCGAAACTCGAAGCCATGCGCCATTGCTTCCCTACCGATCACCCCGCCCGTGGGCGCAACAAGTGTCCGCAGAGCAGAGAGCGCTGCCACCCGGATTTCGGCATCAATGTCGGGAAGAGTCACCCTGGAATACTGCCCCACCCTGGCCAAGGCGCAAGCTCATATCTGATCCGTGTACTGGCCCGCCCCACCAAAGGCTGTCAGAACCTCTCCGACCCCTCCCGCTCCGCGACCGACCCCTTCGCCAACTCTTCCGACACCTTCCTCTTCCCTGCCGACCCCTTCTTTCAAATCAAAATGACACACTTTGTCGCGACCGATGACTTCTCGATCCCGTCCGACCACTTCTCGGTCGTTTCCGACGACGTAAATGAAAATTCCGACGACAACTTTGCCGCGACAGGCAACAACTTTCCGCCAGCAGATCACTCATTCGACTTTTCCGACGACACATCGGCGCCGAAACATTGCTTCAATGGAAATTTCGACGACACAGTGGCCGCGAAAGATGACAACTCAGCCGCGCCGACGACACATTGGCCTCGAAACAGTCCTTCGTTGGAAATTTCGACGACCCATTGGCCGCGAAAGATGACTACTCGGCGGATGCCGACGACACGTCGGCGCCGAACGATCACTTCGTTGGACATTTCGAGAGCTTGCCGACGAATTCCGGGAGCAACTTTGCCGAAAAAGATGACACGTCGGC
>JANYKD010000353.1 GCA_025361735.1 Phycisphaerales bacterium
GACAAATGTGCAGTTGATCACCAACGGCGAAGAGGAACTGGAGTTGTACATTCCGCCGCCCTGATACGATCCGGAAGACGACGAGTTACCGGCGAATATGCAGTTGCGTACGGTCGGGCTGCCTCCGGAATTGTACATACCAGCGCCGCTGGCACCGTAACCACCGGTGATGGTAAATCCGTCCAGAACGGCCGACGCGGTGGTGCCGCTTCCCACGACCACATGGTTGCTGTTGTCGGTCATGACCCCCACGGCTCCAATGTCGCCCGATAGGGCACTCGGATATCGGCGGAAATCACGCGCGTAGGGATCAAGCGCCCCGAATCCCGCATACCCCCCATAGATCGCCACGCCCGACTTAAGAGTAAACGTATCCGAACGGTTGTTCGTCGTCGATGGCTTGTAGGTGCCCTGGCCAACCAGGATCATCTGCCCGGCCGTCGCCGCCGTCAGCGCGCTCGCAACGCTGATGTAGGCGTTGGCCCAACTACTGCCGTTGTTGGCACCCGTTGCGGTGTCATCGACGTAAAGAGGGTGAATGACATAGACCGTGGCTGCGCCGTAAGCACTCGCCCCGGATGAGTCGGTGACGCGCAGCGAAATAACCCGGGTTTGCGGCCCGACCAGTCCCGTGGCGGAAAACGTGGGACTGACGCCGGCGGCATCGTCGTAGACGCCATCGGCGTTCAAATCCCAGGCATAGGAGAGGAAAAGCCCGCTGTCGCTGTAGCCGATGCCGTTAAGCGTAATTGAGCACCCCTCCAGAACCGAATACGAACCACCGGCGATGGCCTGCGGACCCGCATTTGCTTCATAGGCGCCCATGTCGACAATCGGAGCCGTGCCCAAGCCTGTATCGATGATACCGACGATATCCTGCCGACGTGGATTGCCCGTGAGATCGGTGGGGACGCCGGCGGGAACCGTATCATTCTTACCGGCGTCAACGGCCGGTGAGATCAGGCGAACCCGCAAGTCCCCGCGATCATCGTCGGTGGTGCCCCAGGTGCCATCGGCACCGGGGCCAGGATTGTGACAGAAGAGCGGATCGAGATTGATGTTCCCTGCGCCTGTGTAGATGCCGCCGGTCTGCTGGATATCGCTGTAGGTAGCGGTGGCGGAACCGTATATCTGGGCCTTGTTGGTGGCCGTGTTGCCCCAGACAATGCAGTTGGTGAGCGTCGGAGTGCTGCTCGTGCTGTATATGCCGCCGCCGGACCCGGATGTGCCTAAAACGGTGTTTCCACTGAGGGTGCAGTTGACCAGGATCGGCGAGGAGGAGGAATCGTTGTACATCCCGCCACCGTTGGAACCCGCAGAGTTCACGCTGAAGATGCAATTGGTCAGTGTCGGCGAAGCGGAGTTGATGTTGTATATCCCACCGCCGTTACCGGATCCGCTTGTGACCGTGTTCCCGATAAAGGTGCAACTGAGGAGTGTCGGCGAAGAGTACACGTCGTACATTCCGCCGCCTCTTCCGAATGCACCCGCGACCGAGTTTCCGCTGAAGGTGCAGTGGTTGAGCGTTAGCGAGGAGAGGTAGTTATTGTAGACGCCACCTCCCGTGAAACCAGCTGAGTTCCGGTCAAACGTGCAATCTGTCAGCGTCGGCGATGATGCGTAGTTATACAGTGCGCCACCACCGCCATAACTTGATGTACCTGTAGCCGTGTTCCCGTTGAAGGTGCAGTTCGTCAGCGATGGCGAGGAGGATTCGTCGTACATCCCGCCGCCGCTGGAACTGGCCGAATTCCCGTTGAAGGTACAATTGGCTAGCGTCGGCGACGACACCGTGTTGCATATCCCCCCGCCACCGTAACCGGCCGAGTTCCCGCTGAACGCGCAGTTGGTTAGCGTCGGCGAGGACGACAAGTTGAACATCCCGCCGCCGGAACCGCTGGTGCCTGTGACCGAGTTCCCGCTGAACGCGCAGTTGCGAATCGTCGGGCTTCCGCCGGAGTTGTACATCCCGGCCCCCTGGCCGCCATAGCCGGCGGTGATTGTAAACCCATCCAGCACCGCTGTTGCGTCCGTCCCGCTGCCCACTACCACATGATAGCTGTTGTCGGTGCTGCTGCCGACCGTCCCAATGTCCCCAGACAGAATCGACGGATTTGCCACCACGTCCCGCGCATCCGGATTTCCCGCCCCATTTCCCGCATATCCCCCATAGATCCCTACGCCGGTGTTCAACTGGAACGAGAAGTTCCGATCCGTGCCTGAGGTCGGTTTGTACGTGCCATCCGCCACCTTGATCGTGTCCCCCGACACCGCCGCCGCCAGCGCCGCCTGCAAATCGGTATATGCCGTACCCCAGGTCGGCCCGTTGGTCGCCGGGGACGGTGAATTCACATCCACGTAGATGGTCTTGGACAGCAGCCGCCGCTCCTCGAGCGGCTGACACACCGCCTCCCGCAAGCGACGTTCCACCCTGGCAGACCGACCGCGCGCCCACTTCGCCATTAATCTCGACAACATAGCCCATTCCTCCGGCCCATTGCGACAATTCCACCCCGGCCAGAACCCTCAACGGCAAGCCCCAGCACAACCGGGATGGATGCTTGTCAACATCATGTACCGAAAATCCTGGCCTGTCAAGCAATACCGACACGATAATCCGCAGATGTGCGTCCCGGCGACGGACTCCGGATCGCCGATGGCGGACCCGCGCCAGCGGGCATTAATCCGGGCAAACCCGTGATCCCGGCGCTTGCTGCTACAGGCCACGGACTACCGACAACTGACTACTAACTACCGACCCCGCGTCCGCGGCATAGAACGTCGCCAATTCCACTAGCCACCGGCGATCCGTCGCTGTCACATCCGCCGACAGAACTCGACTACATACCGCAGCTTGGCCGGCTTGTCCTGGGTGTCCTTGAGGCCTTCAATCTCGACGAGATACGTGCTGCCGGGAGACATGTTCAGGCCCTCCGGACGAAAGATGATGCAGTTGCCGATGCCGAATCCGCCCACGTCCACGTTGAAGTAATTCAGTTTCATGGGCTCGCCCGTCGGCTTGATCTGCCCCTGCGGCACTTGCACGGATGCCGGGCAAACGCTCACCTTCACGGCCTCCTTCGACGGCTTGTGGTACTTCTTTTCGTTGAGCGTGATGCTCCAGGCGTAGTTGGCGTTGAAATGGCTCACCGGGAAGAGCCCGGGGCCGGGAAACCCGATGAAGTCCCACTCGGGAATCTCCTTTCGCGAACCATCCATGCTCCACATCGCCGAATGCCCGGCCGACGCGGCGATCCCCACGCGGCCCATGGCCGGATTGAGGCACCAACGGCGATGCCCGACGACGGTGATGTTGCCGGGATCCGAGTCGTTCATGTAGGCGCCGATGGATGCCGTGCAGCCGCCGCCACCACCGTAGATGTTGCTGTGGCCGCAACCGGCCTTGGCGATCTTGTAGTCCTCTTCCGGCCAGCCGGGATTGTCCGGATTGTGCGACAGTTTGCCGATGACATCGAGGATCGCCACGGCGGCCTCGGTCTCAGCGTTGTAGTATGGGTCAAGTTGCAGCCCTTCGTAGGGCACGTAGCACAGATCGCGATATTCCATGAGCAGGCGCACGGCGTTCTCGCGGTCGGGCTGCGAAACATTGCCACCGGGGTGTTTGGGGACGGGCTTGTCATCCGGCCCGGGTTTGCGTGTTTCGATCGTCGCGGCGCGAATCTTCGCCAGCGCGGCGGCGATCAGCGGCTGCGACCGCGGATAGACCACCGCGCCATCCACGTACAGCCGCTCGATGCTGGCGACGCTGCTCCCGGCCGGGAATTCACGGTAGGCGCCGTTGAGTTGCCCGAGCCGATACTCGGCCATGCGCAGCTTGTTGCCCCGCTCGTCAAATTCCACGAGGCTCCCCTGAAGCTGGCCGGCCCGGTATTCGCGGCGAAGCTTCACCTTCCCGTTCGGATAAAACACCTGTTGCGGGCCATCGAGCTGGTCGTTCTTGTAGTTGCCGGTTTCCTGCGGTTTACCATCCTCAAAGTACAGCGAATACGCACCGAATTTCTTACCGTCCGCGCTGAGCACATAGCGCGACTTGACCTTGCCGTTGTCATACTTCTCTTCGACAACGCTCACGCCCGCAGCCCGCGCCGCAGCGGACATCCCAAACAATATCACGACAATTGCGAGCGCGCATTTCCTCATCGCACAACGCTCCCTCCCCCGATCTCATTAAACCCCAAGCCGTCAGCTCTTGAACCCTTGAACCCTCATCACAACAACCTCTCCCCCCCACCGCGCGGGACCAGGCCCATCACCTTGTCCACGATTTGCTCGACGGAAATCCCCTCGGCCTCGGCGTTGAAATTCGGCACGATGCGATGCCGCAAAACCGGCGGCGCGACGGCTTCGATGTCGTCCAGAGTCACGAACAGCCGGCCCTGCATCAGCGCCCGCGCCTTGCCGGCGAGAATCATATACTGCCCCGCACGCGGACCCGCGCCCCAGCTCAGCCAGTGGCGCACGAAATCGCCGGCGCCTGGCTCGTTGGGCCGGGTCATCCGCACGATATCGAGCGCGAAGTTGTACACATGCTCGCCCACTGGAACGCGCCTGACGAGCTGCTGAAGCTGCGCGATCTTCGCCCCGTCCAGCACCCGGTTCACGGCCGGGCGGGCCGCCCCGGTGGTGCGTTTGAGCATCTCCAATTCCTCTTCGCGCTTGGGGTAGTTCACCGTGACCATGAACATGAACCGGTCGAGCTGCGCCTCGGGCAACGGATACGTGCCCTCCTGCTCGATCGGGTTCTGCGTCGCCAGAACAAAGAACGGCTCGGGCAGATCGAGCGTGCGTGTGCCCACCGTCACCTGGCGTTCCTGCATCGCCTGCAACAGCGCCGACTGCGTCTTGGGCGGTGTGCGGTTGATCTCGTCCGCCAGAATCATGTTGGCGAATATCGGCCCCTTCTGGAACTCGAACCGCCGCCGGCCGCTGTCGGGATCTTCCTGGAGAATATCAGTGCCGGTGATGTCCGACGGCATCAGGTCGGGCGTGAATTGTATGCGCCGAAACGACAGGTCCATCGCCTGCGACAACGTCCAGACCAGCAGTGTCTTGGCCAGCCCGGGCACGCCCTGCATCAGGCAGTGGCCGCGGGCAAACACCGCCACGAGCAGTTCCTCGATCACGCGATTCTGGCCGACGATCACCTTGGCAATCTCAGCCTGAAGCTGCTGGTAACTCTGCCCAAGGAATTCGGCCGCCTGGATGTCCGCCGGATCAGCGCTGTTCATAATTACCTGAGTCTCCGCCGCGGTACGACTGGGTTGTCTCTCGAAGGCCACGGGCAAGCGTACTTGCCCATGCCACCCCGGCTGCTGTGATCGTTGGATTACGGCCGCAATACGCGGATCTTGGACACCGAAAGCTCGTCGAGCTTCTTCTCGCCGCCGCGAGCCAGGAAGCGCACGCCGGGAACACGCAGCCCATCCGCGGACAAGCCGTGCGGCCCCGCGTAGAGCGTCGTGCCATTGGCCTCGATCACGACATTCTTCGTATCGAGCTTCAGCGTCACGCTGTTTCGCCCCTGCGCGGCTTTCACGAGCGAGCCGGCCATCGTGCCATCCGGCCGATAGACCGCGAACTGCCCTTCGCGCAAATCGACGACGAGTTCCTTGGCCGACATCGCCCTGGGACCATCAAACGTCGTGGACTCACCCACGAACACCTGCAAGTCCAGATTCGCGCCCGGCTTGCCCAGGTTGAGTCCGATTTCGATGGCCAGCGGATCGGCCGCCGCCAGCGGATCGGCCAGGTGTACCCCCCCACCGACAAAGTCTTTCGCACCCGTGGCCTCGGCCGCGCGAATACCTTTCACCACCGTTGACAGTACCGGCGCCTTGCCGAATGTCTTCAACTCCGGCGGCACACCAACACCCAGGTCGGCCAACAGCACCGTCCGTGGGAACGTCATGTTCTGGAGTTCCGCCACGCCGGGTTCCAGCGGCGGCTGGCGCATCAGCACGACCGCAACCACCACCAGCACGGCGAGAATGCCCACGCCCGCCAGGATCGCGATCGCGCCCGCGGCCGGTATGAGCGGCCGCGCCCCGGCGACCGGCTCTTTCTCGATCTGTTCCATCACCTTCCGCGTGAATCCAGCGCCCGCGCGAATCGAGCGATATTCCAGGCCGGCTTCCAGGTCTTCCCTTGCCCGAAGCAGCAACTGGTAATCATCCGCTTCCGCCCCGCCCATCGAGCGCAGCTTCTCTACCGCGTCTTTCCATTGCGGACTCTTCGGCCCGCAACGCAAAGCGTCGGTCAGCAGTTCCAGGAACCGGTCTCTCTCGAAGTCCAGCATTTGGCTCATGTCCGGCCTCCTTGCACGCACCTATTCGGCAGCCTTGTTCTCAGTGTCGTCGATGCCGTCCCCAAGATCGTCCCCGCCGCCAAGTTCGTCGCCGTGCCCGCGCGGCGGACCGCCCAGCACCCGCGCCAGCCGCTTGAGCCCGTGGAACATCCGCGAGCGCAGCGTGACTGCCTTGGTCCCGGTGATCTCTTCCATCTCGGCATACGACAGATCCTGGAACACCCCGAGCACAATCACTTCCTTCTGGTCCGTCGGCAGGTCGTCCAGCGCCTTGAGCATCCGGCCGATCTCTTCCTGCTTCTCCGCGGTGTCCACCACCTTGTGGGCCACCGCATACGGATCACCGCTGATCTCCACACCTTCGAGATTCAATTCGGTGACGTTCCTCACCGGGCTGCGTTTACGGCGGCGCGAGTAGTTGATGGCCAGGTTCCGCGTGATCGTGAACAGCCATGTGGAGAACTTCTGCGGATAGCGATACGTCGGGGCAAACCGGAACGCCCGCAGGAATACTTCCTGAGCGATCGATTCCACATCCTCGACATTGCCCAGCATGCGGTAGAGATACGACAGCACGGATGCGCTGTACCGCTCATAGAGCAGCGAGAACGCCGGACGGTCACCCTTCTGCGTTCGGCGCATCAAGTCTTCGTCGCTTGTCTTGCCCAGCGCCTCGGCCGGCTTGATCTCAGCGGGTTCGGCCACCTGCGGTTTCACCGGCGGCTTGGGAATTGGTCTCTCGGGACGTTTCTGCATACGTTACCTGGAATTACACATCATAGAGACAAAGCGTTTTGATTCCAGTTCCACAAAATGACTGCTAAGCTATTACCGCTTCCGGCCAATACCTATGGCACAATGCCGCGAGTTCCTATGCACGACGATATATCCGCCAGTTCGAACGACGCCACCGCCCTGGTTCAACGGTTGTTCGTGCAGCACGCGGCGCAGTTGCGCGGCTTCATAGTGGCGCTGGCGCCCGATCTGGCGATGGCCGATGACGTGTTTCAAGAAACTTTCCTGACCGTCACGGCCAAGGCCGAAACATTTGACACTAACCGCGATTTCCTCGCCTGGGCGTGCGGGATCGGCCGGATGAAACTGATGGAGGCGGGCCGCCGGGCGGCGAAGCAGTGGCGACCGCTCTCCGATGAAGTGCTCGAAGCCCTCAGCGCCAGTGAGCCGCGCACCGAATCGGAGGATGCCCGGCTGCGGTATCTGGCGGAATGCACCGGGAAACTCGCCCCCCAGAGCCGGCGAATTGTGGAGATGTGCTATCAGCAGGGGCACAAGCCCGCGGAAATTGCCCGGCGCATCGAGTGGACGGCCGAGGCTGTCTATGTGGCGTTGTCCCGTGCCCGCGCGGCCCTGCGGCAATGCGTGGGCCGGAAGGTGGCGGCCGAAGGAGATTGCGCGTGAACGACGATCGGCTCCAGATTCTGCTTGAGAAGTACCGCGTCGGCACGCTGACGGAGGAGGATCGTTCTGAATTTGAACGGACATTGCTCTCCTCGCCGCAGGCGCGGGAAGCCTTCTGGGAGCATGCCCGTTTCCACGCCCTGCTGGCCCGGTGGGGACAGGAGGAATGGGGCCGCAAACTGGCCACTGCCCCAGCGGATGCGGAGGCCGAATCTTCGTCGGATGGCCCCTCTCCCACTGCAGCGCCACCGGCCGAGCGTTCGCCGCGATTCATCCGCATCGGTTGGCTCCCGTGGCTTGTCGCCGCCGCGGCATGCATCGCACTGGTCGTCATGCTGAGCCGATATCGAAACCATTGGGAGCCAGTCGGCCCCATCGCCTCGACAGGCATGCCGCCCACCACCATCCCGGCGGGCGTTGCCGTCGTGGCAGCATCCGTTGACGTGAAATGGGCAAATGCCGCTTCCGGCCGCGCTGTCGGATCGGTCCTTCAGGCAAGCTCGCTCAAACTCGACTCCGGCACAGTGCAGATTGAGTTCTACAGCGGAGCCCGGCTCATCATCCAGGGACCGGCCGAGGTGCAGTTGGTCTCAGAGATGGAGGCATTTTGCCGCAACGGTCGAGTCACCGCGTATGTGCCGACTCCCGCCCGAGGTTTCAGGGTGGCCGCGCCGGGTTTCGCTGTCGTCGATCTCGGCACGGAATTCGGCATGAATGTCCCGCTGAAAGGTCCGCCGGAGGTACACGTGTTCACCGGCGCCGTGACGCTGAGCCGGTCAAAGGCTACAACGGTCACCGTTACCTTGTTTGCAGGCGAAGCGGCCCGCGTGGAAACCGAATCACTCAAACCGATGGCGGCGAGCCGAAGCGGGTTCATTGAGGAACGTGAACTGGCCCGGTTGGTGTCCAGCGATTCGCTACGCCGCAAGGAGACTTGGCAGAATGCCGCGGCCACACTCAGCCGCGACCCGGCCACCCTGTTACACTTCACCTTCGACGGCGAATCGGACGGCGGCCGCACGCTGACAAATCGCGCCGTCGGCGCCCGTTCGGTTGCTGGCAGCATGGTCGGCTGCGGTTGGGTCAGTGGCCGATGGAACGGCGGTCGAGCCATTGAATTCAAGGGACCGGGCGACCGAATACGAATCGATGTGCCAGGGCGGTTCACCGCCGTGACCCTGCTCGCCTGGCTTCGCATTGATGCCCTGCCCAGCGCCTACGACGCACTGCTCGCCCCGGACGGACTGGCGCCCGGCACGCTGAGATGGGGCCTGAGCGGGCACGGCGAGTTACGTCTGGGCATCGCCAGGGAGTCGGGCAAACCGGAGCCCAACTGGGAGGTCGTTATCACCCCGCCGGTCGTCACCACCGACCGCCTCGGAAAATGGGTGATGATCGCCACCGCCTTCGATGGCAAAACGCTGTCACATTATATGAACGGCCAGATCGTCAAGACCGGCGCGGCCTACAGCCCCGTGCCACTGGTGATCGGCCCGGCCGAGGTCGGTAACTGGCGCGGCGAAACCCCGCGTTTCCTCAAGGGCCGCATGGATGAGTTGGCGATCCTCTCGCGCGCAATGACAGCACAGGAGATCAAGGCGCTCTACGACGCAGGCGTCGGCCAGTGAACGGGAACGCCCGCCATCCAGAAACGGATTCACCACGGAGGCACGGAGGAAAGGCGAAGGGAGTGAATCTCAGATATTCCTCCGTGTCTGCTAAGGTTCGGCCGGCGCAGACCAATATGCAGCAGAGTGTAGTGACATCGGATTCATCCTCCATGATCCAGCCCATTTAGAAAGGAAGCCTCCATGCGAACTTCAGGATCAATCGGATGCCCCGTCAGTCGTCGAGAACTCTTGCATTTAGTCGGCGCGGCCACCGGGACGCTGGCCTTGGCATCGGGCGGCTTCGCGCTGGCCGGCGAAGCCGAGGCCGACCTCGTTTACTCGTTCATCAACAAGACCAATGGAAAGTTCAAGGACGACGAATGCTTCTGGAGCCTGAGCGCCGGCCGGGAATGGCATTCCTTCGCCAAAGAGCCCAAGGTGCCTTGCCCGCGCGGCAACGGCCGCGTGTACCTGCGACTTGGCGCCGCCCCGAAGAATCTCAACGACCGCGAGGCCCATTGGGACTTCATCGAGTACGCCTACAACGGAAGTTCCTGGAACGGTAATACCACGCAAGTGGACGCATTCTGCATCCCCATCACCATCGAACTCGGCGAGAAGAAGGTGGGCATCATGGAGTCTCGCACGAAGCTTTTCCAGGCTTTCCGCAAAGAGGCCCCGGAGCCGTTCCAGACCTGCGTGAAGGGCGACTGGTGGCTCGTCTCGCCCTGCTCGGCAGGATTTGGCAAAAAGGGGCCATACGTGAATTACTTCGACGCCTACATCGACGAGGTCTGGGCGATGTATTCCCAGGAGAAGAAGACACCCAGCGGCAAGTGGACCGGCAAAGTGGTTGACGGGGCGCTGAGCTTCACGCCCGTTGCCGGCGGCAAATCGTTCAGTTGCGCCAAGAAGCCCAGCACCCAGGATGCTTTCATGGGCACCGGCGTGCTC
>JANYKD010000378.1 GCA_025361735.1 Phycisphaerales bacterium
ACACAAGTCGATGGGGTTGGCGCACTGATTTACGCCTCCGGCACGACCTTCCAGCCCATGGCGTCGGCCAGTGCGAAGACGCCTTCCTTGATGTCGCCGTAGAACGTCACCCGGTGCCAGCCCCACTGGTCCCACATCGTGAAGAGCTTCTCGATGTCGCCCACGGGGTCGCCGCAGATCTTGGTCCGGCACGCCCGGTCATCGGGATCGTTCTCGACGATCTTGGCCTGGTGGAAAAGAATCTGTTTGCGGTCGGCCGCGATCTCCAGCGTGGTGGTCATGTATCCGACCGGCAGGATCGACCGCACGGAAGCCCCCTGGCGATCCTCGGAATGCGTGAGAATCTGGAAAGGATTGGTCTCGCCCTTGGGGCCAAAGGCGCGGTTCGACGCCACGCAGTGGGCGTAGATGATCTGCCGCCTGGCCGTGTCCACGACCGGGTCGGAGATGTAGCCCGGCCGGCCCTGGCTCAGGGCGCCGAACGCCACCATCGTCGCAGTGGAGCGCACATCGCATTCGCAGGCGCCCACCAGCCCTTCGTTGTTCAACTCGTGGAAGCCGAGGCACGGATACGCGTGAATGTGGCCGCCATAGAACCCGCCAAGGCAGTTGATGGTGATGGCGTTGGCGCCGTGCTTCTTGAGGACGGCCTTTTGTGCCAGATACATGGCCGCGGATGTTTCCAATGTCTGGCGTGACACTCCGACAACGGCGGCCGCGGTTTTCTGCCAGCGATCAGCGATGGCGCCGGCCTCGTCCTTGTCGGCCGCCTTCCAGGCTTCGTTGACCTCGGCAAAGGAGACGTTCTCCATGGGGATTCCCATGATGTCGGCCGCTGGTCCCGAGTTCTGGTCGCGGACCGCGAGTATCTTCGACGCCTTCATCCGCCGCAGGCACTCTTCCGGGGACAGCGTCTTGAGCGTGTCCGGCTTGCAGGCCAAATCGCCGGCTTTGGGTGTGCGCTCCACACGCAGTTTTGTCGTGGCCGCCACGAAGTCGGCCACGGAGCCACCTTTCTTGACCGTCTCGAAACACTTCACGGCGTCTGCCACATCTTCAATCTTCGACGAGGCGACGAACGCCACGTTGGCCGCCTTGCTGCGCAGGAATGCCGCGGTGTAGACCAGGAAGCCGCCGCTGCCGGCGAACTGGAAATCGGCATAAAGCACCGGCTTGTTGGATGTCGCGATCGTCTGCACCACGCGGTTCCAGCAGTTCATCTGGTACACGAGGTAGCCATCGATGCCCGCCGTGGCGTCATCCTCGAGGATCTTCTTCGCCTCCTCCGGCCCCTTGGCCATCGACGCCAGGAACTCAAATCCCGGGCAACGTTTGGCCAGCTCGTCGTTGATCCGCTCCATGACCGGCCCGAATTCAAAGCCCACATTCGGCCAGTCCGGCCCCGGTTGCCTGGCCGCGTGCAGCGAATAGACGATGCGAATCCGCACCTTGCCGCCAGCCTCTGCAGCTGCGGCAAATCGCGGCCCAGCCACGAGGCCCGCCATGCCCGTACACGCCACGCACCCGGCCACAAACCGCCGCCGGCTCATCGCGCAACCCGCACAATTCAACGTCATCAACGAAGTGTTCACGGTCCCATCCTTTCCGGCTTTCGCCGAGTTCTGGACTGAGTAGTCTGAACATCCCTATTACTCAGTATCCCAGAGCCGGAAAAGAGTTGCCGTGATTCGGTCATGCTCCGGTCTTGCCCGCCCCTGCATTCACGATATCCGTCAGCTTGTCGACTTTCTGGTGAAGCTGCATGATCTCGAGTTGCGCCTTGAGGTTCACTTGGTATTCAAAGTCCGCCCGAATCCGGTCTCGCTCCGCCTGCCGTTTCTGGCTGTTGAGCACGAAGATCGTCAACAGGAACGATGCCAGTGTCACCATGAACCCGAGCCAGAAGAACGTTGGGGGGTCGTCAAGCAGTGAAATCTTTGACCAGTGGTCGCGCCATACCATGAATGTTTGCACCGCCATCCACATCAGCCCAAAAACAATGACGGAAATCAGAAACGATCCGCTGGAGAAGTGGTTGGCCAGCCGATCCACCACGCGTTGCAGCGTCGTGATTTTCTCATCGACCTCCTCGTTCACGTTCTTGATCGACCGCAGTTTCTCGGTGTTCTCGCGCAGTCGGGTGGCCATCGTCGTAACCATCACCTCCGACGCCTTCTGATGCTGCGACAGGAACTTGAAGAAATTCTGCCGGTTCAGAACCCACAAGCCCGTTTCGCTCTGCGCCAGCGCGGTGGCCGTTCGCGGGCCGCCGTCCAGCAGCGACAGGTCGCCGAAGAACGCGCCGGCCCCGACGACGGCCAGAGTGACATCCTGCCCCGCCTCGCTCGTGTACGAAAGCCGGACCTGCCCGTATTGCACGATGAACAGTTCGTCTCCTCTCTCGCCGATCCAGAAAATCGCCTGGTTCGGCTGGACGGTTCGCGCCTCCAGCTGCCCCTGCAGCCCCTCGAGATCATCATCGGAAAGCGATGCGAACAGCGGTATCTTCTTCAGTAATTCCTTATCCATGGTCACAACGTCACCTGCTAATGTTGAACAACGCGGTTGGAGTGAACGTAAGGATACCCGTGCGGCCCCGCCACTCAAGCCATTGGTGCAGCTTTCAAATTCCTCGAAATTGCCCGGCCGCACTTCACCTGACTCTGTCACCTTCCTAAACTGACCGAGCTAATGAACAGACTCTCGTTCGACATCGACCCTGTGATTGAAGGCAAAGCCCGTCTCACTGACGCCCAGGCGTTGGAGCTGCATGAGAAGGCGTCTCTGCATGACCTGGGCGCCTGGGCCCACGCGGTGACCCAGCGGCTGCATCCCGAGCCACATCGCACCTACGTCATCGCCCGGAACATCAACTACACCAACGTGTGCACGGCCAAATGCACGTTCTGCGCCTTCCGGCGCGACCATGGCGATACCGACGCCTACACCCTGGATCACGAGCAGATCGGCGCCAAGATTCGCGAACTCATCGCCATCGGCGGCACGCAGGTGCTCATGCAGGGTGGCATGAATGACCGCCTGCCGATCGAATACTACGAGGATCTTCTCCGCTACATCAAAACAAGTTTTCCTGCCGTCCACATCCACGCCTTCTCGCCGCCGGAGTTTGTGGAGTTCGAGCGGTTCTTCGGCATGGATGTGCGCGACATTCTCCGCCGCTTCCGCGCGGCCGGACTGCACACCGTCCCCGGCGGCGGCGGCGAGATTTTTGCTCCGCGCGTCCGCAAGCGCATCGGCATCGGCAAATGCACCGGCGATGACTGGCTCCGTGTCATGCGCGTGGCCCACGAGGAAGGCATGAGCACCTCCTGCACCATGCTGATCGGCCACATCGAGTTCGTGCGCGACAGGATCGAACACCTGGCCGCGCTGAGGGATATGCAGGACTACGCCTTGGGCCTGAGGCGCGAAGGCACGGAGGCGCGAAGGCACGAAGTGGAGAATCGCTGGCCCGGCGTCTTCGCCAAGTCCTTGTTCGTTTCCACTGGCAACTCCCAACTAACAACTGGCAACTACGCAGCATACATCCACTGGCCCTTCCAACGCGAAAACACGCCGCTCGGCCGGGCGAAGGAATGGGATCCCGGGATTCACGGCCCGTTTGACGACTCAACCAACGAGGACATCCTGCGCGGCCGGGTCGTGCGCATGGCCGGCGCCGATGAGTACCTGCGCGTGCTGGCCGTGTCGCGCCTGTACCTCGACAACATCCCCTCGATCCAGAGTTCCTGGGTGACGATGGGCCCGAAGATCGGCCAACTGGCGATGTACTACGGTGCCAACGACATGGGCATGGTGATGATGGAGGAAAACGTTGTCAGTGCCGCCGGCACGAGCTACAACCTCGACGAGCGTGAAATCTGCCGGTTGATCCGCGATGCCGGCTGGATTCCCGCCCAGCGAGACCAGTTCTATACCATTCTCCGCCTCCACATCGGCCCCGACTCCCCCGACCTGCGCCCGCCTCTGGTGGTTCCAGTGCGCAACGTGAAGCAGATCGACAGGCAATTCATCGGCACCGCCCCCGGCTTGGATGACGGCGGCGATCGCGCGGTCAGAATCCAGTTGCCGCTGCTGGGCGAGGCGCAGTAGGGCCAGCGTCCTCGCTGGCCTCGTTTGGCAAATGACAAGTCATGGCGAATCAAGTGGCCAGCGAGGACGCTGGCCCCACTTGGATCGCGAAGCTCTCGTAGGGTGCGATTCATCGCACCAGTCCCATGTCGTCCCACCCATTCGCTTGACAGAGGAATTCAATGAACCGCAGATAGCGCGGATCACTCGGATAAGAACACGCGATGTCGTGCCGGATGCTTCTTCCGCGAACGCGCTCTCGCGCTCCAGACCGGTCTCTGTGCTCTCTGTGTTGAACCTTCTTTCCCAACGCATCACACCCCATTCATCGCCTCCGCGATATCCGCCGCGAATGCATCCACGTCTTCTTTCGTCGTATCCCACGCGCACATCAGCCGGCTGCCGCCGTGGCCAATGAACGTGTAGAAGGACCAGCCCTTGTCCAGCACCTTCTGCCGGGCGGCAGGGGGCATGAAGGCAAACACCGCATTGGCCTCGCGCGGGAACATCACGCGGATTCCCGGGATCACCGCGAGAGCCTTCTCCAGCCGCTCGGCCATCGCGTTGGCATGCTGCGCGTTGCGCAGCCAGGCTCCACTCTGCAGCAGCCCCACCCATGGGGCGGCCAGGAAACGCATTTTCGAGCAAAGCTGCCCCGCCTGTTTGCAGCGATAGTCAAACTCATGCGCCAGCGCCGTGTTGAAGAATATGACCGCCTCGCCGGCCGCCAGCCCATTCTTGGCCCCGCCGAACGAGAGCACATCCACGCCCGCATCCCAGGTGACCTGCCGCGGTTTGCATCCGAGCGTGGCGATCGCATTGGACAACCGCGCGCCGTCCATGTGCAGGTGCAGTCCCAGCTTGCGCGAGGTGCGGGAAATGGCCGTGACCTGCTCGGGCGTGTAGACGGTGCCCACCTCGGTCGCGTTGGTGATCGACACCATCCGCGGCTTGGGGAAATGGATATCCGTGCGGCGGCTCACCAGCCGCTCGATCGACTCCGGCGTCACCCGGCCATCGGGCGTATCCACCGTGAGGATCTTCACGCCGTTGGAAAAGAACTCCGGCGCGCCGCATTCATCGGTCTCCAGGTGCGAAACCTCGTGACAGATCGCCGAGTGATAGCTCTGGCACAGCGACGACACGGCCAGCGCGTTGGCCGACGTGCCGTTGAAGAGGAAGTAGACTTCGCACTGCGTCTCGAAGATCTCGCGCATCATGTCGGCCGCTTTGGCCGTCCATTCGTCATCGCCGTAGGAGCGGACATGCCCGTGGTTGGCCTCGGCCATGGCGGCCCAGGCCTCGGGACAGATACCTGCACAGTTGTCGGAAGCAAATTGGCGGGTTCGCGGGGTCATAGGTTTCCGTTTATATTACAAAGTGCCATGAAATTCGACGCCACCAGCGTGATCTATTGCATCGACCTCATCGGCACCGCCAGTTTCGCCTTCTCGGGCGCCCTGCGCGTGCTGGATCGCAAGCCGGATATCGTCGGCATGGCCATTCTCGCCGGAGCCACGGCCGTCGGCGGATCCACCATCCGCGATCTCGTGCTCGGCCGGCAGGTCATGTGCCTGCGCGACATCAACTATCCGCTCGTGATCCTGCTCAGCGTCGTCGTGACCTTCCTCTTTCCCAATTCCCTGCGCAAGCGTGAACGCATCTTCATGCTCAGCGATGCGCTCGGCCTGGGTACGTTTGCCGCCCTGACCGCCGAGGCCGCCTGGAACACCGCGGACATGAACTGGCTGTCCGTGCTCATGGTGGCGACCTTCACCGGCTGTGCCGGCGGCGTCATCCGCGACGTCGTCGCCCAGAAGCGCACGCTGGTGCTGAACAACGAGTTGTACGTCACCCCGATCATCATCGGCGCGGCCGGCCTGATGCTCGCCCGCGTGATGGGCGCCGGCAACCTCGGCGGCCTGTTCACCGCGATGTCCATCACCATCGGCGTTCGGCTGCTGGCCATCGCCTTCGACTGGCGCCTGCCGCGTGTGTTCGTATCCGTCGAGGAGCCTGGCCCGGCGGCGGCGGTGAATCGGGAAGAGTGAGGGCACCTGGGTGTCACTCAAGACAATGGCCTCCGGAAAGCATCACCAACAGGACCGATGGCAACCGGTTCAATTCCAGTCACCCCGATCGAAACAGAACCCCTTTATACAACAGATATTATATCAGGTCTCTTTCGTTTGAATGGCGGACGAAAGTGGGATTTGTACAGCCAACAACGGGGTTTTGCACAACGAGATGGTCTTCTTGGATGGGCCGCCACGCACCGTGAAACAAGGGAGATTGGCTGTACTCGGCTCAAATAAATGGTTGACTAGCCAAGATTGTCCGTGGTATAGAACCATCTACCCGACTTCCGCGATCGGTGTAGGTCGGCCACGTCATCTTGTGTCATGCTGGTTCGGAGACGTCTGTGGATGGGCTCTTCAGGATAGACGGTTGAAACAAAGTGGCTGAGGAGGCGCAAATGAGTCGGACCCGTTGCAGGGCACAGATTGTTCACATCTCGAAGAATCTCCGGCAGTGCTGGTAACCGGCAAACAGGATCCGCGCCTTGGTGCAGGTTCCGGTCCTCCGCTGGCATTTCAGTTTCGTGTTCGAATGTAGAAAGGCAGAGGGTGTAGTATGTCAACGATGTCGCTGTTGCTCAATAACGTGCGGGCATATCGGGATCAGTTGTGCAAGCAGGTCGCCAGACGGCAGGTTTCGCGAACCTGCCGGCGCGGGTTGCACGCCGGCCTGGCCACAAGAATTGAGGCTCTGGAGGACCGCACGCTGCTGACAGGGGTCGTGTCGCCCGTGTACTGGGTTGACTGGACCAGCGGCTCCGCCGCGAGCGGAACGGCCACGGGTGCTCTGAATGTGAACGGAGATTCCGTTGCGGTGAACTATGCCGGGGAGATGTCCTTCATACAGTACAATGGCGGTACCGATTACTGGACTCCGCGAACGGCCGCCTCGCCTTACATCAGCGCGACTGTGCCCAATCCCCCGCCTGACTCCGACATCATCGCCCTGCACCTGGCAACGGCCAAGACACTCACCTTCTCCCGGCCGATTACCGATCCGTTGTTCGCCGTCGTCAGCCTCAATGGCAACGGCTACAAGTTCGACCGAGACTTCCAGATCCTTAGTTACGGACCAGGTTACTGGGGCGATGGCACTCTTACCAAGACCAATCCTTCAACGGGCGTCTACCAGTTGAATGGCTCCGGCGAGCCGCACGGGGTCATTCAATTCCAGGGCACATTCAGTTCCGTAAGCTGGACGAGTTTGTCGAACGAGAACTGGAATGGGTTCACCATCGGCGTGGCGGGCGTTCTGGCCCCGTCCGTTGGCATCGCCATGAACCCTACCAGCGATCATGGTGTATCCAACAGCGACGATCTGACCAATCTGGCCACACCGTCCTTCGACGTGACGGTCAACCAGCCGGGCAGCATCACCGTTAATTTCGGCGCTGGCAGCCCTCAGACCCAAGCCGCGGCGGCCGCTGGAACGTACAGTTTTACGGCTCCGGCGTTGGCAGACGGCTCGTACACCGCCGCGGCCGCGTTCACGCCGACCGGTAGTTCCACGGCGGTCAATGCCTCCAGCAACTACATCGTCGATCTGACGTCTCCGGCCATCTCAGGCACGACGGCCATCTTTGCGGATCACCTGAACATCACCTTTGCGGATCTGAATGGGCTGGATGTGTCCACCGTGACCAACAAGGCCAACTACGCGCTGGTCGCCAGCGGCGGCGACGGTGTCTTGGGCAATGGCAACGATGTTCCTCTTTCCAGCAGTTCCATCAGTTCGATTGAGTTCAACAGCGCCACCGGACAGGCCACCCTCCAGTTCAGCCCGGCGCTACCGGATGAGGCATATCGATTGACCGTCAACGGTACAGCAAGCGTGATGGATGCCGCGGGCAACAAGCTTGCCGGCGGAGATCATGTTGTGCCGCTAACCCTGAGCACAACCGCAAGCAGCGTGGGTATCGTTCTGCGGGCGGCGGATGACTCGGGCGTTTCCAGCACGGATGGCATAACCAGCGTCACTGCGCCGCGTTTCGACATCACCGTCAACAAGGCTGGAGTCATCGGCCTGGACTACACGGGCGATGGCGTCGCGGATGCCACGCTGACCGTGCCGGCCGCCGGGGTCTACACCATGACTGCGCCGGCGCTGGCACAAGGCGCCCGTACGGTGACCGCCACGTTCGCGGCCGCTGCAGGTGGATCGACACAAGCCACGATGCCACTGACGATTGACACGGCCGCCCCAACTGCGTTGGCGGCATCGATCAGCGCCGAGTTGTCGTTCAACGGCACTTCCCAGTTCCTGAGCGCCCCCGACTCGCCCTCGCTACGCGTCGGAAACCAGATTACGCTCGAAGCGTGGGTCAACCCGTCCGTCATCAGCGGCGCGGATCGCGCCATCATCTCCAAAGTCGGTGGCGCGGGCGGCAACAATGGCTACCAGTTTGCGATCGGAAACGGCGGGCAGGCCGTGTTCCTGTTCAACGGGACAGGCGAGCCATGGGGCACGGACTGGATTGCAACACCGCAGACCATTCCGCTGAACCAATGGACGCACCTTGCGGCCAGTTACGACAACAACACGATGTGCATCTATGTCAACGGCCAGCTTGCCGCTTCAAAGGTCGTTGGCCCGAAGACCATCGCCGCCTCCGTATCATCGCTGCACATCAGCGGCGACGACAACAACCATGTGTATTTTGCCGGGCTGATCAAGGAAGCAAGCGTGTGGAACGTCGCGCGCACGGATCTGCAAATCGCGGCGGACCTGGCCCAGCCCGTCGCCGCGCCCCAGGCCGGCCTCGTGGGCTGCTGGCGGCTGAATGAAGGCGCCGGCACGGTTGTTCCCGACCAGAGTGGATCGGGCAACGCCGCGGTCTTTGGCGGTGGCGACCCGAGCCGCGCGCCGGTGTGGGTCAAGCCCGGCGCCCCGGGCAACAGCATCAACGTTGTGTTCGCCGACGCCGGCGGCCTCGATCCCGCGACCGTCACCAACCCGGCCAACTACACCATTCTCGCCACCGGCGGTGACGGCCTGTTCGACAACGGCAACGAGGTCAACCGCAGTTCGGCGATTTCCTCGATCACCTATAATGTGGCGACCGAGACAGCGGCCCTGGTCTTCAATGGCGGCCTTCCCGACGAACTCTATCGCATCACTGTGTCTGGAATCACCGACCTGGCCGGCAATGTGCAGGCGCCCACCTACACGACGACGATGTCGCTGATCACCAATTCCGCCGGCGGCAGCGCGCAGCCGGTTTCCTATGACATGGCCAACGGCGATGGCCAAGCGCATGGCGGGGGTTATAACTACTGGGACGACACCTATTCCGGCGCTGGCAACCGCAATCAGGACGGCGCCATGTTGACAGGCGGGCTGGGCCAACTCACCGACGGTATCTTCGGCGTTGACAACTGGGCCGCGGATATCGGTCACGGCAATGCCTATGAATGGGTCGCGTGGAATGGACATCCTGGGATTATCACTTTTGATTTTGGACAGGTGCGCTCGTTCTCCAGCGTTTCCTTCCACGCCAACAACTCGCAGACGGGCGGCGTGTCTCTCCCGGGAACCTTCACCCTGACTTTCTCCACCGACGGTGTCAATTTCATCAACCCTGTCTCGTACACCACAACCAGCGCCGAACGCGCGACCACGTATGTCCGCTGGGTCACTCTCGCGGTGCAGCAGAGCGCCCGCTACATCCAGGCTGTCGTCAGCCAGGGCAATCAGCAGTGGGTCTTCCTTGACGAAGTCGCCTTCGCGGGTGCCGGAGGCAGCGACATCGCTGCACAACTCGCTCCGGCCAGCGATTCCGGCGTCGCGGGCGACAACATCACGAATATCAACCAGCCCTCGCTCGCGGTCACCGTCACCAAGCCCGGCCGCATCCAGGTGGATTTCAACAACGACGGAAACAATGATGCCTCGTTGCTCGTTGGCGACCCGGGCACCTATACGTTCGCCTGCCCGCTGGCGCTGCCAGAC
>JANYKD010000397.1 GCA_025361735.1 Phycisphaerales bacterium
CGGCGGCACCCGGCCGGTCGCCCTGTTGGGGCATCACGAATTGTTCCACCGTTACGAGATGCGGCGGAAGGTGAAGAAGGTCATCGAATCCCGCCCGGTGGACTCGTTCCTGGACCTGAAGGTCGGCGACTATGTCGTCCACATCGCCCACGGCATCGCCCGCTTCACAGGGATGCAGACCATCAACAAGGATGGCCGAAACGAGGAATTCCTCAGTCTGCGCTTCGCCGATAACGCAAGCCTGCACGTGCCGGCCGCCCGCATCAACCTGGTACAAAAGTACATCGGCGGCTTCCAAGGGCATCCGCGCCTCTCCAAACTGGGCAGCGGGGCGTGGGAGCGGGAAAAGGCCAAGGTCGCCGAGGCCGTCATGGACATGGCGGCCGAATTGCTGGAAATCCAGGCGTCCCGCGAAAGTGAAACCGGCGTGGCCTATCCGCCCGATACGCCATGGCAAATGGAATTCGAGGCCGAGTTCCCCTACACCCCCACGGTGGACCAGGTGACGGCGGCCGAAGAGATCAAGAAGGACATGCAGCGTCCCCGCCCGATGGACCGGCTGCTCTGCGGCGATGTCGGCTATGGCAAGACCGAGATGGCCATGCGCGCGGCCTTCAAGACCATCGAATACGGCAAGCAGGTGGCCGTGCTCGTCCCCACGACCGTGCTGGCCGAGCAGCACTATCGCTCGTTCCGCGAGCGCATGGTCAACTACCCGTTCACTGTCGAATCCATCAGCCGCTTCAAGACCGCCAAGCAGCAGAAGGATGTCGTCAAGGCGCTGAAAGAGGGCAAGGTGGATGTGCTGATCGGCACGCACCGGATCTTGTCCAAGGATATTGAGTTCCCCGACCTGGGCCTGGTGGTCGTCGATGAGGAGCAGCGATTCGGCGTCACCCACAAAGAGCGCCTCAAGCAACTCCGCAAAATGGTGGACGTGCTGACGATGTCGGCCACGCCGATCCCGCGCACCCTGCATTTTGGCTTGCTGGGCCTGCGCGATATCAGTTCGCTGACCACCGCCCCGCAGGACCGCCGCAGCATCGTGACAGAAATCCTCGCCTTTGATAAAGAGCGCATCCGCCAGGCGATCCTGCGCGAGCTGAATCGCGACGGGCAGGTCTATTTCGTCCACAACCGCGTCTTTAACATTCAGAGCCTCGCCGATGAGATTCACCAGCTCGTGCCCGATGCCCGCGTCATCATCGGCCACGGCCAGATGGGCGATGGCGAACTGGAGAAGGTGATGCTGCAGTTCGTGCGCCACGAGGCCGACATCCTCGTGTGTACCACCATCATCGAAAGCGGCCTGGACATCCCCAACGTCAATACCATCTTTATCAACCAGGCCGACCGTTTCGGCCTGTCAGAACTGCACCAGCTTCGCGGCCGGGTAGGGCGGTATAAGCATCGCGCTTACTGCTACCTGCTGCTGCCGGCCGACCGCCCGGTCACGCCCGTCGCCGCCAAACGCCTCAAGGCCATCGAGGAATACAGCCACCTGGGCGCGGGGTTCAAGATCGCCATGCGCGACCTGGAGATTCGCGGTGCCGGCAACATCCTGGGCCCCGAGCAGTCGGGCCACATCGCCGCCATCGGCTACGAGATGTATTGCCAGATGCTTGAGGAGTCGACACGACAACTCAAGAAGGAGGCGAAGCCCAACCGCCCCGAGGCACACGTGGACATCGGCGTGTCGGCCTTCATTCCCAGACAGTACATCCCGGCCGACCTCCAGCGGCTGGACATCTACCGCCGCCTGACCCGATGCAGCGAACTGGCTACCGTCGCGGAGCTGCGCAAGGACACCACCGATGCCTTCGGCGAGCCGCCCCGGCAGGTGGATCTGCTGTTCGCCCTGACCGAGCTTCGCCTGCTGGCGGGGCATTTCGGCATCGAAAGCATCATCAAGCAAGGGCCGGATGTGGTCCTGAAGGTATCCGACGCCGCCGCCGCCCAGGTGGGCTTGCAGGGCGCTCCCGGCACGCTCCGCGTCGTCGATGAACAGAGCATCTATTTCCGTCCGCCGCCGAGCTACCTCGAACCCGATACGCTGCTGGTCGTGCTGCGGAATCTGCTGAGGCAGGCGTACGGGCGCGTGATTCGACCTGCTGTTCAGGGGCCCACACCGCCGCCCGCGGGCGTCAACGTCGCCATTGGCCCGACGGTCTTGGCTCTTCCGCCCGCCGCGGCAACGGTTGCCTCTGCCCCGGCGGTGTCAGCGCTTCCGGGGGCAGGCGACAAGGTTGCCCCTGCGCCAACGGGATCGGCATTTGCGTCGGTTCTTCCGCCCTTGGCGGCCAGACCGGCCGGGCAAGCCATTTCGCCCCCCTCGCCCCGCAAGGCGCAACCGCCCCGGTTCCCCTCTTCGCCGCCTGTACCCGTCACTCCGCCCAAGCCCCACGAGCCTACGGCGGCGCAGGCGGCTCAACTGGAGAAGCTGGCCTCTCTGAAAGACTTGGGCATTCTGACCGATGAAGAGTTTAACGCCGCCCGACGCCGGTTGCTCCAGCGGCAATCCTGAGGCGTCTGCAAGCTATCCAAATGCAAAGGGCTTGCCAACCGGCCGCCCCTTTCGCTATTGGTTCAGTTTTCGCAAATCCATCAGGTATGGCCGCTCGCGCCGCTGAGGAAACCTTCCAGCTTCCTGGCTCGGACCGGGTGCTGCAGCTTGCGGATGGCTTTGGCCTCCACCTGACGCACGCGTTCGCGGGTGACCTTGAAGATCCGCCCGACTTCTTCCAATGTGTAAGTGTAGCCGTCGCCGATGCCGTAGCGCAGCTTGATAATTTCGCGCTCGCGATAGGTCAACGTCTTGAGCACCTGCTCGATCTTGTCCCTGAGCATTTCCTGGGTGGCGTTTTCCACCGGATTCTCGGCCTTCTCATCCTGGATGAAATCGCCGAAGTAGCTGTCTTCGCTCTCTCCGACCGGCCGGTCCAGCGAGATCGGATGACGGCTGATCTTCAAGACCCGGCGCGTCTCACCGACCGTCATCTTCGCCTTCTTGGATATTTCATCGATCGTGGGCTCGCGCCCCAGATCCTGCATCAGCGTCTTGCTGATGTTGCGCAGCTTGCTCATCGTCTCGATCATGTGTACCGGAATCCGGATGGTACGGGCATGATCGGCAATGGCCCGGGTCATCGCCTGACGAATCCACCATGTCGCGTAGGTGCTGAACTTATAGCCCCGGCGGTATTCGTACTTGTCCACCGCGCGCATCAGACCGGTGTTGCCTTCCTGGATGATGTCCAGAAACGACAACCCGCGGTTGCGATACTTCTTGGCGATCGAGACGACCAGACGCAGGTTGCCGCCCGAAAGCTTCCGCTTGGCGTCTTCGTACTTGTTAAATACCTTGCGAATCGCCACGACCCGCTTGTGCGTTTCCTGTGCGTCCTCCAGCACCAGGTCTTCCAGGCCGCTGAGTTCCTGCTGGCAGACTTCCAGATCCTCACCAGGATCCTTCAACTTCTTGAGCTCGATAATCCTCAGCTCCAGTTCGATCATCTTGACGGAGATGCTGGCAAGCCTCTTCATCAACGGAGTGACTCTGCTGGTTCGCAGCGAGAGCTCTTCCAGCAGTTTCACCGCCCGGCGGCGACGACGCCGCATGCCCAGCCTCAGTTCGTCCGTCTCCTTCATCGCCTTCGCATTGCGGAGCTTGTCCCACTCCTGGCGGTTGCGCTCCAGCATCTTGCGGGCTGACTCAAGGTTCAGCGGAATGCGATGCCCGATCGTACCCTTGTTGGCCTGGCCTTCGGCCGTGCTGATCTTCATCGTGCGATCAAAGGGCAGATCCCCCTCATCCACCTGCTGAAGAATCTCCACCGCCTGCTGCAGGCAATAGTCGCTCTCCAAAACCTTGGAGCGGAAAATCTTGCGGAACACTTCGATGCGCTTGGCCAGAAAGATTTCCTCTTCGCGCGTCAGAAGCGGGATCTCGCCCATCTGGGTTAAATACATCCGCACCGGGTCGTCGATGCGCTTGTTGGATGCCTCCGCCAGTTCCTCTTCCAGGCTCAGGTCCAACTCATCATCATCTTCTTCTTCGGCGGCCGGGGCCTGCATTTCCGGCGGCAGCGGCTTCTCCTCAATGACCACCCGAACAATGACCGCAGCGGCCGGCTCCGGTGCCACCGCCACCTTGGGCTTGGCACCCTTGGCCGGTTGGGCAACATCGGCTTCATCGACCAGCCGGATACCCATCTCGTCAAGGGTCATCAATAACGCGTCAAGCTTCTCCGGCGAGACCATCTCGTCAGGAAGCCATAAGTTGAGCTCTTCGTAAGTGAGATAAGTATTGGCTTTGCCCAGATCGATCAATTCTTTGAGCCGCCGGTCTACTTCCGCCTGCGACCCAGAGCCAATCAAGGGCATTTGAATAGGAGCAATCATTCCTGTCACTCTCGCCATTTGCACCCGCCAATATCTGTTATATCTGTTATACTGACCGGTTTCAGACCGACTTACGCGCTGTCAGGCCAAGAATCTCAGGGATATTCCTGAATCCTGGAACCCAACGGCGTCACCTCATCGCCCGCCGCCACGGCAATCGCCGCACCCGGCACCATCCGATTGTAGGGGATCGACTTGGACAGCGTCTCTGCTGCCCGAAAGAGTAAAATTATACTGATCTGTACGCTCCCTGTCCAAACGGCAGGGCCATCACATTTGCCTCGTACCCCACCCGCCGGATGGGGGTCTTCGGAAATCCCCCAATGCGGGTTAAGGTAGATTCGCCAATTGTCTTTGGTCGCCAGTCTTTCTTCGTCAAATGCGATGGCCCTGCACGCTGCTGTGTCCGCTTCGGACACGCTCATTCTTTTTTGCTTGTTCTTTTTTGCTCGTACCAGGCTCGGGCGAGCTAGGCTATTATGTTACTGCCGAACCGATCAGCATGACGATCCGGTCGCTGCCCACGCCAGATATATTGTGGCGTCGCATCGGACGGAATCGCAAGGGATCGTTTGTGCGAGAAAGGGTCTATCAACATGAACGCCGGTGAGTTCCTGCTGGGAGCTGACGTAGTTTCGGATCAGCCTGCCTTGCTGGAGGGTAAGCGGGTTGTCACCTATGGTGAACTGCGTGCCGCCATAAACCAATGGATGGTCGCATTGGCAGAGCAAGGCGTGCCCTGCGTGGCGCCCGCTGCCTGCTGATCGCCGATAACTCGCCGGCATGGGCTGCGGCGTATCTGGCGGTCCTTAAGAGCGGCTTGGTCGCCGTGCCCGTAAGCCCCAAGATCGAAGGCCCGCAGCTTGCCCAGATCATCGCATCGGCCCAGCCGGACATTGCTGTACTCAACGCGGGGCTCTGGCCTCAACTCGCGCAGTATATCCCCTGTAACTGCCGCGTCGTCTTGGACGAGCCCGCTGCCCCACCAGACCCAAGGACGGTCTGCGTTGCACAGTTCAACGCCGCCAATGCTCCACAGACGGTGGACATGGACGACTCCCGTGAACTGGCGGCGCTGTTCTTTACCTCGGGCTCCACCGGCACGCCCCGGGGAGTCATGGTCTCGCACCGCAATCTGATCGCCAATACCCAGTCCATCCTGGCCTATCTGAACCTTGTGCCCGATGACCGTGTTCTGCAAGTCCTGCCCATGCACTACTGTTTCGGCGCGTCCCTGCTGCACACGCACCTGCGGGCGGGAGCCTCCATCGTCATAGAGAACAACTTCTTGTTCCCCGATCGAGCGCTGCAAACGATGCGGGCAACTGGCTGCACGGGTCTTGCGGGGGTGCCCGCGACCTACCAGATTCTCCTTCGCCGCAGCACCTTCTCGCGCACGTGCTTCCCGCAACTGCGCTACCTTCTGCAGGCTGGCGGCAAGCTCAGCAACGTGTTCATCGACGAGCTACGCGTGGCCCAGCCCCATGCCCAACTCTTTGTCATGTACGGTCAGACCGAAGCCACGGCGCGGCTGTCGTACCTTCCGCCGGCGCTGCTGCCAACCAAGCTCGGGTCGATTGGCCGGGGCATCCCCGGCGTGACCTTGCGCGTCGTCGATGACGCCGGCCAGACCGTGCCCCCGGGCGCCGTCGGGCAGGTGCTCGCGAAAGGGCAGAACATCACACTGGGCTACTGGAACGCACCGGCTGAGACCGCCGAGGTCTTTCGCGACGGTTGGCTTCACACCGGCGACATGGCAACGGTTGACTCCGAGGGATTCATCTACATCGTCGGACGCTCCAAGGAGTTTCTCAAGCTCGGTGGAACCCGCGTCGCGTGCCAGCAGATCGAGCAGGTGGCGCTGCGGTTCGCCGGGACGATCGAGGCGGCCGTGGTGGGCATGCCCGACGAGTATCTCGGGGAGGCCGCTGCACTGTTCATCGCCCATCCGCAGGGCAAGGCGATACAAGCGGAGCTGGTGCAATTCCTCTGCGAGCATCTGCCGCTGAAATATCGCCCCAAGAAGATCACCTTTTGTACCGACCTGCCACTGAATGCGTCGGGCAAGACCGATCGCGCCGCTTTGAGGACGATGCTGTCGCGGGTGCAGCCGGAATACACGGACAACCCAAGTCCCGCGCATCTGCCGGCCCAGGTTTTGGTGTAACGCGATGATTCCTGATTCGCAGGGCAGAGCGATGGACCACGAATCTCGACCCAACCGCAGGAGCGAACCGTCCTGAGGCAGGCGTCGGCGCTGCGGGATGGCTGGAGCCGAAGGCTGAATCTCAGGCGCGGCCCTTGGCGCTGGCGGCACGCTGCCCCTAATTGGGCGCGTGCGGCGTCAGGAGCGACCACAGAGCGAAAGCGATGCCGGCGGCCAGTACGATCAGGCCGACGGCGATCAGGCTTTGTTGCCAGCGGCTCCCGGATTCCAGACGTCCTACGGGCTGAGCCAGCCCACGCCGCGGCGACGGCGTAGTGGGCGGCCGCAGTGAGACCGATGGCTGGGCGGGCGGCGGTGTCGGACGGAGGGCTACGGTCGAGTTGATGTTCACCGGGGCCGTCGCCATCGGGGCCGATACGGTCATGACATGCGCTTCCAACTGCGCCCGGCATTGGGCGCAAATAGTCTGCGTCTGCTCCATGGCACCGCCACAGGCCAGACACTCGCGGGTTGCCACTGCTTGGGCTTCAGCCACTGCCATGATGACACGTCCAATGCGATTCGGTCTTCCAACCACGATCAAGCGCAACCTCACAGAGCCGAAGTCGGCCACACCGCCTAAAGAACCCTATGTGGGCATCATAACACGCGGGACAGCGGTAATGAAGCGGCAATTGAAGCTCTTGCATCAGCGTCAAAACCGTTTAGAATTGCTCCGAACAAACCCAGAACGAAAGGACCCCGCATCATGGCCAAGATTGCCGAGACTCCAGAAACAAAAAAAGAAGCTGCAATTGCGAAGACTCCGGCGGCCGCCCCACGGGATGCGGCGAAAGATTCGGCCTTGCAGCGCGCCGTGCAGCAGATCGAGAAGCAGTATGGCAAGGGCGCGGTGATGCGGCTGGACCTTTCGCGCAGCGCCACTTTAGACGGCATCCCCACCGGCTCGTTGTCGCTGGACATCGCCCTGGGTGGGGGCGGCATTCCGCGCGGCCGGGTGATCGAGATATTCGGGCCGGAATCCTCGGGTAAGACGACGCTGACCCTGCACATCATCGCCAGCGCCCAGAAAATGGGCGGGGTGGCGGCGTTCATCGACGCCGAACACGCGCTGGACCCCTCGTGGGCCAAGCGGCTGGGCGTGAAACTCGAAGACCTGCTGGTCTCGCAGCCGGACACCGGCGAGCAGGGGCTGGAGATTTGCGAACTGCTGGTCCGATCCAACGCGGTGGATGTCATCGTGATCGACTCGGTCGCGGCACTGATCCCCCGAGCGGAAATCGAAGGCGATATGGGCGACAGCCACATGGGTCTGCAGGCCCGGCTGATGAGCCAGGCCTGCAGGCCCATGTGGCTGTCGCCCATGTCGCCTTCGATTTCCGCCCGGGGGATCAGTGCTGCCACCGAGTCGATGACGATGACATCCACCGCGTTGGACCGGACCAGCAGTTCGCAGATCTCCAGCCCCTGTTCGCCGGTGTCCGGCTGCGAGACCAGCAGATCTTCGAGTTTCACACCCAGTCGCTTGGCCCACGAGGGGTCCAGCGCGTGTTCGGCATCGATGAACGCCGCCAATGCCGCTTCACAAGGAATTGCTCGCGCACTTTGAAAAACTCGCTGGCACGGACAAGCCGGAAATTTTCATCATGCCGCGCATGGCGACTTTGCAATCCGGCGGACGGCACGGACTTTCCGAACAATTCAAGAGCATCATGCGGAAAGCTGGGATTGATTCGGGCAAGGTGCAGGGCGGCGGCGTGCGGAAACTTTCCCGCCGCACGTTTCATGCGTTGCGGCACTCATTCACAAGCGCGCTGGCGAACAAAGGCGTTACGCGGGAATTGCGGATGAAACTCACCGGCCACAAGACGGAAGCCGAGCATCAAAAATACACGCACCACGAACTTGCAACACTCCGCGACGCCGTGGAGAAAATTCCGGCGCTTCACTGAATTCAGTTTGCCGCTGGCGCGGATGAAATTTCAGTTCGCGCTTTGCGTCCGCGCCGCGCTCAAAAATCACGGGCGCGCAAGCAGTCCGGCGCGGAGTCTGCGGGCAAAGTGTCAGACACAATTCGTCGGCAAAGTGTGTGCGGACTGTTTCGCGCCGTCGCGTAGCAGCAAGCGAAACCTGGCCGCTCACACGGAACGAATACCGGCTG
>JANYKD010000480.1 GCA_025361735.1 Phycisphaerales bacterium
AGCACGACCGGCGGATTGGCGATCCCCTCGGACTTCGACCACGGTCGCCACAGGGCCAAGCTGACAATCACGATCGCAGCCGCCGCGGCCCACCATCGTGTTGAACGCAAAATGCTCAACCCAAAGTGCCGCGACGGCACGATTGCCAAACTCGCCAAGCCGGACCCCGCTACGCCGCCGAGTGCGGCATCGATGTTCATATACCGGATGAACGCCTGCCGGAATGCCGGATCCGTACGCAGCGCCATTTCGAGTGCCTGCACCTCCTCCACCGTCGCGATGCCGTCGGCGTAGTGCCCAGCCAGTTCCAGGAATTGAGGGTCGCTTGTCATGCCAACTCCTCTCGCTGCATCGCCCGCTCCACGCAGGCGGCCAGCGTCATCCGAATGCGATGCAGTGCTTTGTAAAGCGACATGGATGTGCGGCCCATCTTCTCGGCCGCTTCGTCGATGCGAACATCGCGTGCATAGGCCGCATCGACCAGTGCCCGCTGTCGCTCCGGCAGTTTGCGGAGGCAGTCATCCAGTGCCTCGCGACGCGAATCCAGGGCATCCGTCGCCGCTTCGGCTTCGTCTGCAAGCAGAGCGAGTACGTCTTCACTGAACACATGCCGGTCCCGTGCCCGATCGCGGCGAAACGCCAAAGCCTCGAACCTGGCGACACCGAAAGCCCAGCGGCGGAAGTCCTCATCCGTCGCTAGTTCGTCGAACTTTCGCCAAAGCACGGCCGCCACCTCCTGCATTACCTCCCGCGCATCCTCGCGGGTCGGCACCAGCGAGCGCGCAAACCCGCGTAACGCTTCTTCATGATCCATGAACAGGCTCAGAAACCGATCGTGCCGCTGTTGTTCCGACGGTGTCATCTCATTAACTCTCCGCGCCGAAGACGGATTTGCCGGGAAAACAATCCCGCCTGCGGCCTCGCCGCTGGCCCGTTCGGCAAAACAGTGCCCGTCGCGGAGAGTATATCTGAAGGACGGTGCCATGATTGACTTGACGCGTCGGCAGTTGGGTTCGTTTCTCGTTTCGCTGTGCCTCTTGTTTCTGACCGTCAGCGGCCCGGCCTGGGGCGATCAGAACATCTCCATCGACGGCAAGCGCGAAGGGCGACGGTTCGATGGGATCGGCGCCGTCAGTGGCGGCGGTGCAACCTCCCGGCTGCTGATCGAATATCCCGAGCCCCAGCGCAGCCAGATCCTGGATTATCTCTTCAAGCCGAACTTCGGGGCCTCCCTGCAGGTGCTGTATGTCGAGATCGGCAGCGAGTTGAACGGCACCCAGGGCTCCGAACCCAGTCACGCCCGCAGCCGCGAAGAGATGGACCATCCCAAGCCCGAGTATTTCGAGCGGGGCTATGAATGGTGGATCATGAAGGAAGCCAGGAAGCGGAATCCGGAGATCCGTTTCGACGCCACCGCCTGGAATGCGCCCCCGTGGGTTGGCGCGGGCAGCGGCGGCTTCTGGTCGCAGGACATGTGCGACTACTATGTGTCGTGGATCAAGGGCGCCAAGACCTATTCCGGCCTGGACGTGATCTACACTGGCTGCCGCAACGAAAGCGGCGTGAACATCCCCTGGGTGAAGATGTATCGCAAGACGTTGGACAACGCCGGGCTGAAGCACGTCGTCATCCATGCGTTCGACAACTGGAGACCCGAAACGAAATGGACGTTCGCCAAGGAGTTCGCCGCGGACGCGGAACTCAAGAATGCCGTGGGCATCATTGGCAACCATGTGACCTGGAAGGGAGCGCCCGAAGGCGTTTCGCCCTCGCCGGATTATGTCCTGAACAGCGACAAGCTCATCTGGGACACCGAAGAGCACGTCTATCAGGAAGGGTTCCCCTCGGCCATCAACAAGGTCAGGGCCTGCAACGAGAACTACATCGACAACAAAGTCACCAGCACCGTCTTCTGGCACCTGATCTCTTCCTTCTACGGCATTGAAGGCTGGTACGGCAAACATGCGATGGCGATCGCCTCATCGCCCTGGAGCGGCAACTACGCGATGCTGCCGGAATTGTGGGGCCATGCCCACACCTGCCAGTTCACCAGGATCGGCTGGAAGTACCTGGAAGGCGAGGGGTGCGGCTACTTCAAGAGCGGCGGCAGTTACGTCACCTACAAGGCCGCCAATGGCCCGGACTACACCATCGTCATCGAAACCAAGAACGCGAAAGCCGACCAGTCCATCGCGTTCAATCTCACCGGCGGCCTGTCCACGGGAAAGGTGTCCGTCTGGAAGAGCGACGCGGCCACGATGTTCCAGAAGCAGGACGACATCGCGCCGCAGAATGAGGCCGTCGTCCTCACGCTCAAGCCCAGTTCCATCTACACGATCACCACCACGAGCGGGCAGCAGAAGGGCGCCTATCCCGCGCCGCCGGCCGAGAAGCCCTTTCCCTTCCCGTATCACGAGAACTACGACCACTACAAAAAGACGGGCGTTCTGCCCTATTACCACTCCGACATCCACGGCGTGTTCGAGGTCGTCAACCGCCCGGACGGCAAGGGCAAGTGTGCCCAGGCCACCGTCAAATTCGCCAGAACCAAGACGCCGCTGGACGGCTTTACGGTTCTGGGCGATGCAGGCTGGAAGGACTACCAGGTCAGTGTTGACGTGTCTTCCAGCGACGGCGGCTCGGCCGCCCTTCTGGGACGTGTCTCCGGAACCCGGGGAAAGTCACCCAAAGGATACACCCTGAAACTCGCCACTGACGGTGCCTGGACGCTCCTGGCCGCCGCCGACACGATTGCTTCCGGGCAGGAGAAGCTTGTGGACCAACCGTGGCACAACCTGAAGCTCGTATTCGAAGGCGTCACCATCAAAGCGTGCCTCGATGGCAAGCAGGTGGCCTCTGTCAGCAACAGCACCTTCACCGCCGGCATGGTGGGACTGGGTACGCTCACCGGCGCTCCCTGTTTTGATAACCTGATCATCAACGAGGTGAACGGGGCTGTGCCCCCGCCGACGGCGTTCTTTCAGGACGATATGACGAAGGAGTAGACCAAGGTACCCGTCACTTGGTCTCCAGCGGAATATGCACATTAAACGAATGTGCCCGGGTTGTCGGCTTATTTACGTCCACTGCGCCGAAGAGCACCTTCGGGATCCCGTTCTTGATGAGCAGGGCCGGACGTTCCAACTTCGTGCCGCTGAGCGTGCCATCGGCCCACGCGAACTGGCTACCCAGCACCTTGGGATTGGCCGCTGGTTTCCAGTTCAACCCGTCCTCAGATTGGAACAGGGCGATGCCGCCGGCCGCGCCGGTGAACTTGCCGACCACATCGCGGGCGATGGCGTAGTACTGGTTGCCGTAGCGCGTGCTGTACCAGACGAACGGATCCTCGGCCAGCATCCACACCTTGCCATTGTCGCCTTCGGCCTCAAATATCCGGCCGGGCGTCTTCACGTACGGACCTTCGGGCTTGTCGGCCAGGGCCGCCCCATAGCGAACTTTGCCGCCCATCACTTTGCCCTCAACAATCTCGACGGCTTTGTAGATCAGGAGAATGCCGCCGTCCGGCCGAACTGCGGCAGCGGGATTGGTGACACAGAGCGAATCGAACGCGGTCTTTTCAGGGCTGATGTCGACGATGGGCTTGTCGAATCGTCTCCACGGGCCTTCCGGCTTGTCGGCAATGGCGAGACCAACACGCTGGTTGTTGCGGTTGACCGCATAGGTGCCGTCGCCGCGGTTGCCCATGTAGTACAGTAGAAACCTGCCACCAGCCTGGACGACATTCGGGTTGTGCGTGCAGTCGCCATCCCAGAACTCCTTGCCGCGTGCCGGAAGGGCGACGTTGACGAAGCGGTACGGACCCAGTGGACCATCGGCGACGGCGTAGGCGATCTCCGAGTGCGTCACCCAGGTGTTATGCCCGCCTCTACGCGGCCAGCGGGAGAAATACAGATGGTAGTTCCCATCGGCTGTCCGCATCGGCGCCCCGCACCAGATGTACCAGTCCGAGTCCACGAGCCTGGCGCCGACCGGCACCGGCTGCACCATCTTGCCGATATCCAAGTCGTCGGCTCTCACGACGGTGGCCCAGAGCAGGACGAGAACGATTTGCAGCAAGCAACGCAATGACATGCCATCTCTCCTTCGCGCCCTATTGCACCGCTTCGCATTGAGACTGGCAACAACCGACCGCGGACAAAACCGCTTAATTGGCGTAACGGGCGAATTGACTCGCGACAACTTCTGGTGGCAGTACAGGCGAAACCGTCCCGCACTGAACTGGCGTTGCGTCCAGGTTCGAAGCTGCGTGCGTGTTAACACATCTGAAGATTTTCAGATTCTCGAAATTATTTCCTTGCATTCTCGTTAGAGAGTGAGGTATATTAACGAATCGGCCACTGTGTGCCGATAAAGGACAGCAGATGCAGCTTCGATGGTATCATAATCCGCTATCAAGCCCAGTGACGATTAAGAACGTCGCTGGCGCATTTGATATGCGCCTGCACTGTTAGCTCCCTGCCTCACTTGGCCGGGAGTTCTTCCCGGCGAAATGGAATCCATTTTTCAACTCCCGGGAAATAAGTAGACCAGTATGTCGTGGTCTATTTGTCGCAGTGCCTGCGCCGATCATACTTGATCGCAACTGCCTTATTTGGCAGAGAGTTACGCCCGTAGCTCAGTTGGCAGCAGCGCCGCGCTTACATCGCGGAGGTCGCCGGTTCGATCCCGGCAGGGCGTACTGAAAGAGCTCCAGAATCGAGCCCCGCGGAGATCGTGCGCGCTGGTAGCTCAGAGGTAGAGCAGTCGCTCGATAAGCGACAGGTCGCAAGCTCGAAACTTGCCCGGCGCATACGCACTGGTAGCTCAATCGGATGAGTCCCGGTCTACGAAGCCGGAGGATGAAGGTTCGATCCCTTCCCAGTGCATTAGTATATGTGATAGTTGTATTTACGACATTTGCACTCGTAGCTCAACGGCAGAGTCTCCGGCTCTTAACCGGGTGGTTGCGGGTTCGAATCCTGCCGGGTGCATTGAGGTGATGTGTGGATAAACGGTCCAGTAGCCCAACGGCAGAGGCACCTGGCTCAGAACCAGGCAAGTGCAGGTTCGAATCCTGCTTGGACCACTGACAACGCGTTGCGGTAGCTCAACCGGACCAGAGCGCGGCTCTCCGAAGGCCGAGGTTGAAGGTTCGATCCCTTCCCGCGACATGACAGCACGGGCCCGTCGTCCAACTCGGGAGGACCCCTGGCTTGCACCCAGGTGATGAGGGTTCAAATCCCTTCGGCGTCCATTGGCTCTGATAGCCCAATTGGCAGAGGCGCGTGATCGAGAATCACGTTGATGCAGGTTCGAATCCTGCTCAGAGCATGAACGGCAGGGCCGCAGTAGCCCAACGGCAAAGGCGGCGGTCTCAAGAACCGTGGAGTGCGGGTTCGAATCCCGCCTGCGGCAATGGAAGTAATGTGGAATTCAGAATGTGGAATGTGGCCAGAAAGGAAGTCACCAATGAGTAGTACCCCTGATTCAAGTTCATCCGGCTCCGGCTCAAAACCCGGAGGGTTAGCCTAATTGGCAAGGCATCCGCCTCGAAAGCGGACACGGCTCACAAGGCCCTGGGGGTTCGAGTCCCTCACCCTCCGCTGCGTTTGGCGTATGACGCCGACACGGAGGGTTGGCAGAGCGGTTTATCGCGCCGCGGTGCTAACGCGGATCCCTGGCAACGGGGACAGAGGTTCGAATCCTCTACCCTCCGCTGATGAAAAGGATGGCAGACGCGAGTGTCTGCCCAACTGGGTTCGTTAGCTCAGAAGAGAAGAGCGCCAGCTTGTCACGCTGGAGGCCATGGGTTCAAGTCCCATACGAACCGCTGGAATGTTTGGGTCGGTAGCTCAATCGGTAGAGCGGCGGTTTGAAGCACCGCGGACGCAGGTTCAACTCCTGCCTGGCCCACTGAGAGGAATGAGGAAGGATGAATGCGGAATGCGGAATGAGCAAAAGAGAATGCGCCGGTAGTTCAGTGGCACGAGAACGCCGCCTCGCCACGGCGGAGGTCGCGGGTTCAAATCCCGCTCGGCGCTTTGAGGCAGTGATGGATCTTGAGAATACCTTTGTAGCGTAATGGTATCGCGCCCGGCTGTTAACCGGAAGATTGCAGGTTCGAATCCTGCCGAAGGTGCTGATACGCCGGAAGCTCCAACGGTGGAGCGCCCGCCTCCAAAGCGGGAAGCGACAGGTTCGATCCCTGTGCGGCGTGCTTGACGAGGCGTAACGGTGGCGGTGTGGAACCCCATCGCGTGCGCCAGCGCCAGGCGGAGAGACAACAACTCCGCCTCGCTTCTGACGACGTGGCCGAGTGGTGAGGCGCGAGACTGCAATTCTCGCTGACGCTGGTTCGACTCCAGCCGTCGTCTTTGTGGCCGTAGCTCAACTGGACAGAGCGCCGGGTTGTGACCCCGGTTGTTGTGAGTTCAAGTCTCACCGGTCACCCTTTTGAAGAAGGAGTTGGATATGAAAAGCCCGACGATCAACACGTACCCGGCCGTGCTGCATGTGCGGTTTGGCGGGAAGAGCTTCGACGTGCCGCTCGCGTGCCTGGATGTAAACCCGGCCACCGACGACCGGCTCATCAAGCGCACCCTGGCCGCGCACCTGGAAATCCCGGAATCACAACTCCGTGAATATGTGCTTGACCGGCATCCCAATGGCAACCTGACGCTCCGGCCGATGGCGGTCTTTGGCTGACGATGACAAACGGCACGCTCGCGAGCGGCTTGCTCGGTCCGTACCCAACGACAAGAGCATACAAACTGGTACGCCGCGGTTTCATACGCCGCGGCTGAGGTTCGAATCCTTACACCCCCTTTCCGACTTAGATTGGGGGGTGGTTAGAAACTGCTCCTGCAACTCGTACGGATCGGCCAGCCGCCCGCGAGCGGACCACAACGCGAAAGAAAAGGATGAATGTGATCTGAGCGAATCGAACGCGCCGTTCCGTACCCAACGGCATGAGCCTACAAACACCAGAAGCGGTGGTTGCGGGTTCGAGTCCCGCCGTGGGCTTTTCTACCGATCGCCCACGTAGCTCAATTGGACAGAGCACCGAAAAGTTTGCTCTTGTGACTTGTACGGAATGGCGCGTTCGGTTCCCTCGGCTCTAGCGGTGATACAGCCTGCGCCCAACGGCAGAAGCATACATACATATGCAGGTTCGAATCCTGCCATTTCCCCCATCGGGGAATGTAGCCAAATGGATAGGCACCTGATTGAGATTCAGGCGTGACAACGCAGGCTTGTGCGACTTGCGTGGGCTGTTCACCGCATTTGTTGTGAATTCGGAAAGACGAAGATCCCGCTCGTACCCAATGGCACGAGCATACAAACATCCGCTTCTAACGGAGAGGTTACAGGTTCGAGTCCTGTCGCGCCCATTGATGTCGATACGGGCGCGTAGCTCAATTGGCAGAGCACTTGATTGGCTTATGCGACTTGTATGAGCGGGATCTCCATTTATGAGAGCGATCAACGAAAGGTCGGCGACATGTGGAACATCAGAAATCTATTTCGTAAAGAGAACACACCGATCAAAGAGAACGCACAGACCCTGGGCAACCTGAACAGCCTGGACCTCGTCTTCGTGGTTGACACCACGGGCAGCATGAAACCGTTTCTCGACGCCGCCCGCCGACAGATGCTGGAAATGATCCGCTCGGCCGTGGCGGCGGCTGACGTGCAGTTGCGGCTGGGCCTGGTGGAATACCGCGACCATCCGCCGCAGGACAAGCTCATCTATCGCGTCCATGCCTTGGACACGGTGGATGCGCTGCGCCGGGTCATCAACGGGCTGACCGCCGAGGGCGGTGGCGATGAACCCGAGGCCGTGCTGGATGGCATGCTGGCCGCCTGCCGCGAGATGGCGTGGGCACCGCATGCCCGCCGCCTGGCGGTGCTTGTTGGCGATGCGCCGCCGCACGGCGTTGGTGCCCGCGGCGATCAGTTTCGCCAGGGCTGCCCTTGTGGCCAGACGATTGAAAGTGTCACCGCCGCCGCCGAGGAAGCTCGTGTGACGCTGTATTCCCTGGGTCTGACGCCCGCCGTCGCGGATTCATTCAAACGCCTCGCGCACTACACGGGCGGCGAGTTCTTCCCGGCCGGTCATGGTGACGCGGCCGTCGAGAAGCTCAGGGAAATCATCGTGGCCGAGTTCGGCAACCTCCAACTGGATGGCCAGGTGCTCGGCGAATGGAAGTCTGATGGCGAAGACTTTGCGATCGACGCGACAGCTCAGAAACTGGCGATCGCGCCCGGTGCGGTCTCAGCCTCCCTCGTGCGTCTCGGTGCCCGGCGATTGCTGAGTCAGCCGCAGGGCGAACTCGTAGGAGTTACGTGAACGATGTTTGAGGCACGACGTTGTGCCGGAAGGAATGAGATTATGGCAAACACCAACGAACAGGATCTGCGTCTGCAGCTCCTCAACACGCTGTTGACCACCCCGCACCGCAAGCTGGAGCAGATCTGGCCGGTGCATAAGGACATGGTCGCGACCGACCCGCTCTTCTACGCACGTCTGGCCGGCTGGTACAACGACCGCGGCGACGTGCGCGACCACAAGGAGATGTTCGCCGTCACGCTGGTTCTCAGCGATTTCGCCGGCCACCGCGATGTCGGCCTGGCACTCCTGCGGCAATTGCCGCCCTATGAGGTCATGCGCGTCCTGGATTTTGTCCATGGCCGCAAGACCACGCGGAAGGTACGCACCGACAAGGGCGAGGCCAAGGCGACGACCGAGTCGTTTGGCTTGTTCAAGAACCCGCCGCGGTCGCTGAAGACCGAGATCGTCCGCTATCTGCGTGAGCGCGAGGCGGATGCGAACTGGTTCGACGGCACGGTGCTGGTGGCCCGCAAGGCCGTCAAGCGCCTGTATGCCCTGCTGCACGTCAAACCGGGTGAGCGTGCCCAGCAGATTCTCTTCGCCGAGGATCCGCCCCAGGGCAGCCGCCTGTACGCCCTGCGGCAGCTTGCCAAGGCCGACACGCCGGCCAAGCAGGCCCGCGCGATCGTCGAGAACCAGATCCCCTATCGCGTCGCCGCCACCGTGGTCAAGCAGATGACGCCGACGATCCTGCTGGCCCTGGTGTCGAGCATGAGCGGCCAGGAGTTGATCAACAACCTCGCCTCGCTGAGGAAGCGCGGCGCGCTGGACAACCCGGAGATCAAGGCCCTGATCGACGAGAAGCTCGAGGCCGCCAAGTCCGGGCCGCGTGTCAGTGCTCTCAAAACCGGCAAGGCGGTGGAGGCGGCCGTCATGCCGGAAGACATCAAGGCGAAGCTCGAGCAGGTTGCCGACACGCAGCTCAAGGCCAAGGGCCGGATCAAGCGGCCGACAGCGCTGCTCATCGATAAGTCCGGCTCCATGGCCATCGCCATCGAGCTGGGCAAACGCATCGGCGCCATGATCTCGGCCGTGTGCGAGAAGGAGCTGTACGTCTACGCCTTCGACACCATGGCCTACCCGATCCAGCCGGCCGGCGACGACCTGGCCGCGTGGGAGCGGGCGCTGCTCGGCATCACCGCTGGCGGCGGCACGTCCTGCGGCGTCGGCGTGGAATACATGCGCCTCAAGGGCCAGGTCGTGGAGCAGATCATCCTCGTTACCGACGAGGGTGAGAACAACGGCCCGCTGTTTGTCCCGACACTGCAGAAGTACCGCGAGGCCCTCAAGGCCGACCCGGCCGTCTGCATCGTCCGCACGCCGGGCGCCGGCGACGGCCTGGAGAAACAGTGCCGCAATGCGGGCATCAGCGTGGATGTGTTCCAGTTCAGCGGCGACTACTACTCGCTGCCGAACCTGGTACCGCTGTTGAGCAAACCCAGCCGGCTGGAACTGCTTATGGAGATCATGGAGTACCCGCTGCCGGTGCGTAAGAGCGCGTGATAACCGGCGTGGCACGATCGAAAGGTCGTGCCACGCCTTGAACCGAATGGTCCGATGAACTTCAAGACTAAACCGGGCGCTGCGCCCAACCGCAGAAGCTTACAAACTCACAGGCTGTGAACCTGTACCATGTTCGCAACGGTTGGCGAAAGCCACCGATTCACTTGCTTCTGGAACTCGCGTAGCGCCCGGTTTGCCTTTTTCCGTGGGACGAAACATGGCTCGTAACCGGAACGTCAACCAGGCTCTCGATCATCTGGCGGCTGTGGAACATCAATTCCTCGCCAGCCGGTTTCTCGCGCCGGTGATTCGCGGCCGGAAGGTGCAGGTCCGCATCGCCGGCATCCGCTGTCAGCTTCGGGTTGCGCCGGAGGACTTCCAAGGCTGGGGCCTGTTCCGTCCGCGGTCGTACTCGGCTGCGGTGCTGGACCGTCCGGCACAACTGGCCGAGCGCCGCCGCTATCTCGATCTGTTTCCGGCCCTATCCGCAGTGCTCTGCTGTCAGGATGGGACCGACTGGCTGGCGCTCCCTGCCCAGTCCGACAACCGCTTCCAGATCCACGGGATGGTCTGCGTGCATCTGGCCGACGAGGTCGATCGGTTCGACACCGTTCGCATTCGTTTCGATGGATCGAGCTTCTGGTTCGATCAGCCCGACCCTCGGGCCGATCCGGGAACCGGCTTGTACCTGCGGCAGAATCTCTCGCGACTGGTCGATCCCCAGCATTTGAGTCGACCCGGCCTGACAGCGCCGCAGGTCGCCGCTTATGCGATCACGTACGCTGAGCGAATCCGCCAGACGATCGCCAACCAGCACCAACAGGCCGAGTATCGGCTGGCGGGCGCGCTGCGTCATGCCGGCGCCCGACTGAGCGACTTCGTCGAGCGCGGCGACGTCTATCGCGTCAGTTACGACGTCGACGGCAGTCGCCACACCAGCGTCGTGCGGAAGGACGATCTGACCATCCAGAGCGCCGGCATCTGCCTGTCGGGCGAGGACGAGAACTTCGACCTGCACAGCCTCATCGGCGTTCTGCGCGAAGGTCGGCAGGGAGGATTGCTTCTCCGAATGAACCCCGAGGATTGACCATGGCCGGCAAACTGCATCATGAAGAGATCTATCGCGGCCGGGAGCAACTCGCCCGACTCAGCACACTCCGCGTCGCCCTCTGCGGCGCTGGCGCTCTCGGCTCGAACCTGGCCGACAATCTCACGCGACAGGGGTTTTCCCGGCTGCGCGTCATCGACCACGACCGCGTCGAGGATCACAACGTCAGCACCCAGCTGTACGGCGAATCCGAGGTCGGCCTCTGGAAAGTCGAAGCCCTGCGCAACCGCATCTTCCGCAGCGTCGGCATCGAGATCGAACCCGTCCGCAAACAGTTGACGGCCGACAACGCCCGCATCCTGCTGAAAGATGTGGACCTCGTCATCGACACCTTCGACAACTCCGCCTCGCGATGTCTCGTACAGGAGCAATGCCGCAGACAGGCCACGCCCTGTCTGCACGTCGGCCTGGCCGCCGACTACTGCGAGATCATCTGGGACGAGCGTTACCGCGTTCCTGCCGACACCGCGGCCGACATCTGCGACTACCCCCTGGCCCGAAATCTTGTGCTGCTCGCCACGGCGATCACTTCGGAAACCGTCATGGAATTCGCACTGAGCGGCATCCGCAAGGACTGGTCAGCCACATTGCGCGATCTGGCCCTCCGCTCCATGGACGTGTAGACGCGAGCGCATATGCGTTTGCCTGCTTCGCTCCGGCGCGGCAACTTTTTCGGGAGAACACCAAGGCCGCCAAACGTAGCACAGCCGTCTCGGTTGTGTCCGAGCACTTTGCCACAGGCGAGACGCTGTGCTACCAACTCTGCTCCCGAAAAGACTGCCGCGCCGCTTCGTTCCACAAAATCGTGAATTGAACGATTTTACCTGATACTGCGATCGCACCGCGCATATAATCCCAACTGAGAGTCCGATTGAACATTGGCTGTCGAAGCCAGCAACCTCTCAAACCCGCCGGTTCATGAGCGGCTGTTGCTTGCTCAACTCCCCTCTCAAGACGACTGCACACTGGGCTTTCCTGCCCCTGCCTCAGGTCGCATCGGCATCAAGCGAGCCAACGCGCGACCGGAGGTATTATGCAACTGGCCTTTTGCGAACCCATCACCATTCCCCGAGCGCCCGTCCACCCGCTGGGCACGCGGGCCAACATCCTGTTGACCAGTGTCTTTGGCCCCTACGCCCAGGACGATGAGTACGGCAGCCGCACCATCAACCCCATGGAACTGCACCACAACCAGGTGACCCGCGTGCAAGGGCCATTCTCCTTGCGCATGTTCCATCGCTCCTGGGGACTGCTGTTCATCCAGGCCAACATCGCCGCGCCCTGCACATGCCTGGACTTCCCGACCCTGGATCGATTCATTGAGGAAATCCGCACGCAGAACTACGACGTGGTGGGCATCAGCGCCATCGTGCCGAACATCGGCAAGGTTCGCAAGATGTGTGAATTGATCCGCCAATTCCTTCCGCGGGCGACGATTGTGATTGGCGGCCACATCGCCAGCCTGCCGGACCTGTCGGAGCAAGTCGACGCGGATCACATTGTGCGTGCCGAGGGTGTCAGTTGGTTCCGCCAGTTCCTGGGCGAAGACGAGGATCAGCCCATCCGGCATCCCTTGCTGTGGAGCGGCTCGCACCGCCGGGCGATGGGCGTGTCCCTGCCGTCCGGCGCCGATAACATCGCGGCCACGCTCGTCCCCTCGGTTGGGTGCCCCGTCGGGTGCAACTTCTGCGCCACCTCGCACATGTTCGGCGGGAAGGGCCAGTTCGTGAACTTCTACAAAACCGGCGACGAGCTCTTTCGGATCATGTGCCAGTTGGAAACGCTCATGAAGGTAAAGTCCTTCTTCATCATGGATGAAAACTTCCTGCTGCAGCGGCCCCGCGCCCTGCGCTTGCTGGACCTCATGGTGGAGCACAACAAATCCTGGGAGTTGTACGTCTTCAGCTCGGCAAACGCGCTGCGCACGTATTCGATGGAACAGTTGGTGCGCCTGGGCGTTTCCTGGGTGTGGATCGGCCTGGAAGGCGAGGCGAGCCAGTACGCGAAACTGCGCCACGCCGACACGCACCAACTGGTCCGCGAGTTGCACTCGCATGGCATCCATCTCCTGGGTTCGACGATCATCGGCCTGGAGACCCATACCCCGGAAAATGTCGACGCCGCCATCGACTACGCGGTCAGCCACGAGACGGAGTTCCACCAGTTCATGCTCTACACTCCGACACATGGCACCCCATTGCACGCCGAGATGTCCAGGCAGGGCGTGCTGTTGGACACGGAGGAGTTTTCCCATGCCGACACCCACGGGCAACTCCGCTTCAACTATCGCCACCCGCATATCCCGCCGGGTGCGGAAACGGCCATCCTGCTCCGCGCCTTCACCAGGGACTACGAAACCAACGGGCCGAGTATTCTGCGGATCGTGCATACGACCCTGCAGGGCTGGCGGCGCTACAAGGACCATCCCAGCCCGCGGATCCGGGACCGATACCGCGCCCATCTGCACGGCTACTCGACCTTCGTGGCCGGAGCGATCTGGGCGGCGCGTCGCTGGTTCCGTAACAATGTGGTGGTCGCCGCAAAGATGGACGCGCTGCTGCAAGAGGTTTACAGTGTGTGCGGCCTGGTGGCACGGATCGCAGCACCGGTGCTGGGCCGGGTCTTGCTGGTGACGTTGCATCGCGAGGATAAGCGGCTGCGCCGTGGCTGGACCCTGGAGCCGCCCACGTATTATGATCAGAACGATCAGGCACAGGCACAGGGCCACGCCGGCGGCAGGAAAGCAACCCTGCTGCGATCGGTCAGCGCCGACGTTTCGGATCGCGTACGGCAGGCAACGAGCGTTACGTAAGTGGACAATCAGGTCGGGCTAAGCCAGCATGGCGGAGGGTGGCCCAATGTCCTATGTCGGCATCAACATCGGCGCCCTGACGATCAAGATCGTCAGCCTCGACGGGGACCGACTTACCTCACAGGTGGTCAACCACCAGGGCCAGGCGCTGCAGGTTCTGCAGCGAATACTCAAGGAGTCTCCCCCCGGCAAATCGTTCTACGGCATCTGCGGCCACCTCGGCCACATCTCCGAGGCCGCGGCCACCGACGCCGCGCTCGAATACGTCCACGGCGATTTCGACGCCATCGCGTCCCTGGGCGCTGAGACCTTCGCCGTGTACCTGCTCAAGGGACGCAAGATTCTCACCGCCCTCTCCCACAACCAGTGCGCTGCGGGCAGCGGCGAGTTCTTCATCCAGCAGATCGGCCGACTTGGCTTGAGTCTCGATGAAGCGATCAACCGCTCTTTCAATGGCCATGTCGTGCCCCTCGCGTCGCGCTGCAGCGTCCACTGCAAATCCGACATCACCCACAAGCTCAACCGCAAGGAAGCGAGCGTCGAGGACATTCTCTGCACGTTGCACGACAGCATGGCCGACAAGGTGGTATCGCTTCTGGAACGCTCGCCGAACCCCGTGCGCAGGCTCCTTCTCATCGGCGGCCTGGCCCAGAACCGCGCCCTCGTCGCGGCACTCCAGGGCGAGCTTCCGCAAGTGACGATCGTGGTGCTTCCGGAAAGCCCGTACTTCGAGGCGCTCGGCGCTGCGGTACTGACGCGCGACCAGCCCATTCATGATCACCCCTGCCTCACGGTCAAACCGACGCTGGGTGTCATGGCGCCACTGGCGCCATCCCTCGAGCAGGTGATCGTCATGTCCGCGCCGCCGCCGGATCGTTCCGCCACCGGGCCGTTCGTGCTGGGTGTGGATGCGGGTTCCACGACCACCAAGGCGGTGCTGCTCGATCCCGCCACGCGCGGGCTCGTCGCCTCGCATTATCTGCGCACCAGCGGCGACCCGATCCAGGCCACGCGCCAATGTGTGCGAGCACTCGTGGATCAACTCGACGGCGCGAGCATCGGCCTGATCGCGACCACCGGCTCGGCCAGAGAACTGATCGCCGCCTACCTCGGCACAGCGCACGTCTACAACGAGATATCGGCCCATGCGGCCGCCGCCATCCAGTGCGATCCGGAAGTCGACACCATCTTCGAGATCGGCGGCCAGGACTCCAAGTACATTCTCCTCCGCAACCGCGTGCCGATCGACTACACCATGAATGCCTCCTGCTCGGCCGGGACAGGTTCCTTCCTGGAAGAGTGCGCCCAAAGCGACCTGGGCCTGGCGCTGAACGAGATCACCGACGCCGCCCTGCGGGCCCCATCTCCGGTCCAGTTCAAGGCGACGTGCGCGGCCTTCATCAACTCGGACATCCGCACGGCATTGCAGGAGGGCTACTCGCGCGAGGATGTCGCGGCCGGGCTTGTCTATGCCGTCGTCAACAACTACCTCTCCAAGGTCAAGGGTCCGCGCGCTGTCGGCCGCCGGGTCTTCTTCCAGGGAGGCGTGGCTCTCAACCGCGCCGTCGCTTGTGCCTTTGCACAGTGCCTTGGAAAACAGGTGACCGTTCCGCCGCATCCCGAGTTGCTGGGCGCCATCGGCGTGGCGTTGCTCGCCATCGAAAGAGCCGGCGCATTCGCCGGCGACGGCCGGGACCTGGCCAGCCTGGCCGAGCCGTCCATGCAGCAGTTGGGCCACTTTGCCTGCGGTGCCTGCGGCAACCACTGCACGATCGATCGCTTCGAAGTGGCCGGACGGCGCTTTCCTTTCGGCGGCAAATGCAGCCGGTTCGACACGCTCTGGAAACAGACCGACAAAGTCGCGGAAATGGCCGATCTCGTCGAGGCCAGGAACCGCATCGTTTTCAACTCGCCCGCGTCGCGCCCGCTCGGAGCACGCCGCATCGGCATTCCCCGGGCTCTGACCACTCATTCGCTCTATCCGCTCTATTGCACGTTCTTCGAGCGACTGGGGATGGACGTGGTTCTCTCCGGGATCAACTCGGCCGGCGCCTTGAAGGCCAATTCCGGGTTCTGTTTCCCCGTGCAGATCGCCCACGGCGCGGTCCTGGACCTGATCCACGGCGGAACCGACCTGATCTTCCTGCCCCAGGTGAGTCGAATGCCCAACCCGCAGGCAGGCAGAAACTCGTATCTCTGCCCGGTCGCCCAGGCCAGTCCCTATGTCATCGCCAAGGCTTTCCCGAGCGCCACCATCCTGTCGCCGGTTCTGGACTTCACCAATGGCTACGCCGCGTCACAGGAGCTTGTGACCCTTGCCGAGTCGCAACTGGGCTGCTCCCACGACTCTGCCCGGCAGGCGTACGAGCAGGCTGTCGCTGCCCAACTCCAGGCCGAGCAATCCATGCGCGATCTGGGCTCGCAGGCCCTAAAGGACGCGCTGGCTGACGGCGCGCCAACCATTCTCATCGTCGGCCGCAGCTACAACGCCTTTCCGGCGGAAGCTTCCCAATCGATCGCCAGAAAGCTGGCGAGCATGGGCATGCGCGTGATTCCCGGCGACTGTCTTCCACAGGAGCGCGCCGGCCCGACGGCGTGGCACTATCCCAACCTCACCATGAATGCGGTCACGCTCGCCAGGCGCCACGCGAATCTGTTCCTGTTGTACGTTAGTAACTTCAGTTGCACGATCGACGCATTCACCCACTCTTTCTTCTCGTCCGAGATGGGCGACAAGCCCTATCTCATGCTCGAGATCGACGCCCACACGGCCGACGCGGGCATCCAAACCCGCCTCGAGGCCTTTCGCGACATTGTCGCCAACTACCATTCGCGCACGATTCCCGGTTCGCCGTTCAAGCCCGCCGACATCGATCGCGATGCCGTGGTTACCACCTCCGCCGGCCAGCGCCTCGCCCTCCGCGATCCCCGGGTCCACATCTGCTTCCCGACGTTCTCTTACTACCATTCCCAGGCCATGGCCCTGGCGGCGAAATGGGTGGGCCTGAACGTCGGACCTCCGTGCGACCTCAACCGGCAACAGTTGGAGCGGGGATTGCGTTTCACCTCCGGGCGGGAGTGCCTGCCGCTGCCCATCTGCATCGGGCAGATGCTCGAGGCCCACGAGCGGCGACAGCCCGGCGAAGTCGTGGGGTTCTACATGGCGCCGGGCGGCGCGCCTTGTGTAATGGACTGCTACATGGACTACTTCCGGCGGTTCATCCGCGAGAACCAGTTGCAGGATCTGTTCATCTTCGCTCCCGAGGAAAGCAACGGGCACTACGGCCTGAGTGTCCGCGAAATGTCGCAATCGTTGGCGCCGGTCCTCACCCTGGCCGACCTCTTCGTCGAGATGGAACACACGCTGCGCGTCGTCGGCGAAGGCGACGCCACCGAGCGCCTGCGAACCTGCTGGACCCAGTGCGTCGCCACCCAGCCCTCCGTGAAAGCCCTGAAATCGGCCCTGCCGGCGCTGGTTGCGCAAGTCGCGAAGATTCCCCACGCCGACCCGGCCCAGCGGCCCAGGGTCGTCGTGACCGGAGATTTCTTTCTCCGCTTCAGCCCCGCGTTCATGGACGGTGTCCACGAGCGCTATGCCCGGCAGGGGATCATCCTGGTCCCCGTCGGTCTCAATGAACTGCTGCTCTACGCCGCCTACGCCGGCATGAACACCGTCGCCCGCGACTGGCATGTGCGGCCGGATTCCGGGGTGGCCGTCGCCCGCGCCTGCCTGCGCGTCTTCCAGGCCGACGGCCGGGACTACCTCGCCGCCTGGGCCGAGTACCGGCATCTCAAGTACTACGACGATCGCTACCGGCAGCTCTTCCTGAAGACCGGCCTGATCGTGGGCGGCATCCATGACATCGCCCGGCTGTTCGAACATGCCTCGCACCACCTCTCGCCGACCGTCGGCGGCGAGGCCGTCTCGACCGTGGGCAAGGGCGTAGCGGCCGGGGATGACGGCTTCGCGGGAATCATCGCCATCGGGCCGTTCAACTGCCTCCCCTTCCGCGTTTCCGAGTCCATTCTCAAACCCTACAGTTGGAAGACCGGCATGCCCATCCTCACCTATGAAAGCGATGGGTTCTCCGTGCATCCGGCCGTTCTGCGGCAGGTTGACGTACACATTCAGCAGGTCCTCGATCACAGTCAGCCTGTGCGTTGAGCTGCCAACGCGCCACCCATCACGCAGCGCTCACGATCGCCCGCCAGGCGCGGACTTTTTCGGCCAGAAGCATGGCGGCGTTGGCCGGGCTTGTCGATGGGAGGCGGACATGAGATATCTCCGCACCGGCGGCGAGATGCGGCCGGACGCGGCGCAGATAGAGCGCCTCGGCGCGGGCGCCATTAAAGCAAATCTTCTGAATGTGCGGGTGCGACGCCAGGAAGGCGGGCAGATCGTTGGGGACGATCGTGTCCAGATCGATGTCGGAGTCGAGGCTGCCTTCGCGGGCGCAGCACTTGAGGACATCCCACAGGGCGATGCCCGCGGCGGAGAGGGCGGCGGTGCGAACCTCGTAGGCGCTGGCGGGATCGCAGCCGAGAATCTCGCCGATGATCTTCCAGAACGCGTTCTGCGGATGGGCGTAGTATTGCTGCTGCTGCAGGGAAACGATGCCGGGCATGGTGCCGAGGATCAGGACCCGCGCGCCGGGGGTCTCGATGGGTGGAAAGCTCCGAACGATGCAGTCTGCCTTTTGCATTCGCTTTTTCCTTCTTCCTTTTTCCTTTTGCCTTTCATACCGGCTGCTACAATCCGCGTCCATGGCTCAGCAGATTCCCCTATCGTCGCCCGACATTACCCAGGCGGAAATCGACGCCGTCGTGGATGTGCTGCATACGCCGACGCTTTCCATCGGCCCGCGGATCGAATCGTTCGAGGAGCAGTTCACCAAACTGACCGGGCGGCGGCACGCGGTGGGCGTGTCGTCCGGAACGGCCGGGCTGCACTGCGCCATGGTCGCGGCCGGCGTCGGGCCGGGAGACGAAGTGCTGACGACGCCGTTCTCGTTTGTCGCTTCGACCAACTGCATCCTCTATACCGGGGCGCGGCCGGTGTTTGTGGATATCGACCCCAAGACGCTGAACATCGACATGACCAAGCTGGCGGCCGCGGTCACGCCCAAGACCAAGGCGATCGTGGGGGTCGAGGCGTTCGGCCATCCGGGCGGCATGCCCGAGCTGGAACAGTTCGCCCAGAAACATGAGCTGCTGCTGATCGAGGACTCCTGCGAAGGCCTGGGCGGCATCGTCGGCAAGCGGCAGATCGGATCGTTCGGACGGGCGAGCGTCTTTGGGTTTTATCCGAACAAGCAGATCACCACGGGCGAAGGGGGCATGATCCTGACCGACGACGACAAGTTCGCGGCCGCCTGCCGGGCACTCCGCAACCAGGGCCGCGAGGGAATGTCCTGGCTGGCGCATCAGCGGCTGGGATACAACTACCGCCTGTCGGAGATCAACGCGGCCATCGGCATCGTGCAGATGCGGCGGTTGCCGGAGTTGCTGGAGGCCCGCCGCCGGGTGGCCGGTGACTACATCACCCGGCTGATGACCAGCCGGTACGTGATCGTGCCGACGATCACCGAGGACATCTCGATGAGCTGGTTCGTGTTTGTGGTGCGGCTGACGGACCTGTTCGAGCCGGAAGATCGCGACAGCATCATCATGCAGATGCGGGCCGAGGGGATCGGTTGCTCGAACTACTTCCCGCCGATTCATCTGCAGCCCTACGTGGCCAGGCAGTTCGGCCACAAACCGGGCGACTTCCCGGTGTGCGAATACGTGGCCGCCCGGACGATCGCCCTGCCGTTCTTCAACCAACTGCAGCCGCGGCAGGTGCAGATCGTCTGCGAGACGCTGGACAAGGTGTGCGAGACGACGCTCATGAAGCATGGCAAGCGGATGTGATCCGGCCGGTTGATTGGTGGCTTGGGATTCCGCCGGTGAGGACACCGGCGGCACTTCATGCGATTGCCTTGAGGCTGAATGGGACGGGCGTTTGCTGTTACGCTGGCTGGTCGGCGACGACGGGATCGGTGGCCGGCGCCTCGGTCACAATCGGATCGACGGCCGTTTTGTCGGCGACGACCAGGTCGATGGTGCGAGCGGCGCCGTTGAGGGCGAGCGTGTAGGTGTATTGTGCAGGCAGCGTGTCTGACTTGAACTGCATGCCGCTGATGTCGCCGGGCATGAAGGCGCCGTCGGCGAAGTGGACGAGAGGATACGTGCCCGGGGCGATGCTAGCCGAGGGAGCGAGTGTGATCGTGAAGCCGAGCGGGTGATCGACGTAGACAGTTTCGCCGCCGTTGAGCGTGAGCAGCGGAACCTGGCCGGGCGTCGGCAGGGTCGCGAACTCGACGGTCATCGTCGGCTTGAGATACAGCGCCGTCAGCGATGCCGCGGACGGGAGCCCGAACGTGGGGACGCCGCCGATGCGGATGGTGAGCGGCGTATCGGGCATCGACTGGGAATTGATGTTGAGATTCGTCCCCAGCGGCGCGAGCGTGGCCACGGTGGTGCCATTGTTGATCAGCAGCGTGCCGGAGCCCGCAGTCAAGACCAGCGCGGCATCGCGCGGGTCCACCACGCCATCGAGGTTCAAGTTGCCGGACTGAGTCGTTCCGACAAACAGGGAGCTGCCACCTGCGACAAGAATTCCACCGGTAGCATTGCCCGGCGCGCCATCAATAACGAGTTGGCCGGTTCCCGGGTCCGCCGGGGTATTGAGAATCGGACTGCCGTTGAAGATGATTTGGCTACTGGCTCCAGCGTCCAGCGGCTTGTCGGCAATGACCAGATCGAGCGTGCGGTTGGCGGCGTTGAGGACGAGATTATACGTGTACTGGGGGAGCCAGATGTCGGGGCTGAAGCTTGCGTGGCCGATGTTGGCCGGGAGATACGCGGCGTCCGCAAAGCTGATGAGCGAGTGGGTGCCCGGCGAAATAGCGGCCGAGTTCGAGAGGGCAATGTTGATGAAGCTTTGATTCCAGGCCGTCTCGTCACCCGAGAAGACTATTCGCGGAGTCGGTCCGACGGGAAGCGTCTGGTAAAACAAACGCACATTGCCGCAGGCCCGGTCTATTGTCAACGTTCCGTTGTCGATAGTGCCGTAATCTAGTGAAAATGGACTGGCACGAACGACACCGAACAGCGAGTTCACATTGTATTGGGTGACAGGAGTGAGGCGTAAAGAGGTGTTTGTGCCGCCGTTGATCGCAACCGGGCCAGCGATCAGGATCGCGCCATTGGTCGTGTTTGCGAAGGTGGTATTGGTGGCATTGATCGTCAGGGTGCCCGTGCCACTGTCGATTACTGCGCCACCGAAGGAGTTGAGGCACGTGGTGCCTCCGGTCAGGATGGTGACGCTCGAAGTGGAATTCGCCCCGGAAAGTTTTAGAGTTCCCCCACTAAGTGTCACTGTCGACGAGCTCGTTGCTGTCGCGCCGCCCGCCGGTTGCGTGAGACACAGTGTGCTGGATGACGGTTGCGTGAGACGTAGCGTGCTGGATGACGCCTGAAATGTGTTCGTGGTGGGAATGGTCTGAACGGGGCTGAGGCCGGTGACGACGGGAGTCGTGGTCTTGCCGCCATTGAGTTTGTAGGCGATGGGGGCGGTGACCTGGAGTTTGTCGTTGCCGCCGCCGCCGCGGAGGTCGATGAGCTTGACGCCCTTGGCGGGGAAGGTGCGGGCGATCTTATTGGCCTTGACGGTCAGGGTCTGGCCCTTGAGGGAAACGACGATGCTGTCGTTGCGGGGCGTGCCGGTGACCTTCAGCGTCGAGCCGACAACATGAGCGGCCACGGCCGAGAGCATGCGGCGGGATTCGAGCGATTCAATGGTGTTGAAACCCATGACTGATCTCCTCTCCAACACACTGCGGATAGACTACTCCGGTTCCGGTGGCGGGGTAAGGGATTTGCCCCGGAATTGTAATGGATTGGTCGCCGCCGTGTTACACATATAGCACCAAATGGCTGCTGATATCCGGGCGGAGCTGGTGCGAGGGATGAAAAGGTGCTTTTTCGAGAGGTTGGCGTTGGCTGAGTACCTTGTAAGAGTCTTTAATATAATTAGTTATGATTCAGATAGGGATCCTGGATAACCAAAATCGAGTCCTGTTTGGGTCCAAAGGAGGTCCCGTCGGTCCCCGACAACCTCCATCGTGGGACAATCCATCCTTCTGGCCCTCACATGTGAATAGCCCGCTTCTCCACCGCCATCGCCGCTTCCTTCAGCGCCTCCGACATCGTCGGATGCCCGTGAAACGCCCGGGCGATATCCTCGCTGCTGGCCGCGAATTCGACGGCCAGCACGGCCTCGGCGATCACATCGCTCGCATGCGCCCCGAGGATATGTACACCCAGTACCCGGTCGGTCTTGGCATCTGTGATCACCTTCACAAGTCCCTCTGTCGCGTCCATCGCCTTGGCCCGGCCATTGGCCAGGAACGGGAACTTGCCCACCTTGATCGCCCCGCGAGCGGCCGCTTCTTCTTCGGTCAGGCCCACCGTGGCCAGTTCCGGATGCGTGTAGACCACGCCAGGGCACGCCTTGTAGTTCACATGCCCCGCCTTGCCGGCCAGCAGCTCGGCCAGCGCGACACCCTCTTCCTCGGCCTTGTGGGCCAGCATCAGCCCGCCGATGACATCGCCGATCGCGTAGATGCCTTTCACACTCGTCGCAAAATGCCCATCCACCTTGATGAACCCGCGCTTGTCCTGCTCAACGCCCAACTCGGCCAGCCCCAGCCCATCCGTCACCGGCCGCCGGCCGACGCAGACCAGCACCTTGTCCACTTCCTCGACGCCGCTCTGATCGCCGCTGGTCCAGGCGATCTTCACCTTGCCGCTCTCGATCGCCGCCGACTGCGCGGTCGTGCTGAAGCGGAACTTGAGCCCCTGCTTTTCGAGGATCTTCTGCAACTGCCCGGCCATCTCCCGATCCATGTTCGGCAGGGCCCGTTCGAGAAACTCCAGCACGATGACCTCGCTGCCCAGCCGGTTCCACACCGACGCCATCTCCAGCCCGATATATCCCGCCCCGACGACGGCCAGGCGCCTGGGCAGTTCCGTCAGCGACAGGACCTCGGTCGAAGAGAAAATGTTCTTGCCATCAAACGGCAGCGCCGGAATCTGGATCGGCGCCGAACCGGTGGCGATGAGAATGTTCGTGCCGGTCACCTGCTGTTTGCCGGTGCTGGAGGCCACTTCCACAACGCCCGCCGACACGATCCGCCCCTGGCCGCGCAGATGCTCGATCTTGTTCTTCTTAAAGAGCATGCCCACGCCGCCGGTCAGGGCTTTCACGACGTCGCTCTTGCGGGCCATCATCCGCGGCAGATCCAGCGTCACGCCGGCCACATTGATCCCATGTTTGCCGAGCGATGATTTCGCCTCGTGGTATTTCTCGGATGAGTCGAGCAGCGCCTTGGACGGGATGCAGCCGACGTTGAGGCACGTTCCGCCCAGCGCCTCGCGTTCGACGCAGGCGACTTTCATACCGAGCTGGGCCGCCCGGATGGCCGCGACGTAACCGCCGGGACCGGCGCCGATGACGATGAGATCGAATGTGTCATTGGACATAGTCAGGAAGTTTAGCCCGGATCGGTGCGAATTTCGATTTTCCGACTTCCGATTTGCCATATGTGGCCGAACGTGTTATTCTTGGCACTGTCGTTTGCCGGAGTCTCCCTATGTTTGCGCGACCATCCCATCTTTAGTCTGGCGTACCGCCTTCGCGGCGGGCCGTCTTCCGTTTCCTGAGAAACATTGAGTATTCGCGCGCCTGTCGAAACAGGCGCGACATGGAGATTTCATGGGCAAGCACCAATCTCATTTTGGTGATCGTTCTGAGTTTGATCGTTTTGAAAGTGACTTCCGAAATTCCCGGACCAAGCGTCAGGATCACAAGACCCAGCAACTGTGCCGACAGGCGTTCCGCGTCCTGACCGGCGCGTTGATGGACCTGGCACACGACCCCGTCCTCGCTGACCTGGTTGTGGACGGCGTCGATCCCGCGCCAAACGCCTCGCGGCTGCTGGTGCGCGTGTACACAACCGCGCCGGACGTTCCGGCGGCCGATATCTACTGCCACCTTGCCGAGGTGACGCACCGGCTGCGCGCCGAACTGGCCAGCGCCATCACCCGCAAACGTGCCCCGGAACTGGCCTTTCTCGTGGTGCCGATGCAGTCAGGAGGTGATTTATGACCGAGCCTGTTGTGCGACAGTGGATTTGTGGCCGGATTCCCAGTGACGCCGGCGAGGCGATCCAGCGCATCGTTCATGCGGATGATGTTCGCCACGTCGCCATCATGCCGGATGTCCACCCGGCCGGGCTGCTCTGCAATGGCCTGGCCGTCGGTACCAGCCGGCTCGTCTATCCCGAAGCCGTCGGCGGCGACATCGGTTGCGGCTATGCTGCCGTGAAACTCGATGCGGCCGCCGAGATGCTCAACGCGAAAGCGGCCGCCCAGCTGCTCATACGCTTGCGACGGATCTGTCCGTGGAACCGGCTTCCGAGCGCGGGCTCCTGGCCGCAGGAACTGGATATTGCCTCGCTCTCGCATGCGTCCCTGCAGAGCATTGCCCGGCGTGACGGCGCCGTGCAACTCGGCACGCTTGGCCGGGGCAACCATTTCCTGGAGTTGCAGGCTGAAGACGATGGCTCGCTCTGGCTGATGGTCCACTCCGGCTCGCGAGCCATCGGGCCGGCCGTCAGGGACCATCATCTTGTGCAGACAACGCGCGGCGCCGGCGGCCTCAAGTGGCTCGACAGCGACTCCGATGCCGGCCGGGCATATCTGCACGATATGCAGTGGGCCCGCCGGTTCGCGGCCGCCAGCCGCAGAGCAATGATCGACAGCGCCGCGAAGCTCGTTGAAGAACTTCTCGGCTGCCCGGCCGCTTGGGATACATACGTGGACGTCGACCACAACAGTGTGCAGTTGGAGCGCCACGCCGCCGGGGAACTGTGGGTCCATCGCAAAGGCGCCTCGCCGGCACATGCCGGGCAGCGCCTCCTCATTCCCGGCTCGATGGGGACGACCACCTTTCGCGCCGACGGGCAGGGCAACGCCGATTCGCTCTGTTCGTCATCCCATGGCGCCGGCCGAATCATGTCTCGCCACGAAGCCCGGCGGCGTATCGGTGAGCGCGATGTCCGCCGGCAGCTCGATGGAGTCTATTTCGATCCCACGCTCGTCGATGCCCTGCGCGAAGAAGCGCCGGCGACATACAAGGATGTCCACAAGGTGATGGACGCCCAGAGCGATCTGGTTCGCATTGTGCGGCGAATGCGGACGCTGGTGAGCTACAAGGGCCGGTAGCGACTGTTCGGAGTCCCACCTTGAGGCGGTCTCGTGTGTAACCCGGACCGCCTGAAGGCGGGACTCCGAACTTTCCCATTCACCTCGCATCCCCAACGCGGTACATAAGGAAGCCATGGCCAGATACCTCCACCAAATCCTCTCGGTTGTTGGCTTGCTGATTCTGACAGCCACCGCATACGCGGGCCAGCCGTGGACCGACGGCGTCATCGACGACTGGTTCCGAGCGGCCGCGCCCGGGGTGACGCTCTCAAAGGATTTCACAGCGGCCGGTGGACAGTGGGAATTGCGCGATGGCGAATTGCGGATCGCCCGGACCGCAGGCGGGCCGAAGGCGATGTACAACGCCGCGCTGCCCGATGAGATGGAAGTCAGCGTCGAGGTTCTCCTTCCCGGCGGCGGCGAAGGCAACGCGGGATTGATTGTGCGGGTCGCCGACGCGGCCGAGGGCGCGGACAATTTCACGGGGTATGAAGTCGCCATCCAGGCCGACGGGACGCTCGTGCTGGGGCGGCATCGGCATAACTTCGAGGCGATTCTTCAGAAACGAGACGCCTGGCGCGGCGGGGGCGATCGTTGGGTGGCGCTGGTTGTGCGCACAAAGGGCAAGACGCTTGATATCTCAGTCGATGGCAAGCCGGCCGCCAGCTTTGAGGACAAAGAGCATCCGCTCGCGCCGGGCCGAGTCGGGTTTCGTGCCTGGGAGCGGGCCGCCCGGTTCCGAAATTTCCGTGTCAGTAGCGGCGGCCGCCCGGCGGAGGCTGTGGCGTTTGCTGGCGGGGAATCGAGTATCGACTCCACTCGTTCCGGCGTCTGCGGGAACTGGACCGGGTTTCGGCGCGGCGATTCGTCCGCGAGTTTCACCCTCGACAGCGAAGCGCTATTCCACGAAGGCCGGCGGCAGCGGATCATGTTTGAGAAGGGCTCAGGCGAAGCCGGAATCCTGACGCCGGCCACGAATGTGCCGGGATTTCCTGTGGCCTCGGGCAGAGTCTATCACGGCGCGCTGTGGGCCCGCTCGCAGAGCAATGTCCAACTTCACGCCGCGCTCGAGGCGAACGACGGGGCCGTGCTCGCCGATGCCGCCGTCACCGTCGAATCGGGCCAGTGGCGAACGATCCGCTTCGATCTCACGCCGTCGCGCGATGGCGATTCGGCACGCCTGGCGATCAAGCTGACTGCGCCGAGCAGCGTTGATGTCGCCCGCGTGTCGCTCGAGCCCGGCGAATGGGCCTGGCCGGCATCACTGTCGCTCAAGGATCTTCCGCCGATTCTGTTCGCCGCACACCATCCGCTCTCCCCCGGGCCGGCCGTGGGCACCAACATCTGGGCCGCCCGCCCGGCGCATCCCGGATGCGGCATTCACATATGGGACCCCGCTCACCCCGACGCTGCGCCGCGCACGATCTTCAGCGATCCGCAGGGCTGCATCTACGACCTCAATCTCTCCTACGACGCCCGCACCGTCCTCTTCACCTACCAGCGCAAGGATGAGACGCACTGGCACATCTGGCGGACTGGCGTCGATGGCACCGGGCTCAAGCAACTGACCGACGGCGCGTTTCACGACATCAACCCGTGCGAGCTTCCCGATGGCAGCATCGTGTTTGTCTCCACGCGTCGCTTCGGCCACACCGTCTGCCAGCCCGGGCCGGCGTCGAATCTGCATCGCATGTCGGCCGATGGCAGCGACATCCGTTGTGTGAGCATGAACACGCTGTCCGACCTCACGCCGCAGGTATTGCCCAGTGGCCGGGTGCTGTTCACACGCTGGGAGTACATCGACCGCGATCTCACCTATCGCCAGAGCTTGTGGACGCAAAACCCCTACGGCACGGCCTATCAGCTCTACTTCGGCAACACCATCCGCGACCCCGGCACATTCTGGCAGGCCCGGCCCATCCCGGGCCAGAGCCACCGCGTACTGGCGACGTTCGGCCCGCATCACGGCTGCATCCAGGGCGCCATCGGCTGGATCGACACCACTTTCGGCCCGGAAGAACCGCGCGGCGTCGGGTTTGATTGGATCACGAAAGAGTTCCCCAGAATCGGCGACCACGCATTCCCCTGGTCGTACTGCGACCCGTTTCCGCTCGATGAGCAGAGTTTCCTCTGCTCCTACGGCGGCGGCGGACTTCAGCGATACCGACTCTATCTGCACGACATGCAGGACCGCAAACGCCTGCTCTACGAAGACCCGGCCATGGGCTGCTACAACCCCATCCCCATCCGACCGACGCCGCGCCCGCCGGCCATGCCGTCGCGGATCGCCTCGGAGAAACCCGCGGCACCCGCGGAGTCGCCCACCGGCACGATGTTGCTCGTCGATGTGTACCAAGGGCTTGAGCCCATCATTCATCGCGGCCAGGTGAAATCGATCCGCATCATGGAGCAGGTCCGCAAGACGGAGGACCTGGTTTCGCGGGCATTCGATCAGTCGCCGGTGATGGGTTACGGCACTTATTACGCCAAGCGATCCTGGGGCACGGTTCCGGTGGAGGAGGATGGCTCAGCGCATTTCGTGGCCCCGGCCATGCGCGAGATCTACTTTCAGGCGCTCGATGCGGATGGCCGGGAATTACAGCGGATGACCTCGGCCGCCCAATTGATGCCCGGCGAACAGGTCAGTTGCGTCGGCTGCCACGAGAGCCGCGTTTCCGCCCCGCCGCCGGCCGCGAAAGTACCGCTGGCGGCCCGTCGCCCGGCCAGCGTGCCCGTCAAACCCGAGTGGGCGCCCGACGGCATCATCGACTTCGTCACCACCGTGCAACCTGTGCTCGACAAGTATTGCGTGAGTTGCCACGAGGGCGGAAATCCGGCCGGCGGCTACGATTTCTCCGGCGACAAGACGCGCTTCTTCAACGCCGCCTACGACAACCTGCTGGGCCGGTCCAAATCCTATCGCCAGCACAACATGGACACCGGCGAGATGCTGCCGGCGGAAGCGGCCAAGGGCAAACCGCTGGTGCATTTCTACTGGCTGCTGTGGACGCCGACGACCGTGAATCAGCCGCTCTGGGCCGGCTCGCACGCCAGCCGGTTGACCGGGCTCATTGAACGGCCCGAGCGCAAGATGACCCCGGCCGACCGCCAGCGAATCTACACATGGATGGACGCCGACGTGCCGTACTATGGCACGTACGCCCACGCCCGCCCCAAGTCCGCCGGCCGGCGCGATCTGTTCGCGCATCCCACCGAAGCCCGCATGGCCGACTGGTTCGCCAAAGACTTGATGCCGATTTTCCAGCGTCGCTGCGCCTCGTGCCATGCCGGTTTCCCCGGCACCGGCGATTTCGGCGGCATGGGCGCCTGGGTGAACTTCACGCGTCCGCAGTTCAGCCCGTTGCTGACGGCCCATCTCCCCAGGAGCGCCGGCGGCCGCGGCATCGAGAAGACCATGGACGGCAAACCGATTCCCCTGTTCGCCGACACGAGTGACCCGGACTATCGCACGATGCTGAAGGCGATCGAGGAAGGCAAGCGGGCCGCGTTTGCACTGCCTGAGCCGGATATGCCGGGATATACCGGCCGGCGGAAGGAACCGTGAGCTCGCGAGATTCTCTTTCAAGTCCGCGTAATCCCGGTTAACGTACCGCCCCATGCAATCACCACGCGCCGACGTTCCACTGGTTGCCCAGCTCGATCCAACCCAACAGCGCATCACCCATTTCCGTTGGGTGATTCTCGCACTGGTCTTCTTCGGAACAACAATCAACTACGTCGACCGACTGGTGATGGGAATCCTCGCCACGCCGCTGCAGGCGCAATATCACATCAGTGATGTTCAGTACGGCTATATACAGTCGGCGTTCGCACTCTCTTACGCGGCCGGACAACTTATTTCCGGGGGCGTGCTCGACAAAATCGGCACGCGCATCGGCTATGCGATTGCCCTGACGGCCTGGAGCATCTCTTCCATAGCCCACTGCCTGGCCCGGGGACCGTGGAGTTTCGGTTTCTGTCGCGCCGCCCTGGGTTTTTCCGAATCGCCGAATTTCCCGGCGGCCACCAAGACCCTGGCCGAGTGGTTCCCCAAGCGTGAGCGCGCCCTGGCCTTCGGATTCGTCAACGCCGGCACCAATATGGGCGCGATCATCGCCCCGGCCGTCGTGCCCGTGATCGCATCCAGATACGGCTGGCAGTGGGCCTTCGTCGGCACCGGCGCCATGGGCTTCATCTGGCTCCTTTTCTGGCTTCCGCTCTATCGCCGCCCGGCCGAGCATCCCCGCGTCTCGCCGGGCGAACTGGCCATCATCAACAGCGACCCGCCCGAGCCGACCGTCAATGTGCCCTGGATAACCCTTCTGGGCTACCGCCAGGCGTGGTCCTTCGCCATCGCCAAGTTCCTCACCGATTCCATGTGGTGGTTCTACATGACCTGGTTTCCCAAGTTCCTCAACAAGCAGCACAAGCTCGACCTGCTGAGCATCGGCCTGCCACTCATAATCATCTATCTGATGTCTGATATTGGCAGCATCAGTGGCGGATGGCTTTCATCTTCGATGATCAAGCGAGGCTCCAGCATCAACCGCGCTCGCAAGACCGCGATCTTCATCTGTGCCCTTGGCGTCGTGCCCATTATGTTCGCCCAGCAGGTATCCGGTCTCTGGTCGGCCGTGCTCATAATGGGGCTGGCGACAGCCGCTCACCAGGGGTTCAGTTCCAACATCTACACAACCGTCAGCGACATGTTCCCAAAACGTGCGGTGGCGTCGGTGGCTGGGCTCGGAGGCACCTGCGGCTACATTGGCGCATCCCTGTTCCAGTGGCTGGTGGGATACTCCGTCGAAAAACGCCAGAGCTACCTCGTGCCCTTCATCTGCGCGGGTTCGGCCTACCTCGTGGCTTTCCTGGTAATTCAATTTCTGGCGCCGCGGCTCGAGCCTGCAATCGTGGAGGAGAAGGGCTTCGACGTGATCGCTTCTTGAGCGGCCGGAGGACATGGCAGCGCCGGACCGGCATCGGTTCGCGGGACGCCCCAATACAATTCCGACGACGTTTTCTACTGGACGTCCCGCTTGGCCGTCCGACAATGCCGGCCATGCGATACCTCATGAAACAGAATTTCTTCTGTCTTGGCGATGACTACGCGATCCAGGATGAAACCGGCCGGGACGCATTCCTGGTCGATGGCCGGGCCATCTCCTTCGGTGACAAGCTTTCCTTCCAGGACATCGAGGGCAACGAACTGGCGTTCATCTCGCAGAAGCTGCTTTCCTGGGGTCCGACATACCAGATCTGGCGCGGCGCCGAACTGGCGGCCGTGGTGAAGAAGGAACTGTTCACCTTCTTTCAATGCAGTTTCACTGTCGACGTGCCCGGCCCGGACGACATCGAGGCCCAGGGCGACTTCATGGACCACGAGTACACGTTTGTCCGTCGCGGTCAGGTGATCGCGGCCGTTTCCAAGCAGTGGTTCACCTGGACCGACACCTATGGCGTTGACGTGGCCGATGGACAGGACGATGTGCTTATGCTGGCATCGGCCGTGGTGATCGACTTGGTCTGCCACAACAACAAGAAGCACTGAACGCTTCCCATTGCCTGTGGTAGGCGGCCGCAAAGTCCCGTCGCCGGGGCTACGGAGCTGGTTTGCCGCGCTCCAGGGTCGCAATCTCCTGAACCGACGGCGCTATCCCGGCTCCTGCCGCGACCGGCCGGACGTCGTTGATGATGCAGAACGCGGCCGCATCCAGTTCTCTCGCCTTGCGGAGCAGTTGCCGCGTCTGGCGGCGGGGCACTTCGATGTAGAGAATGGACAGCTCGCCATCCCGGCCATGGCCGCGAAGTTCGGTCAACCGGTATCCGGCTTCCCGCAGCGCCGTGGCGATGTTCGTTCCCGCGCGCGTGAACAATGACACGAGTTGCGATCCGAAGGCCAGGCGCTGCTCGATGACGATCCCGAGATATGTTCCCGCGCCAAAGCCCAGGGCGTAGGCGATGACGTAGACGCGATGGTCGAGGTTCAACAGCACCTTGGCCACCGCGCAGATGTAGACCAGCGCCTCAAAGAATCCGAGGATCGCGGCGAAATAGCGCCGGCCCTGCATGATGGCGGCCGTGCGGATCGTGTCCAGCGTGATATCGGTGACGCGAGCCAGAAAAATCAGCACGCAGGTGAACAGGACGGTGATGGTCATGGCGTTTGCCAGTCTTCGAGCTTCAGATCTCCAGCAGGAGCCTCGCCGGGTCTTCAAGGAGTTGCTTGAGACGAACGAGGAAGGTGATGGCTTCCTTGCCGTCGACGATGCGGTGGTCATAGCTCAACGCCAGGTACATCATCGAGCGGATCTCGATCTTGTCGTTGACGACCATCGGCCGCTTCTGGATGGTGTGCATGCCGAGGATGCCCGACTGCGGCGGATTGAGGATGGGTGTACTCAGCAGCGAACCGAACACACCGCCGTTGGTGATGGAGAAGGTGCCGCCTGAGAGCTCCTCAAGCGCGAGCTTGCCGTCGCGCGTCGCCTGGGCGAGTCGCTTGATCTCCGATTCAATGCGGGCGAAAGACATATCCTGGACATTTCGTAGCACCGGCACGGCCAGCCCGCGTTCGGTGCTGACGGCGATGCCAAGGTTGATGGAGTCGTGGTAGACGAAGTCGTCGCCGTCGACGAACGCGTTGAGCTTGGGAACCTCCTTCAAACCCTGCACGACGGCGCGGGCAAAGAAGCTCATGAACCCCAGGCCCACGCCGTGAACCTTCTCGAACTGTTCCTTCAGGCGGCCACGCAGGCCGATGACTTCGGTCAGGTCGACCTCATTGAATGTCGTGAGAATCGCGGCCGTGTGCTGGGCCTGGACGAGCCGCTCGGCGATCTTCCTGCGGATCTTGGACATGGGCTCGCGCCGGCTGCCGTCGGAGCTCGCTGTCGCGGCCGATGCTGTCGACGGAGACGAAATGGCCGCCGGTGCCGGAGCAGAAGCGGACGGGACGACTGCGGGCGATGTCTTCGCCGCGGCCGCTTCAGCGTCTTCCTTGGTAATACGCCCGCCGGGCCCGGTAGGGGGGATGGCGGCCGGATCGAGTTTATTTTCCGCAACAACGCGGCGGACGGCGGGGCTCAGGTCGGAGAGATCGGCGGAGGGAGGTTTGGGATCGGAAGAGTCGGATTTCAAATTTGATATCTCAGATTTGGAATTTGAAATTTGAGGTTTCGATTTCGCGGCCGGCACCGTCGTAGCGGCGACAGTCTTTGCCGCCACCGCCGAGGCCGGCGCGCCGCCGGCTTCGATGACAGCCACGCTCTCGCCCACGGCCACGGTGTCGCCTTCCTGCTTGAGCCGGCGCAGCGTGCCGGCCGCCTTGGCAGGGATGTCGACGTTCGCCTTGTCCGTTTCGAGTTCGCACACCGGCTCGTCGAGCGCGACATGATCGCCGTCGTTCTTGTGCCATTTCACGAGGATTGCCTGAGTAACCGATTCGCCGAGCGTCGGCACTTCAACCTGGGTAGCCATGAAGTTGTCCTTTTCTGTCCGTGGCCAACATTCTAGTCACGCAGAGCGGTCTTGCCGAGTCCGATAACCGGGATATCCCTGGAGAACATTCAATTCGGCTGCGATTGGCCGATCTTTCGGATACACTCAGTGTGCGCCTATGGCCGAGTCTGCACCGATTCCGAGCGCTGGACTGCCGCCCGTCATCCGGGCGCTGCGGCCGTACCAGTGGGCCAAGAACCTGTTGTTGTTCGTGCCGCTGGCGATGGCGCACGAGGTGCGAAACGGGCACAAGCTGGGCGCGGTGGGGCTGGGGTTTGTGGCGTTCTGCCTGGCCGCGTCGGCCGGGTACATCATCAACGACATCCGCGATATGGACCACGACCGCCAGCATCCGACCAAGCGCGGCCGGCCATTCGCCGCCGGGCAATTGTCGGTAACCACTGGGATGCTGATGGTGGTGTCGATGCTGGCCGGGGCGTTTGCGATGGGCTGGCTGGTTGTCGGCCGGCAGTTTTGTTACGCACTGGGCGCGTATTTGCTGATCACGCTGGCGTACTCGATGGATCTGAAGCGGCGGTTGTTGCTGGACGTGATCACGCTGGCCGGTTTGTACACATTGCGCCTGATTGCCGGGGGCTTTGCGGCGACAGTGGAGGTCAGCCCGTGGCTGCTGGCGCTGTCGATGTTCCTGTTCCTGAGCCTGGCTTTTGCCAAGCGTTATTCGGAACTGCTCCGGCAGGATGATGACGGCGAGGCGCTCAAGGGCCGGGCGTACTATCCGTCGGACCTGGGAATCATCGAAAGCGTCGGCCCTGCCAGCGGCTACATGGCCGTGCTCGTGCTGACGCTGTACATCAACGGGGGCCTGCGGCACGATCTCTACCGGCATCCGCAGTTCCTCTGGATGATCTGCCCGGTGTTCCTCTACTGGATCACGCGCGTATGGTTTCTGGCGCGGCGTAAGGTGCTACTGGAGGATCCGCTGCTGTTCGCGCTACGCGATAGCCGGAGCTGGATTGCCATGGGGATCACGCTGGT
>JANYKD010000411.1 GCA_025361735.1 Phycisphaerales bacterium
TTGCGGCGTAGCATGCCACCCAATCAACCAGCCGGGATATTGTTTCGGCCGCGCGCCCAAGCCTGATCAGTCCGTCGCAGTGGCGCGGCGGAGGGTCTCCTTGAGAGTCGCCAGGCTGTAGGGCTTCTGCAGATAGCCTGCCAGGCCTTTGCCGGCGAACCGGGTGGAGAGTTCGGTCTGGGCGTAGCCGCTGGACATGATGACGCGGACATCGGGGTTGATGCGCTGCAGTTCGCGGAGCGTTTCCCCGCCGTCCATGCGGGGCATGGTCAGGTCGAGTATCACGATGTCGATGTCTCGCCAGCGGGTCTGGTAGAGCTCGACTGCCTGCACGCCGTCGGCGGCCGTGAGGACTGCGAAGCCGATGTGGCCCAGCATCTGGGCTCCGAGAAGCCGCAGGGTTTCTTCGTCGTCCACGAGAAGGACACGGCCGCGCAGCGTTGCGGGGCTGTCAGTCGAGCGGTTCGTGGAGGCGGGTCGTGTGGCTTCATTCTTCAGCGCGGGGAAGAGAACACGGATGGTCGTCCCTGTCCCCAATGTGCTGGAGATGCTGATCGCGCCCCTGTGGCCGCGCACGATTCCCAGGACCGCGGCCATTCCCAGGCCGCGGCCTGTGAACTTGGTCGTGAAAAACGGCTCGAACATGCGGGCGACCGTCTCTTCGCTCATGCCGCAGCCGGTGTCGGCCACCTCAATGTAGACGTAGAGTCCCGCGGGCAGTTTGTCGTCGAGATAGGTATTCCCGAGGTAAGCCCGGGAGCAGTCCATGGCGCCGGTGGAGATGCGGATGACCCCGCTGCGATCGCCGATAGCTTCTGAGGCGTTGGTTATCAGGTTCATGACAATCTGGCGAACCTGAGAGGCGTCGCCTTCAATCAGCGGCGTGGTGCTCTCGAGATCGAGCGTGAGCATGGCTTTCTTGGAGATCGTGGCCTTGAGCAGGTGTGCCATTTCCTCGACAAGGTCGCGGAGACGAATCGGCTCCAGAATGAACTTGCCCTTGCCCGAATAAGCGAGCATCTGGCGGCAGAGTTCAGCGGCACGGCGCGCGGCTGTCTCGATCTCGGCCAGGCTCTCCTGGGCCGGTGAGAGGGGCGATGCCTGCTTCGCGGCCAGGTCGGCGTAGCCGAGTACGACCATGAGCAGGTTATTGAAGTCATGGGCGATGCCGCCAGCCAGCACGCCGAGACTCTCGAGTCGCTGCGCCTGTTCCATCTGGCGAAGGAGTGCCAGACGCTCTTCTTCGGCGCGTTTGCGTTCGGTGATGTCCTGGATCGTGCCGATCATGCGGATCGGCCGGTTCTGGCTATCGAAAGTCAGACGGCCTCGACCATGGACCCAGCGCTCGACCTGGTCGCAGAGGCGAACGATCCGGTATTCCGTGTCAAATGGCCTGCGCTGCGTGAGGACATGATCGCTGATGTAGTGACCCATTCGCTCGCGGTCATCGGGATGAACGATGTGCAGCCATCCCGGCACATCCTTCACATATGCGGCATCCACGATTCCGAAGAGCTCGTCGAGAGCCTGCGAACTGGTCCAGATGCCCGTAGCGGCGTCCATGACGTAGGAACCCATGTTGGCCTGGCGCTGTGACTCCAGCAGCACGTGCTGAAAATCGCGCAGGACATCGTTTGACCCCGTGGCCCCGTCGATGACGGGCGATGAGATCGGCGCGGTCGGTTGTGATGTTCCGGCGTCAGGCTGCGACATGGCAGAGATCCTCAACGATCACCGCTGCAAACGTACCAGAAGATATGGAGTCTGCTTCTCTTGATCGGGGTATATCACACCAACACCCTTGTTGTCCACCACCTCGAGGTAATACATGAAGTCCCACCTGGGATTGATCTGCTCGCCAGGCACAGTGCCGTGGTATTCGTCCGGCTTCCCGGTGGGGAGAAGGGGCAGCGTCTGGTAGTCGAGCGTCTGGTTCACATTGCGGTAGCGGAGATGCACCCACTTGATGCCGGCGGCACTGCGGGTGATGACGTTGACGGTGATCGGCTGGTTTGCGGTGGCAGTGGCGACGGGCGTGTGCTGAACGACGGGGTACTCGGGCGGGGCCGCAAGTGAGGTCGCGAACTGCTGGAGGGCGTTCGCGGCCGGCGCATTGGCCACGGGCTTGGCGCCGGCCCGTTGGGTTTGCAGCGTGGCGAGCGACTTCTCGAGTGTCGGCAGGGCGTCGCGCCAGTGGCCGCAAAGATCGGCCCCGCGCACGCCGAACATGAGGTCGGGAGCGTACACGTCGCCGGCGGCGGCCACGAGTTGCTTCCACGCGGCAATGGCCCCGGTTTCGTGGGCGATGGCCTGGTCGAGCGCGGCCGGGTCTTTGGAGCGCGTGTAGATGCAATACGCCACGGCGGCGGGTATGCGCCGGGAATGATACAGGGCGAGATTCGAGAGGATGTTCAGGTCGACGATCGTCGAGTCAAACTCCTTGCCCCGCCGGGATCCGATACGTTTGCGGGCCTCGGCGATCTGAGTGTTGATCTCTTTGGACGCCTCGGCGAACCATTGCGCCGTCTGCGCGGGCCGCACCTTGGCGAGTTCCCTTCCTTCAAGCAGTGTCTGCGCCTCTTCGTCGAAGCTGGCGAAGATGGCGACATCGGTGCCCTCGGCTTTGGCAAACCGTGGCAGGTCGCCGAGGCATTGTTTCTCGGCCCAGCCGCGCGTCATTGGGAAATGGCTGTAGGGATAGGAGGAGGCGACGATTCGCGGCAGAATCCAACTGGCGCGGTGCAGGGCCGTCGATACGAACGGAGCGGCGTCGGTGCCGAAGCGGCGGACGAACTCGTGATCGAAAACATCGATCGGCGTCCGCGGGTTATAGCCGATGCGGCCGAACGACTGGAAGAAATGCCAGTAGCGCTCGAACTCATAGTCCGTGTAGCGATACTGCGGCGCGAGAATATCGAAGGGTTTGGCGTCGTGCGGCTGTGCCTCCATCTTGGTGCAGAGCGGCTCGTTGACCTCGAATCCATCACCGCCATACAGGTGGGTTGATTCCGCAAAGCGCCGGGCGAACTCGGGATCACCCCAGAGCAGCAGGCGCGATGTCCCGCCATTCCAGAGCCGCCAGAGCATCTGATAGCGCTGGGGGTAGCGGAGCATGTCGGCGTAGCTGTGGCGGCGGTCCTTCTGATTAGGCGGGTTGATGTGCGTGGGATGGAACGGCAGGCCCATCTGTTCCATCCAATACTTGGTGGTGATGCGGAATGGCACGCCGCTGTCCACGGCGGCGTCGATCACGGTGTCGGGCAGGCCTTTGGCGCGCAGGTCGAGTCGCAGGCCGGGCGCCTGCTGCTTCATCATGGCAAAGATGCTCTTCCAGAAGTCCACCTGTTCGGAGTTCTTCAAGCCGGATTCATCGTGCATGCGGAACTGAATCGCATCGACCTTGGGGATGGCTTTGACAAACTGGGCAAGGGCGGCTTTGGTGTAGGGCACGAGGTTTTTCTCGTTGACGCCCCAGACGAGGTGCGGCGTGGGGTTGCGCAGGGCGTCGTTGGCGTTGGGGATTCCGCCGCCCTGCACGCCGCCGCGGTAGATGTGATCCCAGATGCCGAGCGTAACGCGGATTCCCCGGCCATGAGCCCGGTCGATGAGCCTGTTCATGGTGTCGAGGTTCCTCTTCTGCTGCTCGGCCGTGATTCCCACCATGCGCACATCGGCGAAACCCTCGGTGTCGAAGAAGTACGGGTAAGGGGGTGCGAGAAATCCGCCGTTCTCATAGCCGAAGATGATGACGAGCGTG
>JANYKD010000482.1 GCA_025361735.1 Phycisphaerales bacterium
CGAGTGCCTGCGTGGTCACGTTCAATCGTCCGTCGCCGACGAGCCGGATCATGCGGTCGCGCAGATCCCCGCGGTTGAACAACATGAAGATTGCAAAGACGACGATCAGTCCGCCCGTTGCCAGCGGGCTGAGAAGCTGCCCGAGATAGTGCCCGACGATCTGGAGTGGCGACGACGGCTCGGCGTATTCACGGACGGGCAGCGGGTTCTGCGGTGATACACGGGGCAGTAGCGGCTCGCCCGGATGGCTGTCCGGTGCCTGGAGCAGAGGCGCCATGCTCGCCAGCGTCGACGGCCGCGTGGACGGCTGGGTACTTGCCATGTTGTCCAGCGTGTCTTGCACGCCTTTGGCCGCTTTGGAGAAGCTGCCGACCGCCACGCCCTGGAACCGTCGCAACTTGTTCTGTATGTTCGCGCCGTAGTCGGGCAGCTTTTCTGCTACTTCTACAAACTGCCGCTCCACGGTCCAGCCGATCGTGCCGATGACGCCCAGGGCTGTCCCCACGGCAATGAGCACGGCCGCGATCCGCCCCACTCGACAACGTTCAAGCAATTCCACAGCCGGCGCCAGCACAAACGCCAGCAGGACGGCCACCGCCAGCGGGATCAGCATCTCCCGCGCAAAGTACAGAATCGCAACACTGGCGATGATGGTCGGCATCAAGCCAAGCTTCAGACCGGATTTCATTTCCGTCGGTCGCGACATCGTCCGTTACCGTCCCACACGCAGGCCGCATTGACTACTTGGTCTTGCCTTCATCCTTATCCTTACGCGCGTCCTTAGCCTCCGCGGCCGCCGGGGCTCTGCGTTCGGCGGCCGGAGCCGGTGCCGGATGGGGATCCTTGACCTCCGCCGGAGCCTTGTGCTCGGCTGCCGGTGCAGGGGTTGGACGAGGTGCCTTGACCTCGGCCGGTGCTTTGTGTTCGTCAGCCGGACGAGCGGGCGGGGCTTTCCCTGTAGCGCCGGAAACAGCCGGCTTGCCAACCACATGCGTGGGCTGGATCTTCACTCGATCCGGCGGGACCGCGTGGACCTGGGCCGCCGGAACTGGCTCAGCTTTCGCGGCCGGCGTCGGGACCACGGGCTGTTTGTGCTCCGTAGCGGGCGTCACCGGATGGATCCGCTCCGCCGGTGTGGCCACCGGTTGCTTGTGTTCAATGGTCGGCGTCACCGACTGGACACGCTCGGTCGGCGTGGCCACCGGCTGTTTGTGCTCGATCGCGGGCGTCGCCGGCTGCTTGGGCGCGATTTCGGCTTTTGTGCGTGCCGCAGGCAGTTGGCCCCTCTTCGGGTCCGGGGCCTTCGCTTCCCACTGGGTTCGCTGGTCGCGCAACGTGTGTACGGTGGTCGCTTGGGTGGCAATCTTCTGCCGCGTGACGGTATTGATCTGTTCGAACTTCATGGTCGTCGTCTTGCTGGTTACGACCGTTGTCAGAGGTTGGGCGAACCGAACGTTCCTTTGCTGCGCCTCAGGAAGCTTCGCCACCCGCGTCTCCATGTCGCGATAGGTTCTCGCCGGTCGGAGATTCACATCCGCGCGGCGGACATCATATCCGTGCCGTTCCTGTTCCTCCCAGCGCGGCTCCGCCCGGTGGTGCCAGCGGTCGTATTCGTAGATCGGGTCGTACCAGGTGTGCAGGCGATCCCCGTCAAACCGCGGGAAGATGCCGATTTGAACGTACGCCGTATCGTAGTAGTCGCCGAAGTAATAGTGGCTGTAGCGCGGATATGCGAACAAGTTGACCGAGAGCACGCCCAAATCGAGGACGACGCTCGGAGAATATGTGTACCCGGCCCGGGCATAGACAGCGGGTGGAAAATGGACCGGCGCAAACAACACGCCGCGGTCTTCCAACGCGTAGTCCCAGTGGCCGGTGCAGAAGACATAGCCGCGCGGTGTACGCACGTAATGAGAAGGACTCCAGACCCAGCCCGGCTGCGCTGCCAGCCAGTAGCCCGGCCGCGGAATGTACTGGTCCTGATTCCAGTACTGAACCGGTGGCACCCAAATCTGATCCGCCGAGGGTGGAGGCCCCGGCGGTGCCACGCTATCGAATGCCGGCGGGGCCGCAAGATATTCGACCTCCGCAGCGCCTGCGGGTGTCCAGAATCCGGCCACCCACTCCCAACCTCCAGCCACACCATTCCAGTATCCCGGCACCCAGGACATGTCCGGCGGAGCCACGCGCCAACAGGCGCTGACCCAGATGTAACCCTTGCGGTCACCATCCCACGACCAGTAACCCGGCACCCAGACAAAGTGGTCACCCGCCGGTCGTTCTGCGGGCGGGATCTCCGCTATGTTGGCCGGCGGCTGGATCGTCGCCACGACGCCCGCCTGAAACTCCAGGTCCACCGGTTCGGCAAAGGCTTCATGCACCGGGCCGCGGGTGAGAACCTCGGGTTGTTCCTGGTCCGGCAGTGGTGGCGGAGCGTTCTGCGCCAGACCACGCATCGACCAGGAAAGTGCCAGCACCGTCATGACCGATATGGCGATGCCGGATTGCCGCATGGTATGTGTTCGTGAGTTCATAAGTATCCTTCGAGAGAAGTGCCTCAACGGCAGCCAGCGCATTTATCGCCGTTCCGGTTGTTTCTCGTGCCCGGCATCCTGATCGTGCGACTGCCAGTGTCCGGCCGTGTATCGATTGCCACGCTGGTCGCGTTCGTAGCGGGGTCCGACCCAGACGGCGTGCGCGTGTGGCGGCACCGCCCAACGGCCCGTTTCCCAGACATACGCGCGGCCGCTCCACGAGTAGTATCCGTCGACCCAGACGTACTCCGCTGCGGGAGGCGCCGGCCTTCGCTCCACGATCTGTGGCGCGGGCGGCGCCTCGGCGACAATGACGTACGCCGGCGGTTGCGCCGCCACGTACACCGCCTGGGGCTGTCGGGCGACCATGACTTCGCAGCCAAGCACACCCAAGCCTGCCACACCGCTCGACGCCAAGACCATCATTCGGAGAATCTTCACAATAGCACCAATCTTTCTATTTCGGCTGGTAGCTGAACTTCTGTCCGCCCACGGAGGCCTCGTACATCAGGCCCGCTTCGTCCATGGTGTACACCGCGACACCATCGCTGAATTTCGCATTGGCGCCCGTCCCCGACTTGATCGCCACCGCCGTGGCTTGCGCGTCGAAGCGTGTGCGGCCCTGCTTGAAGAGATCAACCGCAGTCCCGCTCTCAAAGCAGAGGATCTCAGTGTATCCTTGCCCGCCGAGTTGCAGGCCGATTGTCGCCTGGGTCAGATCGCAATAGCCGACGGCGATGCCTCGTTCAAAGAGCACGCCTTTGCCGTACGCCCCACCGATCCCCGCCGCGCCTTTGCCCACCGTGGGAAAGACCGCGTAGCCCGCGGATGTACTGAACACGTTCGTGAGGGTGGGGTCACTCGTTTGCGCCTTGGCCACGGCCGCGGCGGCTTTGTTCTCAATAACCGCTTTGCCCTCGTCCGAGCGCGGTGCTGTTGTGCAGCCGACCATGAACACCAGACCGGCCACGAGACACGTCATTCTCATCGGATACCCATTCATAGCATTTCCTTTCCAGGATGGCGGGTTCCGGGGAAATGCCCCGAAGCCAGCCCAGAGTTGCGAAGTTCTCAAATCCATGCCGCCGGACACGCATCCGGCAGCCCAAACGGATTCACGCGGGCCATCACCGATGGGGCGTGATGAAACTCACGTCGTGGCCGAGCGGCCACCGACCATACTCAGCGTCAGACCGAGTACCGCCGACGCGATGCCGCCGACGATGTACCATGTTGTTTTGTCCGTGAAATGGCCGGTGAAGAAGTTGCTCCACCGATCCGCCGCCGAGTCCGAGGCATTCATGCCAATGACAAACAGGACGACGCCGACCACAACCAAAACAATTCCGCCCATGCGTTGGGGATTCATATTCAGTTCCTTTCATATTGAGATCGAAGATTCCGAACGCGCCGCATACCGCGCGCTCAATCCTGAGCCTTCCGGGTGGTTGGCAACACTTTCGCCTCCACCTTGCGTCCGAGGCCTTCGACCTTGTCCACCACCTTGTCCTTGTCGGACTCGATCTTGTTCTTGTCGACCGACAACGTGATGTTGGGTTGGCCTCTGTCGTTGTGTGACGAGAAATTGAACCAACCCAGGTAAAAGCCCAGGGCCACGACCACAGCGAGCGTTATTAGCACGGTTCTCATCGGAACCTCTTTCTTGAGTCAGGTTGGAGCGTGAGGTGACGCGGGGCCGGCTGCTCAGTAAATGCGGGGATACCCCATCAGCACCAGCACCACCACGATCAGCAGCACCAATCCAAGCCCTCCGCTGGGGTAGTAACCCCAGTCGCGGCTGTGGCCCCAACGGGGCAGGGCACCTACGAGCAACATGATCACGATAATTAGTAAAAGCAGTCCCATATGAGCTTCCTTTCGATACGGTCACAACAAAACAAATACGGCAGTCGGACCAACGTCACGCCTTGCTGCCATGGCCTGTAGATGGCACCGGGTGCCTGACACCACGGTGTGAGTGCCCACCGTGCGAAATCGGAGATGAATCGTCGCCGACGGTCTTCATCACCGGGGTGAATTTGGCGTGGGGCTCGGGCGATGTTCCGCAGCCGCAGGGCTGCGTGGCACAGGCCGCCTGGCCTTCGTTCGTGAGCGCCTGCTCGGCCTGTCGCCAGTTCTGCTGGCATTGGCCCTGCTGGCGCCCGGTCTTGAGGTAGATGTCGTACGCCCGGCGGGCGATGTCGCCGTGCGACGGCGTGGGGACCATGGACGGTCCGGATCCCGGACCCGCGTGTGTCTTCGAAGCATTAGACCCGGAACTCGCCTTATCCTGATGCACAAAGTCGTTCATAAAGTCCTTGGTTTAGGGTGTTAGTGTGAGAACGGTCTATTTTGTCGGTTCGTTTGGTGGTGCAGCCGGATCCCGATCCGGCGCATTCCGGCCGCTTGATCATCGACGTGACGATTTGTCGGCCGAATTCCCGCCGATGGCGGCCGCGTTGCTTCCAGCCGCATGACCGGGCGTATCATCCGGCCTCTGGATTCCAGATCGGCTACGAGTCGATCCATTGCCCGGTTCACCTCATGCATTGAGTAATTGTCAAACATCGTCACGCCTTTCCGTTCTGAAACGCAACCGGCAATTCATGCCTTCATCCTGCTGGGAACACGGTGCGTGGGTCTATGTGGTCGAGGCCGACTGTCGGTCCCGTTCCATGCTTCCGCGGACACGGTCTGTGACAATTGGAACACCTGGACCATCGTCCCGGTGGTGAACGCATGCACGGCGGTCCCGGTCGTCGCCGTGATTTGTGCGGCAGCTTCCCGCACCCGGACACCGGTGATCCGTCGGATCTCCGCGCACATCAGGTCGGCGGAACTGGCGAAGAGCTGACGGTGAAACTCCTGCACCTGCGCCGCGCCGGCCGCGTTTGTGGCCAGGGCCTGTTCGGCGGGCGTCAATGCCCCGTGCAGCGTGATCACCAGGGTCTCCTCGCTCAGGACGACCGACACCGCTCTGGGCGTATGGCCGGTTCGTCGCTCCTGGAAGGCTCCGGCCGCCTGTGCCACCTGCTGCGCCATCGTCAGCTTGATCTCTGGCATGGTGTACATCCTCGAGCGTCGCCGCAGGCGCCAAAAAAAAGCCGACTTGGTTCGGCACCAATAAAGTGCTGAACCAAGTCGGCTTACTCGTTAACGGGCCTCCCGGAACTCGCCGGGTTGCCCTTCATCTAGTCATCCGATGTCGAAGCTGCTATGTACTGACTGCACGCTCCGATCACTGATTCACTGTAGTAGGCCCGGCGGGTGAAGGCAAACTGTCCCGCGAGAATCAATGAAAAACGCCCCGTTGCGGGGCGTTGAGGGGAAATGGGTAGGGCCGGAGTTGAACCGGCGACACATGGATTTTCAGTCCATTGCTCTACCAACTGAGCTACCTACCCGGTAGAGAGCGGCATATTAGCAGGGATATGAATGAAATCAACGGCCCGGATCATCGTGTGCGTTGTGGAATTGCTCAGCTGCCCAGCGACACGCAGTCTGTACGCGGCGATCAGGTCTTGAGCAGGGGGGCGATGATGTTGGCGACGAATTCGCGGGCGAGGCTGCCGGAGTGGCCGCCGTCGTTGCCGAGACGCTGCCAGTCGGGGTTGTACGGATGCTGGCTGATGCGTTCGCGGAGAGGCTCGTCGAGGGTACGCAGGTCGAAGCCGACATTGCCGGCGGCGGTGGTCTTGATGTTGTCGTACGTGCCGAAGTTCCCGGTGCGCCACTGCAGCCAGAGCGTGTCGCGGTCGCTGTGGAAGACGTCGATGAGATGATCCACATGCTCGGCCGCGGCCTGCAGGTTGTAGCTGGGCGAGACGGATGGAGCCAGGAGAACGACATGATCGACGTGGACGTAGGGATCAAGCCTTGCCATGGCGCCGAGGATTACGCCGCAGCCGGCGCTGTGGCCGAGCAGGATCAGCTTGCCATCGGGATGAGCCTGCCGCCACTGGATGACCTGCGAAGCGAGCTTTTGCTCGGCGCCATGGCAAGGCTTGATCCCTACGTCCACGTCGATCATGTCGTTCTCCTGGCTCCATCCG
>JANYKD010000431.1 GCA_025361735.1 Phycisphaerales bacterium
TAAAGGTCTCGAAGATCGCCTGCTGTTTGTCCGCGGGCACACCGATGCCGGTGTCGCTGACCGAGATCCGTACAGTCCGCCGGCTGTCGTCGGGGCCGCGCTCGATGGAGACGCGGACCTCGCCGCGGTCGGTGAACTTGATGGCATTGGAGACGAGGTTGAGAAGTATCTGCCGCAGTCGCAAGGGATCGGAGATGATTCGGCCCGGTACGTCGATGGCAATCGTGGCGACAAAACCGAGGCCTTTGGCTCGCGCCTGCATGCCGGCAGACTGGGCCAGTTCCCGGAGAATCTGGCCCAGATCGACGGACACGCGTTCCAGCACCAGTTTGCCCGACTCGATCTTAACGAGGTCGAGCAGGTCGTTGACCAGCATCAGCAGCAGGTTGGATTCGCGGAAGATCACCTGCGAGTGCTGCCTGGCGACCTCCAGCGTGGGACTGTTCAGGATCGCCTCGGAGAAGCCCATGATGCCATTCAGCGGGGTTCGGATCTCGTGCGACACGTTCGAGAGAAAACGCGATTTGAGCCGGCTGGCCTCTTCAGCGGCTTCCTTCGCCTCACGAAGTTGCCGTTCCGCCAGTTTCTTGTTGCTGATGTCTTCCAGCGAGAGCAGGACGTGCTGATTGCCGGCGATCGCAACCCGCTCGGCCTTCAAGCTGAGCCAGACCTTGCTGCCAGGAACGTCTGCTCCCGGCAGCGCCAGTTCGTGCTCGCACTCCGCCCGGCCGGACTGCCGCGTCTTTTCGAGCAGACACCGCCAGACGCAGCCGCTGCAGTCGGGCATCCGTCCACAACTGCCGCCCGGCGTGTTCGCATTCGGACAGCCGGTGACCGGCCCGGGCAACTGCCCAACGATGCTTTGCGCCGACCCGCCGAGCAGGCTCACCGCAGATTCGTTGGCGTTCCGGACCACGAGGTCGTCGCTGAAGAGCAAAAGCCCGACCGGAGCCGCCTGGAAGATCGCCTCCAGCGTCCGCCTGCTGTCGCGCAGAGCCGCCTGTTGCTGCGCGAGTTGTTCGGAAAGCGCGGCATTAATCTGAAAGAAGCCGAACGGGCTGTTTGTGGAATTCGTAGTCTGCTCGACACGGTCCATGAGCGTCTCGGTGAGGCGGCGCAGGCGCGAATTATCCGCGTTCAGCCGCCGCAACTCATCCTGTTTCTCCGATTCCAACGTCATAGACCGCTCACTTGCCCAGGACAAAACCGGTCGCCGTCTGGTTCACGTGCAAGCCGTTGTATTGCTCGCCATAAGTGCAGAAGCCGATCAGCGGGTGCTTCGCCACCGCCTGGCGGTAGCGTTCCTGCTGTTGCGTGCGTTCAATCTCCAGACGGCGCTGAAAACAGTGGAACGCAACCAGGACCAGCGGCTCACCGCCGTTCAGTTCCGCTTTCAGACCCCCGTACTGCTGCTCGATTGTGCCCACAAGATCGGTCGCTTCGCCGATGCGTACGACCATGCCTTCCTCGATCGCGCAGAATAGATCCAGACGGTTGTCATCCCAGCCCCGGATCGCACGCGCGTAGAACCGGCCATCCCACCGCAGGAGCAGTGGATGGTGTGCGGTGATCCCACTGTCCAGTTCCTGACACCCGATGGCCTGGCAGTATGCCTGCCTTGCGGGCAGTCCATTGAGCTCGAGGATCTGCCGATTCTCGATCACAGCGCGGGTCACCACGAGGCGCTCTTGGCGCGGCAAGAAGTTCTGAAAGCCGAATGTGCCGCACGGAAGAGTCGTGTCAACTCGCGCCACCACGGCCGCGTCAGTCACGAAACGCTCGCCATCGTACACGTACGTGGTTTTGTATCGCTCCCCGTCCCCCGCTGATCCGCCGACGATGGACAAACCGTTGCTCGCGCCGAAGAGAAGTGCCATGACCCGTTCTTCGGCGAAGCTCATGCCATCAATGAGGATCACGCCGAACCGCGTCCCCGCCACCCGGGATGGCGTGTCGATCGCCAGCCGGGTTGCCAGCTCCTGGGCCTGAGCCACCCCGAAGCGTCCCAAGCCGTGGATCGGCTCGATCTCGGCCGTGAGCTGGTCCGTCACGATCGTCGCCGCCACCATCCCGTGGTCCATCAGGCCGCGCTCCGCGATCTGGTGTCCAACGGTCGTGCAGGCCAGAACGGGTCCACGGATTTGTCTGTGTAACTCGGTGCCCAATCCGTCTAAATCGTACTGGGAGTCAACGAACAGAAGCGTCAGGGCCGGCCTATCGGTATCCGCTGCATCCACGATGGCGCGGACCGCCCGCTGCGGGTTTGGATCGCAAATCGCCTGGCGAACGCATCTGGTTTCACAAGCGGTCACCATGGGTGGAGCCTCACTGTTGCGCCTGGTTGCAGTGCCGCATGCTCTCGCTGGACGCCTCGAGAGAATCGCCTAACCACTGAATATCTGCCTGAAAACGCTATCGGTGAAGTTAGTCGGGTGGTAAAGCACCAATCCCGCCGAAGCGGTGGCGATGTGACGTCCGACAACGCCTCCGTGATGTTCCGGCAGACGTCAATCACAGCCCGAGTGTTTATGGGACTCTGGCAAGCAACGGTGCGGTGGGAGATCACTATCTAAGCATGAACGAAAGGCAATAATGAACCGTGTCGAAGATGACACGCCAGTCCGGCTGGTAGGTCTTCCGGCGATGCCAATTCTCGTTCTCGTGCTCCTGGGGGCGGCGCTGAAGCTGGCTCACATGGATAGCCCCACGGGTGTCGACGCGCCGGGGTTGTGGCCACTGTTACATTTCGTCTTCCTCTTCGCGTGCCCGGTCCTCATCGCATATGTCGCGATCCGCGGCTACTTCGCAGGCGGCTCAGCGAGCCTGCTTATGCTGGCAGGCGGGATTGTCTCCTTTGCGGTGGGGATTCTGCTAGCCGCCCTGCTTCTTCGTACGCGAGGCGCAAATGCGTCCGTGACCATGCACAATGGCTCGCTGCTTCTGGCAGGGACGCTGCACTCCTGCGGCGCCGTCTTCGCTTTGCCGGGCTGCCATGCGGTGGCCGAGTTGCGTCGCCGACGATTCCTTCTGTTTGTGGTTGCCGGCGTCTGCGCCCTTTTGGGCATCCTGACATTTGGGCTATCCCGGGATCTCCTGCCGACGTTTTTCATTCCCGGCCAGGGACCGACTCTCTTGCGACAGACGTTGCTGGCATTGGCCGGCTGCCTGTTTCTTCTCCCGGGTGTTGTGTTCGCGAGACTCAGTGTGGTCGTCCGCAGCCACTATCTCCACTGGTATGCCCTGGCCCTGCTTCTCATGGCGACGGGCGTGGGCTGCCTGTTCATTCAGGGGTCCTTTGGCAGCCCTGTCGCGTGGGTCGCAAGAGCGGCTCAATACGTGGCCAGCGTTTATCTGATCGTGGCGGTACTCCGCCGCGAGAATGAACTCCGCACCGAGACTGTCCGAGTGGATGAACTGCTTGCCAACGTCTTCCAAGATCGGTTTCATCTGCTGCTGGAAGAGCGAACCACCCAACTCTCAGCGGCCAACGAACAGCTCCGTGTGGAGGTGCAGAAACACCGGCAGGCCGAGGACGCCCTGCGGCACAGCGAAGAACACCACCGCCTGGTTTTCGACCGCAATCCCCTGCCGATGTGGGTCTACGATCTGCAGACCCTGCGGTTTCTGATGGTGAACGAGGCGGCGCAGTCGCACTACGGCTACTCGCAAGCCGAGTTTCTCGCCATGACGCTGCGCGATATCCGGCCACCCGAGGAGGTATCCGCGCTGGAGGCGATTGTCGCCCGGCTTCCCCGCGGTCCGTCGTACACGCATGGATGGCGGCATCGCAAGAAGGACGGGACGCTGATCGACGTGGCCATTCACTCCGATGAGATCCAGTTCGACGGCCGCGCAGCCAGGCTGGTGCTGGCGGAGGATGTCAGCGAGCGCAGGCGGACGGAACAAGCGCTGCGCGAGAGTGACGCACGTGCTTCGACGTTCTTCCGGGTCAGCCTTGTGCCCGCGGGTATCAGCCGCATTGAGGACGACCTGTTCGTGGAGGTCAACGACGCTTTCCTGAGTCTGTTCGGATACACCCGGGACGAGGTGTTGGGCCACACTGCGAAAGACCTGCGCCTCTGGCCCGTGCCGGAAGAGCGGGCCGGTGCGATGCAGGCACTGCACGCCCAGGGCTGCGTGCGGCAACTGCAGGCGAAATTCCGCAGGAAATCAGGAGAGATCCGCGATGCCCTGATCTCCGCGGAGGTTATTGAGCTGAACGGTGAACGCTACATGTTCGGCACGCTCATGGACATCACCGAGCAGCAGCGGGCCAGAGAGGAAAAGGAGACGCTGGATGCCCTGAAGCAACACCTCCAGAAGGCGGAGAGCCTGGGCCGAATGGCTGGAGCCATCGCTCATCGTTTCAACAATCAGCTCCAGGTGGTGATCGGCAACCTGGAACGCGTCAAGAAGGAAATTCCCCAGGAGACCCCCGCGGCACAGCGGGCGGCGCAGGCGATGAATGCGGCCATCGAAGCCGCCAAGGTCAGTGCCTCGCTGCTGACTTACCTGGGGCAAACGCCGGCACAACGCGAGCCAATGGACCTGTCCGCGGCGTGTAACCAGTGGCTGCCTGCGCTACGGACCACTCTGCCGGAAGGAATGCTGTTGGAGAGTGCGCTCCCTGTTCCCGGGCCAACCATCGTTGCCAGCGCCAACCAGATACAACAGGTGCTGACCAATCTGGTCACCAATGCCTGGGAATCTCTGGCGAGCGGTCCGGGATTGATGCGCCTGGTCATCCGCACCGTACGCCTAGCCCTTAAGCAAGCGTAGTCTGTCAGATTCTTGCTCTGGCCATAAAAGAAAACACTCAAAACGCCTGTCTTTTCCGCATCGGCGGGGTCTGTGTAGTAGTCAAACACTCACAGCAAGGAGGCGTTTCGAGTGAACCA
>JANYKD010000432.1 GCA_025361735.1 Phycisphaerales bacterium
TGGTTCACTCGAAACGCCTCCTTGCTGTGAGTGTTTGACTACTACACAGACCCCGCCGATGCGGAAAAGACAGGCGTTTTGAGTGTTTTCTTTTATGGCCAGAGCAAGAATCTGACAGACTACGCTTGCTTAAGGGCTAGGACCCTCGCCGAGCAGGTCCTGACCGTCAACGCCAGGCACGGCGTCCTCAAGAATGACCCGGGCTCCAATCCCCGCGTGGTCCGCTCTGATTCCACCAGTGCCCTGGGCGCTGCCGTCCAGGTCAAGCCCGATGGCGGCTATGTATACGACCCGCGCCACGTCCTGGTCTTCGACGCCATGCGCCCCGGCGAGGTTCTCTACGACAGCTTCCACTACACCTCCAGGGCCGGAGCCACCAGCACCACTACGACTGTCACCATCGCGGTCACCGGAGTTGACCAGGCCCCCGAAGTCCATGAAAGCATCGCCACGACGAACCAGGATGCTCTTTACACCAGTGGCCTGTCCGTCCTGGCCATCGATGATGAACTCACGCCCAACGATCTGATGACGGTGACCGATTTCCAGGCCACCAGTGAACTGGGTGCGACGGTGGTCGTCAATCCCGACGGAACTTACACCTACGATCCCCGCACGTCGGAAATTCTCGGCCACCTCTCGCGCGGCGAGAGCCTCGATGACGTGTTCGCCTACACCGTCACCAACAGGAAAGGCCATTCCTCCCAGGGCGATGTCAAGGTCACGGTCAATGGCGTGGAGCATCCGGTCATTGCTTCGAACATGAGTTTTGATGCCGCCGGCGACCAGCAGCTCGATATCAACGCCGAGCAGGGTGTGCTCACCACGGCTTCCGACGCCGACAGGACGGATTCGCTGTCCGTCACGGATTTCTCGCCCACCAGCGCCTTGGGCGCCGAGGTGGATGTCTATCCGGACGGCGGATTCATCTACGATCCGGCCGTTGTCGACAGCCTGAAGAATCTGAAAATCACGGAAACCGTCACCGACACTTTCACCTACTCGATCAGCGACGGTCACGGCGGCACGGTGACTCAGATGGCGACGATCACGCTGCATGGACGCGTGCATGATCCGGATGATGGGTTCGCGAATCCCGCACTGGCGCCGCTTACGATCGATGGCCCAGGCGTGCTGGGCAATGACAACCTGTTGAACGGGACGGTGACCTCCGGTGATTCGGTCAGCGCACTGGGAGCGACCGTCACCGTGAATGCCGACGGGTCGTTCACCTACGATCCGACAACAATCCCGCCTCAAGCCCTCGCCGCTGCCGAGGCCGCCAGCCCGACTCCCGGATACGTCCTCGACAGTTTTTCCTATGCCTCGACCGGTTTCTCCTACGCCTCGGCCGGTTCGGACGCCCTCTCGCTGCATCCGACCTGTTACATCATGTTGTCGACCACGCCCCCGGCTTCGGCCGCGTCTCCGGTGAAGGGGCTGAGGTCGGCGGCGTCCACCCTGGCCAGCGCATCGAGCCCGGTTTCGGCCTTGGCGGGCAACGCCTCGATCGTGAACCGTGTGCTCGTGATCAATTCCACGCCGGAGAAAACCGGTAAAGTCACCCGCTGGAATATTTTCCATGTGATTGAGATCTCAAACAGCACCGTGGGGGTGGAGGTCAGCCTGGTCGAGACGCTAGACAACGGTTACTCTACTAGATTTCAAAACGCGTACGCTGTCATCGGAACCTTCGATGATCTGACTTTCGATTCCATCCGCTTCGAAGGGAGCGCGTCAGCCGACGAGTACCACAACGAAACGTATTTCGCTTTCCCGCAGGTGATTAACGGCAACGGCGGCGACGACTGGCTTGTCGGATCCCGTAATAACGACGTCATCAACGGCGGCGACGGCAACGACACCCTGTGGGGCTGGGACGGCAACGATACACTTAACGGCAACGCCGGGGACGACCAACTCAACGGCGAGTGGGGCAACGATGTCCTGCTGGGCGGCGATGGCAACGATTCCATGGATGGCGGTCCGCAAACCGATACGCTCGATGGCGGCGTCGGCGCAGACAAATTCCTCAACGACCCCTCGCCCGAACTGCTGCTCTCTCCCAACAGTTCCGAAAAGGACGAATTCTCTCCCGGGCCTGAAGATCTGATTTCCGGCATCAAATCACAGCGGCAGAGCGATGCCGACCTGCAGATGACCGGCTCGCTCGTTGCCCGCAAGACGGATACCGGAGTGACAATCAACGGGCCAAGCCTCTATGGGTTCACCCTGCGCGGGAGTTTCTCTCGCGTGCTTGGCGCCAGCGGCAACGAAATCTTCCGCGCCACGTCCACGGTGCACATGTCGACCGCGCTGGGTGAGATCCCGGTCCCCGCAACCGCGCTCGTCCCGCTGGACGTGGTCACCTCGGTGGATACGATCGATAACGTCGGCAAAGTCACCAGCGTCGGGCTCACCATGTTGTCGCTGAGCACCGAGGGCTCCAGTGACCCGCTCAACAACTTCCTCAAAACCTATGGGCTGAGTCTCAACGGCCTCAGGGGCGGATTTGGGGTCTCCCTGGGCAAGGATCTGGCCAACCTCAGCGCACCGCTCAACCCCTCGATCCCCTACATCTGGTATAGCGCCACTTTCGGCCAGAATATCATCAAGTTCGGCAACAACGGGCTGTCGTATCCGACAAATGCGGCCTTTACGATCGTGGTCGATCCCTCGGATCCGTTCGTCTACCTCAAGGTCTCCACCGCCGGCATCATCACCGGCTTCCCCGTCCAAACCCTCGGATTCGCCGGATCCTTCAAGGGCTTTATCCCCTTCACCCCGCTCAAACGCCCCCAGATCTTCGACAAGCAGAATGGCGACGTCCTGCTCACCAGTCCCACCGCCACCTATAGCCAGTCCGGGTTTGATATCAGCAAGACCATCGACCTCGTCGAAGTCGGCGACAACGGCTGGGCCGTGGGTGGGGGACAAACCGCCACCCAGAACGCCGTCTGGCAGACCATCGCGCCAATCGATTCCGATCGTTTCACCTTCCTTCTCAAGCAGAACTCGACATACGCCAACCACCTGATCCAGAAGTACCGCCTCTACTACACAACCGATGCCAACCCGACCGCAACCAATTCATCCATCACCTGGACGCCGCTGAAACATGCCCTTTTCACCAATGATTATAGTTCGGGCTCCAGTTTGGAATCCGAAAATGGATACGTGTACCTCGGATCGACGCCTCCCAGCCCCACGCAGACTTACTTTCTCAGCATCGCCGGGAACTACAAGAACGTGACCGGTTTCCGCCTCGAGGTGTTGCCCGGGGCCAACGGGAAGCTTGGCTGGGCGCCCAACGGCAACTTCGTACTCTCCGAGTTTAAGGTCACCGCCGAGTCCTCCACCCCGCAGCAAGGCCCTGAACTTTACGGCAATCTCTACGGCGAGGGGAAGGTTTCCCTGGCTTCCCTCAAGCTTCCCTTTACCGTCGAGGGCAACACGGTGATCGATCTGGACGCCAACGATGACGGCAGCCCCCTGGGCCTCACCGGCAACGCGGCCAACGCCATCATCAACGGCGACCAGTCGATCGGCGATACGCTGTTGAACGGGCTCAAGGACATTCGAGTCGGCTTCAATGGGAAGATCAACTTCAGCACGGATCTGGGCAAGACCGGTCTCAAGGTAAGCCTGCCCATTGCCGGGGCGACGGGCATCTTCAAGGACAACACCTTCGCCGCCCGCGGGGGCTCGACCCAGCCGTTCGAGGGCACGCCGCTCAGTTTCCTTAAGGTTCCCGAAACAAATGTCGATGGCTACGTCACCCTAAACGGCGATGTCGGGCTCTCCGCCACGCTCACGCGGCCGAAGATTGGGTCGTTTGAACTCGGAGGTGTCGAGGCGTCGCTGACAATCAACAACAACGGCGCGGAAATTCGCGGCAGCTACAAGGTGCCGATCATCAACGCCAATGCCAGCTTGTACGCCTCGATCGACAAGAACGGCTTGTTCGAAGCGAAGATGGGCGTCGGCGCCAAGCTCGGTCCATTCAACGGCTCGATGAATTACCGCATGGCCAACTTCGACTGGTCCGGAAACTCCAAGAATCCGATCGGCGGCGTGACCCTCAGTGCCTCGGCCTATTTGCGGGTGGATCTCTGGAGCGATTCGTACATCGAAGCGAGCGGCAGCCTCAAGTTCACTGTCAGCGGCTCCGGGTTCTCGATCTCCGGCTCCGGCTACGTCAAGGCCGCCGCCGACCTGTGGATTACAACCATTCGAGCTGAGTTCGGCTTCTCCTTCAGCAACTCTGGTTTCACCTTGGACCTCCCAGACCCGATCCCGGACATCAAAGTCACGTGGTGACGATGGCGGCCAGGCGGTGCAACTCTTGCGGAGAATGGTGGCGGAAACAGCCCGGAAGAAGGAAGGATTGTAAGAGGCCGACATCCCCATAGACCTCAACGCGTTGTCGCTATTCTGGCCGGCGGCGAAGAGGAATACCGTCCCCTGCTGGCTGCCTGTACCAGGAAGGTGGTGGCATCGCTGCACCCTCGCATGATGCGCCGGCAAAGGGGACACTGGACATTAACAGCCGTCATACGCCACATTGTCGATGGGTGTAGTGTCCAGTGTCCTCTGTTGTCCCAGCCCCAGGCCATCGGAACGGCCGTTGGCTTCTGCTGTTCTCTGTGCCACAATCCCTTCGTTTCTTCTCAGGCTGCGAAGAATTCGTCCGCCGATTCGCAGATTCGCGCAGATTCCACACAGGTTCTCCCTAATCTGCGTCAATCTGCGAAATCTGCGGATACATCTCTTCGTTGGTTGCGGCCTTGCCGCGCCGGGCTCTCCTCCTTCTCTGTGTTCACATCATCCTCTTCGTGGCCCGGAGCCTGTCCTGAGCAATCGAAGAGTCTGTCCGTCGTGGTTCATCCAGGGCCTATTGCCGTTCGCTCCTTAACAAGTGAAGACCCGCCGCCGCGTCACGAAGACACGAAGCGGTATCCTGTAATGGGACGGCCATCTTTCCAGGCTTCAACAGTCGGATCATAATAAACTCAGGCATCAGCTTCATCCCAATATCGGTCGCTTGTGCCATGCACCGCTTCGTGTCTTCGTGACTTCGTGTTCAATCTTGCTTGGTGGCGGCAATGCCGCGCTGGGTAGCCGGCTTGCGCCGCACGACTTTCCAGCCGCCCCAGAGAATCGCGGCCCAGGGAATGACAATCAGGGCCCCGATAACGATCGCCTGCACGCTCCAGAGCAGGCCGCGAACGCTGGTGGCGACGGCCTTGCGGAACGCTTCGCCCAGGCCGGAGTTGTCCGAGACAATCGGCGAGGCGTTGGTCAGGATCACCTCGACCCGGGCACGGGCCAGGGGTGATTCCAGCATCACCGGGTTCTGCGTGGAATCCGTAGTGCGGACCTTGCCCGCGTTCTGGGCCTTCTCGCGCAGGTCCCTGGCCTTGGCAAGGGGCACGTCGAGAATCAGCCGGCTGGAAACCTGGCCCGTGGCGCTGGTCGCCTGGCGCGAATCGAGCACGCGGCCGCCCAGTTGCGTCGTGGCATCCTTCAATTCAGCGGCACGGGTTTCCACGTCGGGCGTCTCGACCGTCAACCGGGCCGTCTGCGCCGGAGCCAGTTGGTTCAGCCCGACCATGCGCACCTGCAGACGGATCTTCGAGTCCACGGTGTTCTCCGTGTCGGAAGAACGGGCCACGGTGCGCGAGAAGATAACCCCGGCCGACGCCAGCGCCGAGCGCGCATCGGCTTCCTTGGCTCGCGTTACCTCGATGTCGATGCTCCCCGACAGATTGGATGCATCCTGCTCGTTGAGCTGCGAAGTGAGTATGCGCGCGTCGGCTTTGCCCAGGTCGGCGAGCAACTTGCGGAAGGCATCGGTTACGTTCGACTTGCTGACCAGCACCACGGTCTCCGTCTCGCGCGGAGCCACTGACGCCAGCGACGAGAGCTGAAGCGAGAAACCATGCTTGGCGGCCGTGACATTCTGCGTATCCGGATTCTCCGCGACGGTGAGCGTCAACACCTCGCGGTCGCGGCGCAGCTCCAGCAGCGTGGCGTCGGCCTGATCGCCGGGCACCTCAAACGAGAGGGCGGCCGTCGTCTGCTCCGGCTTCTGCCGGTTCAGACTCGAGCTGACCACGCGCCCGCCGTGTGCCTTGACCCCGGCCAGGATCGCCTTGTACGCCTCCTCGACATTCGCCACCGCCAGGCTGGTGGTGGTCGTCTGCCGGGGAGCGATGTTGGCCAGATTGTAGATGGAAATGACAAACCGCGTGTCCTTCTTCTCCACGCGCGGAGCCGGCGCGTTGGGCAATGCCTGCCCGGCCGAGCTTTGCTTGCGATCGACGTCCAGCCGCGTCACCCGGCCGATCTGCCGCAGGCGATCGATGAGTTGCCCGGACGCCTCCGGCGAAATCTCGGCCGTGATGTTGGCCGCAAATTGCCCGCCGTCGTACTTCTTCAGGTTGGAATCGAGCACGCGGCCCTTGAGTTCCTCGATCCCCTTGATGGCGTCCGCCCGAGCCTTCTCGACATCTTCCGCCTCGATGCCCGTGCTGACGTTCTCGGTCACCTGCACGGTAGCCGGCGAAGTGATCGCCTTCTCGGCGGCCGTGATGTTCAGCGTCGACAGCGACACCATGTTGTTGTAGTAGCGGATCTCGCCTTCGAGCTTCTCGATCTTCTCGCGATACGTCCCGAGCTGTTTCTCGGCCTCGATGAGATCCTTCACCTCGCCCTTGCCGCCCTTGATGATGTTGAGGATCCGCTCCTGCATGGTGTGGGCGGCGCGCAGCTCGCTGTCCAGGTCGTAGTAGACCTTGGTGATGTCCTGGGCCGAGATCTTCTGGCTCTTCAGATCGCCCAGCGCCCGCAGTTTCAGCACCAGCGTGTCGAGGCGGTCGGGCACCACGCGCACCACGATCACCCCGCGCACCTTGCCATTGGGCAGTTTCTCGGAACTCGTGGACGACACGTAGCCCTTCTCCTCGCCGACGATGCGGGAGATGGTCGCAAAGGCCGTGTCGAACGATTCGACTTCGAATTCCATGTCGCCGTTGCGGATGATCTTGCGGGCCTGCAACACCGTGGCGTCCGGCGCCGCGGGCGCTGGCGCCTCGGGCGTCACCACCGTTGTCCCGGCGGCCGTCCCGCCAGTCGGAGTGGAAAACTCAACGGCCGTCGCGTTGTTCTGAACCGCGACCTTGGGATTCGCCATCGAGTCGTCGTACCGTGTCTTGAGAACCCCAAGTTGCTTCTTGAGATCCTCATTTTCCTGGCTGGTCGCGGCATTGATCTCGCTGGCTGCGCTCGCCGTCACGCCGGATACCACGGTGGTGCCGCCCGCGTACGACGCCACCCCGGTTGTCACCTCGGCCAGTTTCTCCTTCTCGTCCTTGCCGGCTCGCTTGACATCTCCGTCCGCGAAATACCAGGCGCTCAACTGCGAGGGCTTGAAATGGGCGGTGGTGGCGAGGTTATGCTTGACGGCAACATCATCGATCTTTATCGCACCAAGATCCAATGATTTCCCGCCCTTGGCGGCGGTCTTTTCGCTGCTGTCGCTGCTCAGGGCAACATTGCCCAGAAAGTTATTATTCGTCCCCCAGCCGTAGACACCTGCGTTTTGCCCTGTGAGGTGCAAATTGCCGCCATTCACATAGCCCAGACCCTGGCCAACTGCAGGCTGTGCCGCAACAGCGACGTCTCCGCCCGACGTCCCCAGGCCGGGAAGGGTTCCGTCGCCTCGGCCGTTAGCAGCAACGTCCCACACATCGGTCCGGCTGCGGTCCTTGCCCTCGGTCGTGTGCAGTTCCCTGCCCAATATGGGAACATCACCCAGCACGGGTGTCTTGCCATACGCATTGGTACGGCCGTCTTTCTCGCCCAGTTGTCGCTCAGCGGGAGCGATCATGAAGGACTCGGTGATGAAATCGCTGTTCATGTCACTGAACTGGACGACCGCGTTGTGTCGCGCTTCGCCTTCGGACTTGGCGCCAGCGGCTTTGGGATCGCGCCCTTCGCCCCAGGCGAGCTTGAAACCGCGCTCGCCCGCCACTTCGCGGTCGCGAGTCTCAGAAATTTCCGGCCAGTTGTCCGGATAACGCATTGCCTCAAGATACGGAATCTTCCGCTTTTCTTCGACTGCCCCGCGAATGTCGGACTTGTCGGAAAGGGCAACCTGCTCGGCCACCAGTTGCCGCACGCCGAGCGCATAGTCGTTCTTCGGATCGATCGACAGAATCTGCTGAATGACTCCCTGAGCCTGCTTGAAGTCCCCTTCGCGCGTGAACTGCTGCGCGGTCTTCACCAACTCGACAACGGTACGCGGCTGGTCCGGTGTGGCCTTTGTGGTGCTGAGGTTCGTGGCGAAGTGCGGCAGCGGTGCCGCGCCCGGCAGCCGGTTGGTCTCCATCAACTGGCCGCCGACATAGCCCACCGTCCCCAGCAATATCGCCGCGGCCGCCGCCGCGATCACCTTGCGCGAGCCCGGCCGCAGCGAGATGTTGAACCTCGCCGGCCGCCAGTTCGCCAGCACGCGTTCCTCGAATCCCAGCGGCGGATTGACCGGGGCAAACAGTTCGGCCATTTCGCGATCCGCCTGAATCAGTTGATCCAGCGTCGCCCGGCAGGCCTCGCAGATCGCGACATGCTGGTCGACCTGCTGTCGCTCGGCGTCGGTGAGCATCCCCGACGGCACGAGCGGCAGAAGCTGTTGGATTTGCTGATGGCTGGTGTTGTCAATGTTCATGGCTTCCTCACATTTTCGATTCATGTCGCCTTCTCATGCACGCCCGCGCCGTAGGGTGCGATTCATCGCACCATCCGCCGCACCGATTCCGCATGGTGCGTTGAAACGCACCCTACGTCGCTCCGAACGCCGCGGCTCGCCCGGCCTCACACATCAATTCCTGCCTCAGCATGGCCAGTACCGTAGGGTGCGATTCATCGCACCATCCGACCCGCGAATCCCGTGCGGTGCGTTGAAACGCACCCTACCGCACTCCGAACGCCGCGGCTCGCCCGGGCTCACACGTCAATTCCTGCCGCAGCATGGCCAGTCCACGCCCAAGCAATCCGCGTAATGAGCCATTGGAAATACCGAGCTGCTGCTGGATGGCCTCGTGATCCAGCCCGCCGATGTACCGCAAGGACACGGCCAGGCGATATTCCTCCGGCAGCGTCCGCAGCATGGCGAGCACCTGGTCGCGGCACTCGCGATTCTCCAGCGTCACGTCCGGCGGCGGGGCGGCCGACGGAATCCGCAGCAGCACATCCTCGCTGCTGGTGGTCGGCCCGGAGCGCTTCTTGCGCGACATCCGCCGTCCGGCATCGACGGCCGCGTTGCGGGCGATCGCCAGCAGCCATGATCGGAATCTCTGTGGCCGATCCAACTGCCGGATGGACTTCCACGCAGTCAGGAAAACCTCCTGCGTGAGATCCTCGGCCTGATGCCCATCGCCGGTATCGAGATAGACGCGGGAATAAACCAGCCGCGAGGTCCGACGCATAAGCGTTTCAAACGCCGCGTGGTCGCCGCGCTGGCTGCGTTGGATCAGGATATCGTCGCTTTCGGTCAGCATGAATGCGGCTCAATGGAGAAGACGCTGGTTGGACGCGGGCCGCGCGCCCAAGTTGCATTATCGGGCTCCGGGAGGAATTGGACCAGAGAACTCCCCGAGCCGATCTTGTCATTGTCCGCGCGGTCGATACAATCGACCCAGTCTGAAGGAACGTACGGAGAGATGGCCGAGCGGCTGAAGGCGACGGTTTGCTAAACCGTTATACGGGTTCAAACCCGTATCGGGGGTTCGAATCCCCCTCTCTCCGCTTTCGCCCGGGAAACACTGGTTCTCCCGGGCGTTTTCGTTGGTTCGCCCGGCTTGACAACCGGGCCTGGCAGCCTCATAAGGAACCCCTATGGCTGACTCTTCATTCGATATCGTTTCCGAGATCAATCTCCAGGAAATGGACAACGCGGTGAACCAGGCGCTGAAGGAGATCGGCACGCGCTACGACTTCAAAGGCACGACCGCGGGAATTGAGTTCCGTCGCAAGGAGAAGGAACTGACGCTGACGGCCGATGCCGAGTCGCAATTGGAGGCCGTGCGCAAGGTGCTCGTTGAGCGGATGTTCCGTCGCGGTGTCGACAGCCGGTGCCTGGATGCTCAAAAGATCGAGCAGGCCACGCACGACACCGTCCGCCAGGTGGTCAAACTCAAGGATGGCATCGACAAGGAGATCGCCAAGGGAATCCAGAAACAGATCAAGGATCTGAAGCTGAAGGTAACCGCCAGCATTCAGGGCGAAGCACTGCGCGTGAGTGGTGCCAAGAAAGACGACCTGCAGAAAGTCATGGCATATCTCAGGGCGAATCGGCCGGAGGTTCCGATTCAATTCAATAATTACCGCTGAATCACGGCGCACCCGACCGCACAGACACCCACGATCAGCCACGCGCGTCACAACGGGTTCGGAACCGTCATGGTGTCTTCGCCGCAATCTCCATGCCGCACTCCGGGCAGGTTCCGCTGACATTGCCGGTCAGGCTGTAACCGCACTTCAAGCACGATCCATTCTTCATCCGCGCACTCAGAATCGACCGGCGACGAACCACTGAAATAAAGAGAAGTACGGGGAGGACGGCCGTAAGCAGGAGTACGAGCCAACACGGTATGTTCCAGTTCAGCCACGACGCACTATCCGCAAAATCCCAAATCCCGGTCAACTCAATCCGGCCCTGTCGGAGTGTCAACAAATAACCGTTGTTTCCAATGTGGGCCTTCAGAATCAAGTCATTCGCCATCCATGCCCTCACCCACAATACCAGCGATGCCACGCACAGAAGCAGCGACAGGCCGCAGAAGATGGTGAACAAGCGGCGTGTCATTGCATCGGCATCCTCTTCGCATCAGCGGACATCTGCGTACCGCATTCCGGGCAGCGGTCAGGCGTGGCACGAAGGTCGTAGCCGCACTTGAGGCACAAGCCGTAACGAATTCGGTGGCGGCGGCAGGCGATGCGCCTACAGAATCGCAACGACCAGAGGGCGGGCAACACGGCAGGAATCGACAGCACGAACCAGTACGGCATCACAATCCCCGTTCTGCCGTTGAGCCGCCGCGCCGGAACCTGAAACCCCATGACTGACGGCCACTGAGGAACGCAATCCCTGATGGCAATGTAGGATGGATCATCATGCTCGTAATGCCACGTGGCCGGATCTTGTTCCGGCAGCGTGCTCGTGACATTGCTGATGACGACATTTCTCTGATCCGCTTCAATCGAGAACCGTGTGTGCTCGTCCGTGCCGTACCACAGGCTGCTGCATTTCGAGCGACAATCCACCCACAACGCAGCCGTCCCCACACAAAGCAGGAACGACACGCCGCAGAGGATGGTGAAGATAAAGCGGACCATCTCCAGACATTGTACCGGACAAACTCGCTCGCTACCCAATATCTCGCCCGATCGTAGAATGACGGCGTTCGCTTCGAATTCTAGATTTCAATGTATGGTGGTTTCATGTCAACGCTGCAAAACCTGTTCGCGCACTTGCCTGCGGTTCTGCCAGAAGAGATCTGCGAGACGCTCCTGACGGCCGATTGCATCCGGGTCGAACGCATCGTCTCGCATGGGCGTGTCTCGCCGGAGGGCTTCTGGTACGATCAGGAAACCCACGAGTGGGTGCTGCTGGTCAGTGGGGCCGCGAGGCTGCGGCTTGAGGGCGAAGAGCCGTTGGAAATGACGGCCGGATCGTTCATCAACATCCCCGCCCACCGACGGCATCGGGTCGAATGGACGGAGCCGGCGCGGCCGACAATCTGGCTGGCGGTGCATTACGGAGACAGGCAATGAGTACGAACGACTACACCTTCACGCCCGGCCCGACACCAGGCACAGTCCGCGCCGCCGACGGCAGAGTCCTGACTGTTCCGGCAGGGTGGATACTGCTTGCGCCGGGTGACGCGGGGCTGACCCGCCGGGTGAAGGCGGCCGGGGATCATTGGGTGGTGCAGGAGAAGCGGGGCCGGAAGATTTTCTCGCGGGGCGTATGGGCGCCGGCGGCAACCATCGAGCGCATTCGTCCGGAGCTCGAAGCCGAGCGATCGACCGAAGAATATGCCAGGCGAATGGAAGCCGCGGCCCAACGGCGGGACAAGGCACAGGTGGAGTACACCGATGACTTCTGTGCGGCGGTGGTGAGGTTCCTGGCGTTCCATGGGCGGCACGCCGCTCTTGGCGAGCGGCTGGCGCGCGCCGTGACCGACCACGCCACACCCGTCGGCAGCGGCACGGTTGCCAGGACCAAGCGCATCCCCGTTGAGCAGCGCGCCGAGGCCGCGGTCATCGCCTGGCTGAGGCATCAGACGACCGGCTACGACAACATGGTGGTCCCCAGGGTAAAAGGCCAGCGCCGGGAAATCCGGCGCATGCTCGCCCGGCGATCCCATGAACTCCTGTCGCGGTATCGGCGAGGGGAAGCGATCGGTGATGAGTGTCCGCTCGACAGGGCACTGTCGCGCAACGCCGCGTGTCCCCCAGGTTCGCCGCCGGCGGTGG
>JANYKD010000443.1 GCA_025361735.1 Phycisphaerales bacterium
CGCGCGCCGTGCGCACATAGTCCTGTCCCAGCACATCAATCATGGCGACGCGCATCAGCCGGGCGATGTAAGCCATCGGCACGAGCGACAGGGCGATGGCCGGGATCAGCATGTCGCGCAGGCTGCCCCAGGCGCCAACGCGGCAAATGGGGATCCAGAGCGTGAACACAATCAGCAATATCGCCGCCGCGACGAAGCTGGGCAGGCTGATGCCGACCAGCGCCACGGTGAGGCTCAGCCAGTCGAAGAATCCGCCGCGTTTAACCGCCGCCAGCGTGCCCAGCGTGACCCCGGCCGCGATGGCGATCACCAAGGCCAGCATACCCAGTGAGACTGAGACCGGCAGTGCGGTTTTGAGAATGTCGTTTACGCTCCAGCCCTGGTAGCGCATGCTCGGGCCGAAATCGCCGTGCCGCAGGAGTCGAAACGGATAGTAGGTCACAAACGATGCCCAGTTCTCGGCGTGGAAATCCTTCGCGAGCCTCGCCGCGGCGATGGGGTCCAGCTTGCGATCGCCCCCCTCGAACGGGCTTCCGGGCACCACCCATGCGAGCGTGAACGTGAGCAGATAGATGATCAGCAGCACCAGCGGAAACTGCAGCAGGCGATACCCGATGAACTTGAGCATGGCCTACTTCTCCACGTACACGGACTTGAGCATCACCATGTTCCGCGGGTGCATGACGATGCCCTTCACGTTGGAACGGAACATGTAACGATTCGTGTAGTAGTACAAGGGCACAATGGGGGCCTCGTCAAGCAGGATTCCCTCGGCCCGCGCCAGCAAATCGAGTCGCTTCTGCGGATCAATCTCGCTGACCGCCTGCCGGCACAATTCGTCGTAACGCTCGCTGACCCACTTGCAGTCGTTGTTGTCGGCCGTGGATCGGTACTTGTCCAGAAACGACGATGCGTCGTCGTAGTCGCCAAACCAACTGCCGCGCGCGATGGTGTATTCCTGGTTGTGCAGGCGATGGCTGAACTCGCTCGATTCCACGCCGGCCAGTTCAATCTCCACGCCCAACACCTGTTTCCACTGGCCCACAACGACCTGGGCAATATCGCCATCCTGGGCCGCCGTGCTGTACACGATCGACACGCGCGGAAAGCCGGCCCCGCCGGGAAAGCCGGCCTCGGCCAGCAGTCGCCTGGCCTGCGCCGCATCAAACGACTGACCGGCCGGCCGCCTGTACGCGGGGAATGTGTCGTTGGGCACATAGTGCTCGGCCACGCGCTCGCCGCAACGGGTGACAGTCTCGACAATCGGCTGACGCTGGACGGCCAGTGCAAACGCCCGCCGCACGCGGCGATCCGCGAACGGATTCGCCCGGCCATCTCTGAGGCTCGGCTGGCAATTAAAGCAATAGAAGTAAGTTCCGAACGCTCCGAACACATGCAGATCCTGCCGCGCATGCAGCGGATCGCGGCGGTTTCGCAGCAACAACTCGGCCGTCGTCTCCGGATCAAGATCGGCCAGCCAGTCGGCCGTTCCGGTCTCATATCGCAGGAACTCGCCGAGTTTGTTATCCTCGACGACCACCTGATCGATCACCCGGCTTCTCACATTCTTGCGGTCCCAGTAATGTTCATTGGCTTCGATGCGGATCCGTTGCTTGAAATCCCAGTGCGTCAGCCTGAATGGGCCGTTGGACACGAGATTCGGCGGCCGCATGAACTCGAGTCGATATTTGCCGGCGTCGTCCTCGGCGAATGGCCGCATGGAACGCTCGTGCAACGGGAAAAATGCCGGGAACGCACAGAGGTCCAGGAACACCGCCAGCGGTTCCTTGAGCGTCACGCGTAACGTGTGGTCGTCGATCGCCTCGATGCCAACCAAAGCGAGATCCGCCGGTTTGCCGGCCGCAATCGCCTCGCGATACTCCGTGGCACCCTTCACGAAATTGAACAGATACCCGTAATGCCCCGGCCGGCGCAGCATCCGCGTCCAAGAGAAGACATAATCACCGGCGACGACGGGGTCGCCGTTGCTCCAGCGGGCATTGGGGCGGAGGTGGAACGTGTAGACGCGCTTGTCATCGGAGACGTCAACACCGGATGCGGTTCCGGGAATGGTCTTGAGAGTCGCGGGGTCGAGCGTGTACAGCCCCTCATAGAGCCCATATGCGAGCATGACGTCGCTCGCCCAGGAAACCTCATTCATATCCAGGGTGCGGATGTCGCCATGATTGACATAGACGAAATCCGCCGGCCGCTCCGCCTGGCGAGAATTCCAGATCGCCGATGCGCCGAGCAACAGCAATAAAAACAGGGGAATGAGAACGAGTCGGCCCATCGGTAACTGAAACACTCAACGGTATTGGGACAGACAAATGCAAAAGAACAATGCAAAGTGCAAAATGAAAAATGCAAAATGAAGAGGCGGAAACCTCATTTTGCATTTTTCATTTTGCGTTTTGCATTCGGACGCGCGTCCGCTACTCGCCAGCGCCACCGCCGCTCATGGCCGCGGCAGGCGTGATTTTGACTGTCCCAAACTCGCTGATTGCACCAATAGCCGAAGGCGCAGGCGGAGGCGGCACAATCTGTTGACACGCCTTGATGTAGCTGACACTCGCGGTATTGAGCCCCCCGGTCGTGTCAGCGAGATTCTTGGCGAGGCTTGCAAGGGAACCAGCGGCCGTTTTGTCTGCGGCAATTGTGGTGGTCTGCCCGGTGATGCTGGCCATCACGAACAGCGAACCAGCGGATTTATTGATCAGAACACCAAGATGATCCCGCACCGGGGCCTTCTGCTCGTCGGCCCGGAAAGCGCCCCATGCCATCGCGTTGGCCATCAGTTGCATGGCATGCACGCGCTGGACGGTCGAGATCTTGTCCCAGACACCATTCTGCGCCAGTGCATAAAACGGCTTGTAGTCGCACGAGGGATCTTCCGGGTATCCCGCCTGAAGCTTGGCTATGCGGACTTCAGCCAGGGCCAGGAGCGGATCGACGAGCGCCGCCAGAATCTTCGGATCGGTTGTGGGCTTCAACGCTTCGTACGCCTCTTCTGCCAGCGGCCCCGAGGGATTGGCTTTCACGATCGTCACGATCCGCGTAATCAGGCCGCTGGCCGAATTAATCTTTACGAGTTCCGGAATGATGTAGCGGGCGGCCCTGATGCCCCAGACTTGAAACGCCACGGAGTCCGGATCGGCGAGCAGCGTGGCAACGACCGGCTCAAGCCGGCTCTGGGGTGCGTTCTCGGCGACTCTCGCCAGCACGATGGCGATGTTCAATTTGACGCGGGGGTCCTTCGTGCCCGCGAACGCGGTTTTGGCTTCCGCCGCCACTGCTTCCGCGTAGACCGCCTGATAGTCCGGCGATGCAGGCTGGCTGCCGGCTTTGGATTCCTGGGCCAGCGCCTCGCGTGCCTCGCGCATGGACTTCTGCGGGTCGGTCGTCACGTCGGGCGACAATATCCGCTTGAATTGCGCAGCAACGAAGGACTTGATCTTTTCCTTGCCGTCGTTGTCAATCGACCCTGCAGCCTTCAGGGTCTGGGGAATGGAGAGCGGTGGCGTGAGTTGCGCGCCGGCGAATCCAGCGAGTGCAAGGCACGCTACCAGAGAGAACAGAACACGGTGAAAGTGGATCATCAGATGCGACTCCGGGCCCGGTTTTTGGACGGACCGAACCGTAGCAGATGCGTTTTGGAGTGTCAAGCAAACGGCGCATCCTATCTACCGCAAAAGCCTCAGTCGGCGTGGCAATTCTTTCGGGAGAACACCAAGGCCGACCATCGTAGCACAGCCGTCTCGGCTGTGTCCGAACGCTTTGACACAGGCGAGACGCCTGTGCTACTCCATGGGCTCCCGAGAGAATCGCCGCGCCGGACTCCGTTTGCATCGAGCCTGGCCCTACCGCCAACGCGAGACACCCGGTAAACTCTCCCCGCCTTTCCAGGTCGGCAACCAACGCATCATGGAACCATCGCGTCCAGACTCGCCCATTCCCCACTCCGCGGTTCGCAGGCTCTCGCTCTATCTTCGCCAGCTTGAAGCCTTCCAGAAGAAAGACCGCCGCACGCTCTCTTCCAAGCAACTCGGCGAGAGTCTTGGCCTGACCGACGCCCAGGTCCGCAAGGACCTGACTTACTTCGGCCAGTTCGGCCATCCCGGCATCGGCTATCGCGTCGATGAGCTCATCCCCCATATCCGCCGCGTGCTCGGCACCGACAGGACTTTAAACGTCCTGCTCGTCGGCGTGGGCAACCTCGGCCGCGCCCTCATCGCCTACAAGGGCTTTGAACGAAAAGGTTTCCGTCTGACCGCTGTTTTCGACGCCGATCCGACCAAGGTCAGCAAGAAGCTGGCAGGCTTCCGCATCCAGCCCCTGGCCGAACTCACCGAAACCATTGCCCAGAATTCCATCCGCCTGGGGATCATTGCCGTGCCCGTGGATGTTGCCCAGGACGTCGCCGACACGCTGGTGGCGGCCGGCATCCGGGGAATTCTTAATTTCGCCCCTGTGTCCCTGAAGGTCCCGCCCGAAGTCGGCGTTGCCACGGTCGACCTGGCCGTGCAGCTTGAACAGCTCTCGTTTCAGGTGAACGTCGCGGCGGCACCACCGAAGACGACAGGCCGTTCGTAGTATCGCCTTCAGGCGGTTCTGAAGACCAGCTGAAGCCGGTGCTCCAAACATCGAACTCATGGCTTCTTGCGAAGCCAGCCAAAAATCCCCGTGGCTTTGCCGTTTTCAGTCTCCGCGGCCGGCGCGGGCGGGGTGACAATGCTCACGAACATCCGCAATTCCGCGGCCATGTCCGCCGCGTGCGCGTAACGTTGCGACGGGTTGCGCTCCACCGCCTTGGCACAGATCGCTTCCAGTGTCGGCGGAATTGAGCTGTTGAGCTGTCTGGCCAGCGGCGGATCTATCGTGGCAATGTCGCGCAGAACCCGTTCCATCGGACCATCGTAAATCGGCCGCAATACCAGCAATTCCAGCAGCGTCAGCCCAAGACCCCAGATATCCAGCCGCTCATCCAGCCCGCTGGCCGTCGAGCAGCCGGCCCAACAGGCGAGCATCTCGGGCGAGAGATAGCGCGGCGTGCCTACGCAGCCGGCCAGGTAGCGCTGGTCGGCACGAACCGCCAGCCCGAAATCGGCCAGCATCATCCGCCCATCCGGCGCCAGCATGAGGTTCCCCGGCTTGATGTCGCGGTGCACCACGCCGGCGGCGTGCGCACGCTCCAGACCGTCGGCCACCATCGCGATCCAGGTCGCGATGATCGCGTAGTACGGCTGCGGATGCGCCATCGCCGGCTGCAACTCGGGCAGGAAACTCCCCGAATCCGTCCCCGCGATCTTCAGGACCTCGCCCGCGGATTTGGTCGCCGCTTCGTTGCTCTTGAACGCGGCCGCGAGTTGCTCGCCGTCCATCCCCTTGATGAACTGCATGACGTAGTAGCATCCCTGCGGCGCGTGTCCATACCGCAACACCTGCACGATATTCGGATGCTGCACCTTGGCGGCGGCCCGGGCTTCGGAAAGAAATCGCTCCGTCGCCTCCGGCTTAAGTTCACGCACGAGTTTGACGGCGACATCCACGTCCAGCACATTGTCACGCGCCCGATAGACCTCGCCCATGCCCCCTTCGGCAACCTTTTCCATGATCGTGAAGCCGTCGATGACCAGTTCGCCCGTGGCGGCAGCGGCCGGCGACGCAATGCCCGCCGCCGGAATGGCCGGTGAAGCCGCGGGGGAAGCCACCGGCGCCGGCCTCGGCGGCGAAACCGCGGCGCCTAGCTTGTAGCGGGTCTCGGCAATCCGTTGCGACAGCGTCAGCGCGCGTTTGAGCCTCATCGGCGCGGGCTTGCCTTGCGTCGTCAGTGTGTACCAGACGTCCATGCTCACGGAATTCGGGCCGACGAGGTCGTCATTGCAGAGCAGAATACACTCGAGGAACTGCCCGATATCCGTCTCGGTGACAAAGCCGAGCTTGCTGGCCTGCTCGCGGCCGCGCAGCATCATCAGATCCAGTACGGCCGGGTCGTGCCTCGCGGCATACTGAGGCCACGCTCGCACCATGGCCGCCACGTCCGGATTCATGACCGAGCCGCCTGCCAACGGCGTTGACGGCACTTCGAAAACCGCCGGTGACGCGACCGGCGCCGGCGCAACCGGTGATTCTGTAGCAGGCGATACGGGCGCAGGTGCCACAGGAGTCGCGACCGCCGCGGGAGGCGGCGATACAGGCGAATGTGCCCCCGGCGCCGCCCCGCGGGAACCCGACGTACCGCGCGAGCCCGACGCGCCCGGCTGACCACGCGAAAGGCCCGGCCCACGCACCAGCGGCGACCGCTGGTAGAGCGACGGCCTGGGAGTCAACGGAACCGCCGGCGCTGCGGGAGCATGAGCGGCAGCACGCGTATCCGACGGCGGCTCGACCGCATGCGATTCGACAGCAGCGGCCGGCGCGACGGCCGCAGGTGCCGCGGCATCGCCAACTGGTTCGATCGCGGCCTTGAAGACCATGTCGCCAATGCCCACCGAATCACCCTCGTGCAATTCAACTGCAGCGTCGATGGGCGCGTCATTGATCCACGTCCCGGTACCGAAATCCAGCGTCTGGATCTTCACATGCCCACCCTCGACCATCACCTGGCAATGCTTGTCACCCACGTTCGGACCGGCCACCCGCGCGCCACACGAAGCTCCCGCACCAATCACCACCCACCCCTGTCCCTCGGCCAGCGAAATGGCAACGTCCGGCTGTCCTGATTTCTGCGAACGAAGTGTCAAGCGTATCTGGCTCATGAGCAATCACTTCCATCCCTGCTTAAACCGCCGATCATAACCACAAACGCAAACAGCCTGAAGGGCCATGCCACCGACATGTCACCTGCAAGAAGCGTCGGCCAATACCCAATATACGCGCGCGAGTGACTATAATCCTGTCACGAAGAACCCAAAACGTATGATGCCCGATGACGAAGGAGTCTCCATGAATTTATTGAAAACACTGGGAGTTGCAGTTGTACTGGGCGCCGCCGTTTGCGGCTGCACACAGAACTCCGGCGTATCCGCCGGTCCCGCCGCGGCGCTGCCCGCGCCGGCCAAGCCGTACGCCAACGTCGATGCGAACCAGTTTGAAGCGCTGTCCAAACAGCCGAACACGGTCATCCTCGACGTCCGCACCGCCAGCGAATACGCCGATGGCCACCTGCCGGGCGCCATGAACGTCGATGTCAATTCACCGGACTTTGACGAGCGTGTGGCCAAACTCGATAAGACCAAGATCTACGCCGTCCACTGCCGCTCGGGCGGACGCAGCGTCCGAGCCTGCGCCGATCTCACGGGCAAGGGCTTCGCCACGCTCTACAACCTCGACGGCGGCATCAACGCCTGGATCGCCGCCGGCAAACCGATCGAGAAATGATACTGACGCTTTCGTGACGCAATCCGTCATGTTTGTCAACTGTATTTCGGTTGTGCCCAAGCCGGGCTCGTCCGCCCTTGAACTCTTGATTCGTTGAACCCTTAACCCCTTATTGCCCGACCTCCTCGCATCGCCATAATCCTCCCTTCATGACCCAAGTCTGTCGCCGCCATTGCAGGTTGGTGATCGCCATGATTGCGATTGGCGTCACCGTGCCGCTCCTGTGCTACGGACTTATATTCCGCGGGTTGGCAGTACCCAAGACCCAGGCGCGACAGATGCTCGCCGCGGGGACAGCCGTTCTTGTCGATCTGCGCCCCGCCGCCCCGGCCTCCGCGACAGATCTCGATGGCGCAATCCGCTGGCCACTTACATCAGTTCTCCAGAGCCGAACGCCCGCTGATCTTCCCTCGGCACTACGCGGCCGCAAACTGCTTCTTCTCTGCCCGGGCGGCATCAACAACGTCCGCGCCGCCCTGCACCTGCGACACATCGGCGTTGCCGACGCCTTTGCCATTCGCGGCGGCCTCCAGGACTGGCTCGCCGCCGTCCCGGGTTGCCCCCCTGCCGTGCTCCTCCATGCCAACCCCGTCACCGACGCCACCATACCCGTCTTTCGCGAATCCCCCGTCTACGAACAATGGCTCGCCATCCTCACCTTCTTCGGCGTCAAGCTGCTCTACAGCGTGCTCTCCGCGGGTATCGCCGTCTCGCTCTGGCACCGCACCGAGCCCGACCTTGCGGCCCTGCGCCGCGCCATGATCGTCTTCTTCATCGGCGAAGCATTCTGCTTCATCAACGTCATGGTTTTCTTCGAGGACTCGTTTCTTCTCGAATATCTCCACAGCGTGGGCATGGTCCTGGCGTTCGCATTCACCGTCTATGCCCTGCTCGAGGGCATCGATTCTCGTCTGGTTCACTTCAGCGACGACACCCGCTGCGCCGCCTCGCCACTCTGCGGCTGCTGCGTCAAACACGGCGACGTCCCCTGCGGCCTGCGCCTACTCTTCATGCTGCTGCTCCCAGCGCTGGCGGTCCTGGCCGCCCTGCCACTCTCCGCGGAGGTTCACGCAGATATCTACAACACGCGGATCCTCGGCGTGCTCCACACCTACCGTCATCCCGTGATCAACCAGATCTACGAACTGCGGATCCTTCCCATCGCCGCGATCGTACTGCTGGCGGCGTGCCTCATCGTGGTCTGGCGAGTTGAACAACGCCCGTTCCCCGTATCCAAGATTCTCTTCTCCGCGGCCGCCGGCGCCATGGGATTCAGCCTGTTCCGGCTGATGGTTGTCGCCCCATTTGCCAACGACCAGGTCTGGTTCGTCGCCTGGGAAGAAACGACGGAGCTGCTCTACGTTGCCGTGATCGCTGGCGTATTACTGATTTTCCCGCGGATCATTCCCGAGGTTCGCCGTTGATGATCCCCGGGCCTGCCAACCTTCTGCTGCTGTTGCCGCAAGAGCGTGAATGCAGCAATCTGAATGCATCACCGGGTCCATAACTCGGACCCCAAAGGACGCAAATGAGCCACCCACCCGAACCACCTGACCCGCAGCCGCAAGAGCCGCATCCTCTGGACTACGCAACGACCGAATCCAACCGCCCTCCCGACGGCATGAGCTATGGAGGGCAGGTCGGCTGCGGCTGCGGGTCATTCGTTGCCGCGGTGCTGCTGGGTTCCTTGCTGGTCAACATATTTGGCGCCGCGTCTCATCATTACGATGGCCTTCCTTTTGTTGCGGGATTTGGCGTTTCCTTCGGCTTGTTGGCCTGTTTGGCTGTGCTGTCGCGGACTCGGTGGCAATGCAAAGGCTTTCTCGTGGGTATCCTTATTGCCCTGGGACTCGTGCTCCTCGCTGCCGGCTTGTGCGCTGTCCTGATCTTCGCCATCACCCGGTAGAGCGACGCCTGCTGGAAGTCAGGACTCTGTGGGCAACTTAGAATCCGGAATGGAACAACTGTCGCGTGGCATGGGCAAGTACGCTTACCCATGCCACCTACCCAGCAATTCCTCGTCTGATCCCCAGCGCCTTCACGGTCTACCGCAATTTCACCGACACGTTACCCGCGGCAGGGTTCTCCAGCGGACCCGGCGTTGGGTTGGTTTCATTCCGCGTCTTGCCAAGGAAATCGGTGGCAATCCGAATGGCCGAACCGTCCGGCCGGTCGTACGGCAGATTCGCAACCGCCGCCTTGCCCAACAATTCGCTGGTCACGAGCTTGCGCGTGCGCTCCGCTGCCCACGCCTTGTCAAACTTCATCTCCATGTACCACCCGTCGTCTTTCTCCAGGATCTTGATCGCCAGATCGGCCTCCGGCTTAACCAGCGCATCATTTTCGAATTTTGACGCCTTCGCGCCTTTCAAGAATACGTTTCCCGCCATGAACGCCGGCATCTTCACCGCGTCATAGCCGGCCAATCCGTCACCGCCAGCAAAGATGTTGCTGTAGAAGCGATCGTCGCCGCCGACAACATTGCGCAACCCGGCCACCTCGGTGCCATGTGCCGGGTGATACGGCGTCTCACGCTTCAATTCCGGCCGCACGACGATCCGCCCCGCCATGAGATTATGCACATACGCCCCGCCTTCCGACATATTCAGAAGGCTCGTCCTGGACAGCATGAAGTTGTTGTCCAGCACAAACGGGCCATGATCCACCTCGACAAACACGTCTTCCCCCAGATTGTCGTGGAACAGATTGCCCGACACGCGCGTGCCCTGGGCCATCCAGTCCAGCCACAGCCCCCGGCAGGTGCGATAGATGTGATTGCCGCTGATCTCGGTGTCAATGGCCGCGTGGAACTTGATCCCAGCCATCTCCGCGCCGCTGAACAACCGGCGCACATGAATGTCGTGGATCGTGTTCCCCGTGACCGTGCAGAAAATCGGCCCCAGGCTCCCCACGATCCCCGCCTGCTCGCAATGCGACACTGTGTTGTTGCGGACAATATGATGCCCGATGTTCTCCTTGTTCCAGCCGGCCTTGACCGCCCGTTCGATCGTCTTCACATACCCCTCGGCCGTGTTGGCTGACGTGTTGTCAAACTCATCGCCATGCTTGCCCAAGGCAATCCCCGAGCAGACCGAATGGCTCACCACGTTGTTCTCGATGATCCACCCCTTGCTCCAGTGCGTCCCGATCAACCCCACCTGCTCGGCCGTCGGCGGGGCCCACGGCGTCGCCGCGTGCCTCATGATCAACCCGCGGACCGTGATGAAGTTCCGCCCCGGCTTGTCCGGGTAGAACACCGTCCGCCGCACGTTGATCTCAACCGTTTGCTCGTTCGGATTGGCTCCCGTGAACTGTGCCCAGATCGTCGTGTTCTCCTTGTCCACCTGCCCAAACCAGAGCGGCGTATCGCCCGCCGGCTTCAGCACCTCTTCCAGTTTCGCCGCCTCCGTCAGCCATTGACCGTTCAGATACACCGCGCCCGTATGATGATCCCGGCCGCGCCGATCAAACCAGTCGCCGTGGATCAGGTCGCCATACGGATTGAATCCGCCAAAGAACGGATTCGGCAGTGTCACCTTCCACGTATCATCCTGCACTTTCACCCAGCCCCGCACCACTTCCGACCCTCGGATCTCCGCCGCTTCCCCGGCGGCCGCCTGATACACAATCCGCTTCGCGTCCGACTCGCCCCCGCGCGGCGGATTGACCCGCTCGCGGTAAATCCCCTGATGAATCGTGATCATATCCCCCGCCTGCGCCATCTCCGCCGCCCGCTGGATCGTGCGGACCGGCGCAGCCTGCGTGCCCGCATTGGCATCATTGCCGCCCACAGCGACATGAACCTCGCCCGCCCCGGCCACCAGCGACATCATCCACATACCCACGAACACGACGATTGCTGATCTCATTGTTTCTCCTGGCTCTGCGACATTACCGTGCTCCTTCTCGTGAGCATCCTATTGCTGACACGGAATGATTCCAGAGCCCGTGTCCTGGATTCGTCCCGGAAACAGAACCGGCATTCTCGCCGCCACATTCATCTCAACAGGCGCTGGATGCTTTCGATGCGAAGCTCGTGCGGAGGATGCGAGGAAAAATAGCTCTCCAGTCCCGACGGCGACCCGGAACGCGAAGCCAGGTGACGCAGCACCGTAACGGCGGCGCGAGCAAGCTTGATGCCGAACGCATCGGCATCCAATTCCTGATCCTGTGAATACGCGCTTTGGAGGAATTGGCCCGCGAGCATTTGCAGGGGTGCGCGAGCAACTCCGGCCGCCGGGAAAGCCGCTGTCAGCACGGAGAAGAGCGACCCATCGAGGATGCGATCCTTGGCGTGGCCACGGACGACATGGCCCATTTCGTGGCCGAGGACGAAGGCAATGCAGTCCGGATCCCAGCCGAGCAGCGAGAGCAACGGTTGGGTGATGTAGATGAAGCCGCCGGGCAGCGCAAAGGCGTTGATCTGGGGCGCTGGCAGGACAAGAAAGGTAAACTGCCGGCGGCGATTCGTGACGCGCCCGGTAAGGCGCAAGCCACAGGAGTCGACCAGAGGATCCGCAAACGGCTTGATCGTCCCTTCGGCCGCGGTCGCGGCGGCCATTCCCGCACCGACCAGACGCTCCGCCTTGATCGCCTGCTCCTCGCTGCCGGCCAATTCCGTGAGGATCCACTTCGCGGAGGAGACCTTACCGCGCAACCAGCCGCCGAATCCGTACATCAAGCTTGGCATATCGCTCGCTGGAGCTGTTATACTTGAGAAAGTGATGCGGTGACAAGGTAAAACGTCACTCGCCCACCTGCAACACTTTCCTTCCAAACCCGGTATTATTCCAGAGCGCCGGGCGTACCGGCGTCGCAGCAAATCCCACGGTTCCGCAGGGTCCGCTTCAGCGGACGCTGAAAGAAAATCTGGAGTCAGAGAATCCCCATGAGCAACACCACCAAACGCTACTTCAGCCGTCGTCGTTTCCTGGGCACCTCCGCCGCCGCGGCGGCCGCGTTCACAATCGTGCCGCGCTTTGTCCTGGGCGGGGCGAAATTCGTCGCCCCCAGCGAGAAGGTCAACATCGCCATCATCGGCGCCGGCGGCCAGGGCCGCACCAACATGAACGCACTCTTCAACGAGCCCGATGCCCAGATCATCGCCGTCTGCGACGTTGCCGAGGAGACCAACCTCGAGCCGTTCTACTACAAGGGCAAGGGCGGCCGCGGACCGATCATCAGCATGATCGAGAAGAAATACGCCGAGAAAACCCCCAACTTCAAATGCACTGGATACGTTAACTTCCGTGATCTACTGGAGAAGGAGAAGGCCGTCGACGCCGTCCTCTGCGCCACTCCCGACCACAACCACGGCGTTGTCTCCATCACCGCGATGAAACTCGGCAAGCATGTCTATTGCGAGAAACCCCTGGGCCACAACATCTGGGAAACGCGGCAGATGGCCAAGGTCGCCAAGGAAACCGGCGTGGCGACACAGATGGGCAACCACGGCCACTCCGGCGAAGGCATCCGCCAGACCTGCGAATGGATCTGGGACGGCGCCATCGGGAAGATTACCGAAGTCTACGCCTGGAGTTCCGCCGGCGGCTGGTCCAAAGGCCCCGGCCGGCCCAAGGAAACACCTCCGGTTCCCGCCAACCTCAACTGGGATCTCTGGCTGGGCGTCCGCGAAGAGCGGCCGTACAACCCCGCCTACGCACCCTACAACTGGCGCGGCTGGTGGGACTTCGGCACAGGCTGCTTCGGCGACATGGCCTGCCACAACATCGACCCGGCCGTCTGGGCGCTCAAGCTCGAACACGCGACCAGCGTCGAAGCCAAGGGCGCGCCGGTCGATTCCGAAGTTGTCCCGCAGAAGGCGACCTTCACCTTCCAATTCCCCGCCCGCGGCGAAATGCCGCCGGTGAAGCTAACCTGGTTCAGCGGCGGCGAAGAGGCGCCCGTACCGCCAGGCGTCGACCCCAAGGATCCCAAGCAGCGTCTCGGCGGCGGCGGCAACGGCATCCTGCTCATGGGCGAGAAAGGCCAGATCACCTGCGACGGCTGGGCCGGCATGCCACGTCTGCTCCCCCTGGATCTCCGCCGCACCTACAAGACCCCCGAAAAGACACTCCGCCGCACCAAGGGCCACCACGCCGACTGGATCTCCGCCATCAAGGGCGGCGAACCGGCCAGCGGCGCGTTCGAATACTCGGCCAAGCTCACCGAGATCATCCTCCTCGGCAACGTCGCCTTCCGCCTCCAGAAGAAGCTCGAATGGGACGGTCCGAACATGAAGGCCACCAACGCCCCCGAGGCCGAGAAACTCGTCAAGGAAACCTACCGCAAAGGCTGGGAGATTGCTTGAGTGCTGCGTGCTGAGCAACCCAGAGATGTGAATGTTCTGAGTCGGGCT
>JANYKD010000476.1 GCA_025361735.1 Phycisphaerales bacterium
CTGCGCGGCAATCACGACGACGTATTTGATGAGATCGTCAACGGCGTCTGCTTCTGCCAGAACTGCACGGATGGCAACCGGCACCTGGCGTACCGCTGGTTCATGCAGCATGGCCTGCCGGCGACCTGGCGCAGCTATGGAGTGGCCGAAGAGGACATGGTGTGGGCGATGCGCGAGATCACGCCCCGGGCGTTGTCGATCGTGACCGACGGGGTGCCCGCGCCGCACCGTGAGTTCTTCCGCAGGCTGGAACCCGTGATCGAAGCAGATGATTTCTTCGTCGTACACGGGCGGTGGATGCCCGGCGATGTGACGGACGAACCGACGATCTCGATGCGGGCGACGATGGACATCAAGCGACGCCAGGACATGCTCTGGGGGCGGTTTGAGTCGGAGGAAATAGACGCCGACAAGAACTGGCGCCGCCGCGGCTATTTCGGGCACACGCCGGTGGATCAGTATCCCCTGTTCATGAAGGGCAAGGAACTGACGCCGATCGTTGGCGTGGCGATGGTGTTGCTGGATACGGCGGCCGCGATGCGGGCCTACGGCCGGCTGACGGCGTGGTGTCACGAGGAACACGTGTTTGTGCAGGCGGATCGGCAGGGGAAGATTGTGGGGTTGAGGAGAGCGTGAGGACAGGAGAAGGGAAAAGGTAAAAGGAAGAAGGAGATTTCGTGGCGATCATTTAGAGGCGTGAAGGGATCTACCCATTCGGGTCGCTCACTCGGCGTTTTTTTGTCTGACCTTCTTCCTTCTTCCTTTTACCTTTTTCCTTCGGCTCCGTGCCATGACCAAACTTCCTTCCCATCATCTGAAACTGGCCGTGGCGCATCCGCAGATTGCGCCGAACACGGGCAATATCGCGCGGTTGTGCGTGGCGACGGGGACGGAACTGCACCTGGTCCGGCCGATGGGGTTTGTGTTGACCGATCGGCAGATCCGCCGCAGCGCGATGGACTATTGGCCGCGATTGAAGCTGACGGTGCATGATGATGACGCGGCGTTTCTGAAGGCATTGGACGGGGTGCGGCTGTGGATGTTCACCAGCAAGTCGGAGCGGGATTTCTGGGGCGCGGATTTTCAGGATGGAGACTGCCTGGTCTTTGGCAGCGAGACACATGGACTGTCGGATGAGTTGCTGGCGGTGTGTCCCGAGCGGAACGTAAGGATTCCGCAGGTGGAGGGGGAACGATGTTTGAATCTGGCAACGGCGGCGGGGATCGGGTTGTACCAAGCGCTGGGGCGGGTGACATTGCGCGGGGAATGATCAACCGCGCGCGAATGACCAGTTTAGCTATTTTCTGCGGTGCGATCTCGGCCCCAAAGGGGCCGGAGATTCCAGCCCAGGGTTGAGCGCAGCTCTACCCTGGGTAGGCGAACGTAGACAAGGCTCCACCCTGAAGGGGTGGCGGAGCGTTTCCGCCACCCCTTTAGGGTGGAAAAGATGCTGAATGTTTGTAGCCCCAGGGTAGGGCTTCGCCCAACCTTGGGCTGGAATCTTGGACCCCTTTGGGGTTCTTTGGATTCACCCCACCGTTGTTCGCCGTGTCACGCGCTGGGCGGCCGACACCAGCACGATGAGCGTACACACGAACATCGCCAGGATCAGGCCGCCCTGCACGCAGGAGTTGAAGACAATTCGGCTGTCGACGACGGGCTTGGCGAGCTGCGCCGCCAGGGTGTTGTAGTGCTTGAGCATCATCTGCATCGACGCGGTGAAGGTGGTGGTCATCACCACGCAGAGCGGGATGACGGTCACCCACAAATACCGGCCCTTGCCTTCGTTGTGCAACCAGGCCGTGACCACGGCCAGGGCGATGATCGCCAGTGTCTGGTTGGCGATGCCGAACATGCCCCAGATGACGGCGAAAGAGTCGGCGTTCATGAACCAGGCCCAGGAGAAGACGATGATGGCCGTGGCGGCCACCGCGCCGATCCAATTGCCCTGCAAACCCAGTGATGGATGCAGCTTGCCCGCGACTTCCTGGAAGAGGAAGCGGCCAATGCGCGTGCCGGTGTCGATCGTGGTCAGGATAAACAGCGCCTCGAACATGATGGCGAAGTGATACCAGTATTTCCACATGGTTTCGCGCGACTCCTTGGACGGATGCAGCGAGGCCGAGGCCTGGTCGAAGATGCGGGCGAAGCCGACGGCAAGTGTCACCGCGCCGCCGGAGCGGCCGCGGAGCGATTCGTGCGTGAGACGCTCGTATTCGTTGACGGGATCCTGATCGGGACGGAGGTCTTGAATGCCGTGAGCGCCGCCCACCAGCAGGACCTTGTCAATCTCGACCTGCCATTTCGGTTTGGCGGCCAGGTCGGTGTTCATGTCGTAGTAGGCCGAGATCGGCAATGTGGCGGCGGCGATCATGGCGACGACGCCGACGAGGCCCTCGATCAGCATCGCGCCGTAGCCGATCATGCGGGCATCGGTTTCCTTCTTCACCATCTTGGGCGTGGTGCCGGAGGAGACCAGGGCGTGGAACCCCGAGATGGCGCCGCACATGATGGTGATGAACAGGAAGGGGAAGATCTTGCCGGCGACGGTCGGCCCGCCGGCGGCGAAGACCTTGTTGAACATGGGGGCTTCGAGTTTCGGGTTGGCGATCAAGGCACCGATGACCAGTGCGGCGATCGTCCCGATCTTCAGGAAACTCGACAGGTAGTCGCGCGGACAGAGCAGCACCCAGACCGGCAACACCGAGGCGATGAACCCGTAGATCGCCATGGCGAGCGTGACCTGCGTGCCAGTCAGGTTCAAGGCGTTGGCGACGCTGGATCCCGGGGGGATCAGCCCGCCGATGAAGGTCGCGGCAAGAGTAAGTGCGGCGCCGATCAGCGATGCCTCGACCACTTTACCGGGACGGAGCTTGTACATGTACAACCCGACGAACAGCGCGATGGGGATCGTGCAGGCGATGGTGAAGGTGCCCCAATAGGAACCGGGGACAAGTCGCACCGCGCCGGCGAGCGTGGCCTGATTGCCCTTCCACTTGATTGCCTTGACGCCCTTGCTCGGATCGGATTCCTGCTTGAGCGGGAATGATTCCTGGAGAATCATGGTGTTCTTGTCGCCGTTCCAGTGGAGCGTCGAACCGGCCGGGATGATCAGGACGGAGGGATCCTTGGCGTCGGGTATCGCGATCTGGCCCGCCGGCAGCACCAGGACGCTGTCCGGCGGGTACTTCACCTCTTCGCCGCCCAAGGCTTTGACCACGACTTTACCCAGCCCGGCCAGGGCGAGGATGATGATAAACAGGATGGCGGTTGTTCCGGCGATGCCGGCCGTGCGGGAGACGTCGTGGTAGGCGATTTCCGCGAGTGATCGCCCGCCGCGCCGCATGGAGGCGACGAGAACGAGGAAATCCTGCACGGCGCCGCCTAGGCAGACGCCGACGACGATCCAGATCAGTCCCGGCAGATAGCCGAATTGCGCCGCCAGCACCGGGCCGATGAGCGGGCCGGCGCCGGAGATGGCCGCGAAGTGATGGCCGAAAAGGACCCATTTGTTGGTGGGATGGAAGTTGTGCCCGTCGTTGAAGCGCTGAGATGGGGTTTCGTTGAGGTCGTTAAGAGTCGCGACCTTGGCCGCGAGGAATGCGGAGTAGTAGCGGTAGGCGATGGCCATGAGGCAGAGCACGACGAGCAATACGGGCATAGCGTGCATAGCGAGGTTCTCCGGGGGTCAGGAATGGGGAAAATATACCAGTTCCATCGGCAATGCGAGCTATAATCACCAACACCTATGACCGTGCCCGCTACGGAGATGGCATCGATTATCGCGTTCCCCCTGTGTCGCTGCTCGATGCGAGGCTCAGTGAATGGGCCGGGAAACTGCTCAAGGAGAAGGGTTTGCGCTGAGCCGCCCGGCCATTTGCACACGCCGCCCGGTGTGGTTACCATGCCCCGCTTTACGCGACAGGGCGACCGCGCCGGACCAACCGCGTCTCGCTGAGGTTTGAGAGTGTACCTATGCGTCTGACTGAACTGCTGAAATCGCAGAATATCAAGCTGGGCCTGGATGCCAAGACCAAGACCGAGGCCATCACCGAACTGGTGAACCTGCTGGCGTCCAACACCCAGATCGCCGATCCGCAGAAGGTGCTGGCGACCGTGCTGGAGCGCGAGGCCACCCGAACCACCGGCATCGGCAACGGAGTGGCCATCCCCCACGGCAAGTGCGCCGGGCTGACTGATCTCGCCATCGCCCTGGGCAAATGCGCGACGCCCGTCGATTTTCAGGCGATTGACGGCCGGCCGGTAACCTGGATCTGGCTGCTGACCTCGCCGCCGGACAAACCCAACCCCCACATTCACGCCCTCGCCCGCATCAGCAAGCTCATGACCATGGAAAAGGTCCGCCGCGACCTGTTGGCCGCCCAGACGCCCGAGCAGGCGTTTGAGGTCATCCAGCAGGCTGAAAGCACGATGGGTTGATGTCGCCATCATGAAATGACAGACAAGAATGTCTGTCCTACCGAATGAAACGACAGGCAAGAATGCCTGTCCTACCGATGAGGCCGACAGACAAGAATGTCTGTCCCACCGAATGAAGCGACAGGCTGGAATGCCTGTCCTACCGATGAGGCTGACAGACAGGAATGTCCGTCCTACTGGAGGCGGGAATGGATGCCGCCAAAATCCTTGAGAACCTCACGGAACCCCAACTCCAGGCCGTAACCCACACCGAAGGCCCCCTGCTGGTCATCGCCGGCGCCGGTTCGGGAAAAACCCGCGTTATCACTCGACGCATCGCTTATCTGATCGCCAACGGAATCGTGCCGGCGTCGGTGCTGGCGGTCACCTTCACGAACAAGGCCGCCGGCGAGATGAAGAACCGCGTCAGCGCCATGATTGACCGGCCGCTGCGTGATTTTGGAAAGCTCGATCAACCCTGGCCGATCATCTGCACGTTTCACTCGCTGGGCCTGCGCATCCTCAAGCATTATGCCGGGCAACTGGGCCTGCCGGCCAACTTCACGATCTACGACAGCGACGACCAGGAAAAGCTCATCAAGCAGGCGATGAAGGAAACCGAACTGGCGACGGACCGGTATACGCCCGGCACGATCCACCACGCCATCTCCTCGGCAAAGAACAAGCTGCTCACGGCCGAGCAATACGGCAAGCTGACTTCGGCGTTCGATCACATGCGCCAGGTGACAGCGCAGGTCTACAAACATTACCAGAAGCTGCTCGAGAAGAATCACGCGATGGATTTCGACGATCTGCTCATGAGCGTCGCCCACGCGTTCCGCTCGCACCCGGCCATCCTCCACGAGTTGCAGGATCGCTTCCAGTACATCCTCGTTGACGAGTACCAGGACACCAACCACGCGCAATACATCATCGCCCACGCCCTGGCGCAGAAGCATCGCAACATCTGCGTGGTCGGCGATCCGGACCAGTCGATTTACGCCTGGCGCGGCGCGGATATCAAGAACATCCTCGACTTCGAGCGTGACTACACGGATGCGAAAGTCGTCAAGCTCGAGCAGAATTACCGCTCAACGCAGAACATCCTGGACATCGCGTCGAAACTGATCGTTCGCAACAGCCAGCGCAAGGACAAGAGGCTCTTCACCGACCAGGGCCCGGGCGAGAAGGCCGTGCTGCTGGCCTGCGATGACGAGCATGCCGAGGCATATGCCGTGGCCGAAGTGCTCAAGGAGATGCACGAGAAGCAGAACGTCGGCTGGAGCCAGATGGCGATCTTCTACCGCATCAACGCGCTGTCGCGCGTGATGGAGGATGCGTTGCGACGGCAGAAGCTCCCGTATCGCGTGGCCCGCGGCGTGGCGTTTTACCAGCGCAAGGAGATCAAGGATGTGCTGGCCTACCTGCGCGTGGTGGTCAACCCGGACGATGAAATCTCACTCACGCGGATCATCAACACGCCGGCCCGCGGCATCTCCGACAGCACGGTGAAATTGATGCAGGTGTGGGCGCTGGACAAGGGCTGGTCGCTCTGGCAGACCGCCCAGTATGCGGCCAACATGACCAATCTCCAGGCCCGCGCGGCCAAGTCGATCGCCGCGTTCGTGCAGGCGGTGAATGTCTGGCGCGACATGGCGGCGCACCCGGAAAAGACGCCGCCGCGAGGGAACCTGGGCCGGGTGGCGGCGCTGGTGGCGGAGATCGTCAAGAAGAGCGAAATGGAGGCGATGCTGGCCAAGGCGTCGGACCCCGAAAGCGACACCAGTCCACTGCGGAACGTCGAGGAACTGATCTCCTCGGCGGCCGAATATGACGCCGAGAATCCCGAGGGTTCGCTGGAAGAATATCTCGACCGCGTGAGCCTTGTTTCCGATGCCGACATGCTGCAGGAGAGCGGCGCGATCAACCTGATGACGCTGCACGCGGCCAAGGGGCTGGAGTTTCCGGTGGTGGCGATGATCGCGATGGAGCAGGATATCCTGCCGCACCAACGTGTGAAGGACCATCCCGACCAGCTCGAGGAGGAACGCCGGCTCTGTTTTGTGGGGATCACGCGGGCGCAGAAACACCTGTTCTTCTCAACCGCCCGGGCGCGAGTCGTGCGCGGTGTGCGTGAGCGAACGATTCAGTCGCAATTTCTGGCCGAAATGCCGCGTGAACTGATCACCGTCCGCTCAGCGGACAGCGGTGGATTCGGTCAGGAGGCCGGCGACGACGACTACGATGGGTCATTCTCCTGCGCGTTCCGCCCCTCGCAGATGGTCCGCCATCCGATGTTCGGCGTCGGGCAGATCGTGGAGATCTCGCGCGTGGGCCAGAACACGCGCCTGGTGATCAACTTCACCCGCCTGGGCCGGAAGACGATTGTGGCGGAATATACGAAGCTGGTGCCGGCGTAGGCGTACCAAAGGAAAAAGGTAAAAGGTAAAAGGAAAAACGGGGAAGGCATTCCCTTCGCCCTCTTCCTTTTACCTTTTACCTTCTTCCTTCTTCCTTGTGCGATCGCTACAGCGCCATCGCGATGCCGTCGAAGTTCACTTGAACTTCGCCGGGATTGCCGCCTTCCTTGGGGACCACGTTGGCCTTGCCGCCGAAGCCGACGATGAGATAGCGCTTATTGTCGACACCACGCCACTTGCCCAGATCGCCCTGGGCCAGTTCGTTGGTCGCGGTGAAGTTGGGTTGTTCCGCGCCGGCTTCGCCATAGAAGACGATGGCTCGGCCGACGTAGCAGACCACGCGCCAACGGTTGTCGGCGAGTTTGCGGACGTCGAGTTTCTGTTCGAGCTGAATAGGCATGATGTAGTTCCTTCCTTTTCCTGTCATCCCCGCGCCGACCTGATAACCACGCCGCGCTGCCGGGATCCGCAGGGTAATCTAACGCACCGGCCGCAGAAAGGAATAGGCGCCGACAACACTTCCTTTCCAAGTCGTTATCGGTCAATAGGAGATTACACATGACAGGAATCAATCGACGCGAGTTTCTGGGTGCGGCCGCCGGGACGGTTCTGGCCGCGGGAGTCCATGCCGCCGAGAGCGAACCGAAAAAGCTGCGCCTCGGGCTGATCGGCTGCGGCGGCTATGGCATGGCCGACGTCCGGGCGGCTCTCAAGGCCGGGGGCGTGGAGATCGTCGCGCTTTGCGATGTCGACAGCGAACATCTGGAGAAATCGGCCGGCGATTGCGAGAAACTCCAGGGGAAGAAGCCGGCGACGTTCAAGCTCTACGAGGAAATGCTCAAGCAGGCGGCCATGGACGCGGTTATTATTGGCACACCGCCGCACTGGCATGCACTCCAATTCCTCGCGGCGCTGGATAAGGGACTCGATATTTATTGCGAAAAGCCGCTGGCCTACGACATCCGCGAAGGCCGGGCCATGGTTGATGCGGCGAAGAAAGCCGGGCGGATCGTACAGATCGGCTTCCAGCGCCGGCAGTCGGCCGGTTTCAAGGGCGCCCGCGAATACATCCAGTCGGGCAAGGCCGGGAAGATCATTCAGGCCGAGGCACAGATCCACTACAACGCCGGAACGAAGGACCCCACGCCGGTCGATCCGCCGGCGGCGCTGGACTGGGACCTCTGGTGCGGCCCGGCCCCGAAGATCCCCTACAGCCCGCAGGTCGGCCACATGAACTGGCGGCTGGAAAAGACCACGGGCCACGGCCACCTTGTTGATTGGGGCATTCACCTCATGGATCAGGTGCGCTGGATCCTCGGCGAGAAGACGCCCAGGACGATCAGCGCGGCCGGCGGCATCTATGCGCTCAAGGGCCGGATCACCACGCCGGATGTGCTGGCCGTCCACTTCGAGTTTGAAACCTGCCCCGTGCTCTGGCGGCATCACATCTACGGCGCCGAGGAGTACACGCCCGAAACCAGCAACGGCATTTTCTTCTACGGCGACAAGGAAACCGTCTTCGTCACCGATGATCGCTGGGTGAACATCCCGCGCGGCAAGAACAAGGAGCGGCAGTTGCACGAGGGCAAGGCGGATGCGGGATTGGCGCACATGGCCGATTTCCTGGCGGCGGTTCGCGAGCGGAAACAGCCCGCCTGCGTGATCGAGGATGCGTATCAGTCGACCGCGACGGTGAAACTGGCGATGATCTCTTACGACGTCGGAGCGAAGATTACCTGGGACGGCGAGAAGGAACAGATTGTCGGGAATGCGGAGGCGGCGAAGCTGCTTAAGCGCGAGTATCGGGCGCCGTGGAAGCATCCGTATACAGCGTAGGGCCGGCGACAGTGGGGCCGGCATGCTGCCGGCCTTCTTGAGAGAATGCGCAACGTCGCACCCGGAACGCAGCATGGCGTGATGTTGACGGACAGTTCAGTCGTGCCATGTCGAAGAAGGCCGGCGACACGCCGGCCCTACTGTGGGGCCGGCATGCTGCCGGCCTTCTTGGGAGAATGCGCTACATCGCACCCAGAACAGCATGGCGTGATGTTGACGGACAGTTCAGTCTCGCCATGTCGGAGAAGGCCGGCGACACGCCGGCCCTACTGTGGAGCCGGCATGCTGCCGGCCTCTCCGCGGGTAAGCCGCATGCGCCGTGATGGCCGGCGACACGCCGGCCCTACTCAGCGATTGCCAGGCTGCCCCGGCCCAGACGCGTTGATCCAGGGGGCAATTTGCGCGGATTGTCACGTATGTACTTCACGAAGCGCCACAGAGCAGCTTCATCGCGGACGACATGATCGAATGACTCATCCTGCCACAGCCGGCCGGTGCGCGACAGCAAACGGTTGATCCGGCGGGCGCTGGTCGCCTTCCAGATGCCCGTCACATCCGACAGTTCAATGCCATCGGACAGCCGCACCAGGACATGAACGTGGTTTGGCATGATGACGTAGTCACCCAGCCCGTACATCGATCCATCGCCGTATCGCATGACGCCCTCGACGATAGCCTGGGTCTCCGGACACCGAAGGAGGCAGGAGCCGTGGCCGGCGTCCAGCCAATTCTCGATCCGCACCGTCCAGAGCGAGCGAAATTCCCGTTCCTGCTCGGGCGTGTGGGGTGGCGGATTGCACGTCAGCCAGCGGTCCCGCTCCAATCGCCACGTTTGCAGCCGTCCGGCCGGCATGGAATCGGCCAGGCGGAACGTGACAAAATACGCAACGCCTTCCTGCCTGACGTGGGGAAGGTGTCCGCGATGCGTCAGCGCCGCTTGTTTCCAATCAAACGCCGAAATCGGTACAGGGCCTGATGGATCATCCATTGGCAGCAGATGGTAACCATTGATGCAAGTTTGTCTATTGCGGTACGTCCCAAGGGCGCGCCAATAGTGGGGCCGGCATGCTGCCGGCCTCTCCGGACGAACGCGCAACACCCAACGCGGTGTAACGTCGACGGACTGATTTCGGCCAGTGCGCCGAAGAAGGCCAGCGACACGCTGGCCCCACTGTGGGGCCTGCATTCTGCCGGCCTTTTCGCGGGAACGCCGCATGCGCAGTGATGGCCGGCGACACGCCGGCCCTACTGGGCTGTCGCCGCGGTGATCGCAAGGAGCGCGGGAACGCCGCGCGGGGCCTCACCGTACGTCATGTCGATCGTCGTGATCTGCTTGTCGGGGAACGGGTTGTTCCACTGCATCGAGTACGCGACGGCCGAACCCTTGGCGCCATCGTAGACCTTCGTCCACGCAATCTGGCCGTCGGGCAGTGCCTTGGGGATGTCCTGCCGGTAGTTATCGATGTCGATCTCGCTCAACACCGGCACGACAGCCTTCGTGCCGTCGGCGTAGTTCACGACGTAGTGGAAGAGTTCGAACCGCTTCTTCTCCTTGATTTCCCGGTCGTTCATACGCTTGTCGATCCGGGCGGCGTGCAGGAAGAAGAGCGCATCCGCCTTGCGATTCACGGGGATTCCCGTCACCTCTTTGGGCAGCTTGGCCAGCGCGCCGTTGCCGGCCAGCATGACCACCGTGGGCACGGGCGAGGTCGCAAACTCGTACACGTCGTAGGTTACGCCGGCGAATTTCTGCTTGCCGGTGGGCAGGTCGCGGAAGGTCGCGTTCTTGTCGCCGAACCAGCCCTTCTCATCGCGATAGGCCGTCGCCTGTTTGGAGATGTCGACGGGCGCGTAGGCCAGGTTGGTGCCGACGATGACGGCCTTGCCGCCCGAGAACGGGGCGTTGAGATTTCGCAGGATCGTCGCCAGGATCTTCTGCTTCTTGACGGTGTTTTCGGGGACTTCCTCGCTCGGCTTGAACAGCAGGTTGCAGAGCACCATCCCGCCGTTGCCGCGCGGGTAGCGCATCATGCCGCCGATGTTCAGCATCGGTTTGACCTTCTCGTAGAATTCCGCCGGCCGCTGGGCCTTGAGGTAGATGTTGTCGATCCCGACCAGCGCGCCCTTGCCCGCGGTTTCCTGCCAGCCGGCGATTTGCAGCGTGATGTTCTTCGCCGTCCGCGGCGGGTTTACCGGCAACACCTGGACATCGCCGGTCGGTTTCACTTCATACGACGCGATGTTCGCCTTGTCGCCCTCGAACACGAGATTCACCTTCGTCTGCGGCCAATAGTTGGTGTTGCCGATCCAGGTGAACTCGGTGATCGTCTGTGGTTTGGGCAGCTCGATCGGCACCTCCGACGGCGTGCCGTCCTTGTTGATCGCGAAGTTGATGATCAGCGGCCAGCCGTCGGCGCCCACGAAACCGTTGGTGATGTTGCCGTAGTTACCAAACGATGACTTGCCGAATGTCGCCACCTCGTCGAAGTCGATGATGTAGCTAAACACATCCGATGACACGAACTTGCCGGACTGCCATCCGAAGACGGACGTGGACGAGTACATGACGATGTCGGTCGTGCCCACGCCGGCCATGAGCGGATCGCGCACGGGCGGGAACATCACGCGCTCGATGGTGCGGGCGCCATGGTTGGTGTTGCTCGGGGTGCCGCCGTAGGGACGGATCATGTGCTCCCAGCCGACGAGCTTGTTGTAGCTGGCGATGCCCTCGGGCGTCAGACCATTGAAGATGATCCAGCCGCCGCCGGCCGTGAACGCGTCAACGTTGGCCTGGTTGTCGGCCAGTGTCTTGAGATTCGCCGGCGTGGCCGCGATCACAGCGATGCCGCCGCTCTGGGCGATGGCGGCCAGCGGGTCGGTCGACTTGGCGCTTTGCAGCCCGATGGCGTCGAGCGTGCGTGCCAGATCGGGCGCGCCCTCGGCGACGGCCGTCACCGGGCGGAATGTCTGCTTGAATCCCGCGCCATAGTCCAGCAGGTTGAGCAGCAGTCGCTGGGCGACCGCGTTCGTCGCCAACTTCTCGCCGGCCGTCAACTGACAAAGCAGCATCAATCCCTTGCCGGCCGGCACTTCCACGAGGGCTGAGTTGGCCAGGGAATCGCCGCACTGAATGAGACTCTTGGCACCGCGCGTGGGCTTGGCGTAGGCGTTGCGGAAAATGATCTGGTCATCGCCCCAGGTGAAGAAGTCCTTCTGCTTGAGCCCGCGCACGGCGGGGTGAGTCATATCTTCACCGAAGGCCACGCGTCCCTCGTTGGTCGCAGGCTCGATCTCGGCCGGCAACGCCTGGTACTTCAGCATGCTCTTCTGCTCGAGTGCCACGACCACGCGGCCGGGCACGGCCCAGGC
>JANYKD010000499.1 GCA_025361735.1 Phycisphaerales bacterium
CCCCTACATCTTCGACTTCCTCACTCTCGAAGAACCCTTCCACGAACGCGAACTGGAAGCCAACCTGCTCGCCCACTTCGACGCGGTATTGCCGGCCGACAAAGGCGAAGCCCTGGCCGAGTTCGAGCAGGAATTTCTGGACGTGGGCGAGCAGGTTGGCTTCCAGTTCGCGTTCGTGGAAGGGTTCTTCGAGAGTGAGGAAGTCGAAGATGTAGGGGTCTTTGAGCACCTGGGTGGCGAGATCGGACTGGAGCGGTGGGAGGCGATCGGCAAAGTTGGTGATGGCCTTGCCGTGACGCTGGTGGGCTCGGGCATCGATCTGGAGGGCGAGCATGTTTCGACTCCAGCCATTGGTGATGGTCTGCCGCATGTACCAGAGGCGCGTGGGGAGGTGTTTAATCTTCTCCATGAGGAGGAGGTGGTGGCCCCAAGGTAATTGTGCAGCAAGCTGCTGCATTAATGGCAACGGATCGGCATTTGGCAATTGTGCCACAGGTTGTGGCACAATTGACGTTGTCACAGCGGGGGCATTCGGCACCGCCAATAGTGCCACAGGTTGTGGCACAATTACACCGAGGGTGGGATAGGCTCGGTAAAAGGCGATCATCCGTTTGAGATTCCGTTCGGAGAAGCCCTTGATCTCAGGTAGTTCATTGCGGAGGTCGCGGGAGAGATGCGGAATGACCGCAGCACCCCAGCCGTCGCGCGCCTGGCGTTCGGCGATGACCTGGCCGATATCCCAGTACAAATGCACCAGCTCGGCATTAACGGAATGTGTGGCGCGGAGTTGGGCAACGCGGATGCGCTGCTTGATGCCTTGGAGTAGTGCGGGATAGCCGGGAGGAATGGCGGCGAGGGTGGATGGTTTGACGATGGCTTTGGGCGATTTGCTCATGCCTTGGCTCCGTTTCCATTTTCCAGAAGTGCCAACACCAAATTGAGTTCATCGACCGCGCCTTCGAGTTCACCGATGGCGTAGATGTCGCCGAGGATGCCGGGCTGCCGGCCGAGTTTGCGGAGGAGGTCGGTGTAGAACTCGACGAGGGCGGTGCCGGATTTCTCGGGCAGGGCCGGCCAGTCGCAGGCATTGGGCAGGACGATGGCGTGCTCGTCCGCCATCTCGATGAAGAGCAGGTAGGTGATCTGCTCGATGTAGTCGCCGTAGTCCACGCCGTCGTGGCGGAGCGTGTGGCAGAAGCCCCAGAGTTTTTGGACGATGTCGCTCATCTATTTGTCCTTGCTGACAACTGGCGTCTCGGTCGGCCAAGAGAATAGGCTCGAATGCTGCTTTTGCTCGAAATTCAAGCCGTAGAAACTGGATGCGAACCCGGGTCTATATGTGCCAGCGAGCACCGCGGCGAAATCGAACATGTAACTGGCAAAGGGATTCACGCCCCATCCCATCAAGCACCCGACTGATATATGGTTGCCTGTTGTGCCGACACGTTTCCAACTAGACATCTCCATATGAGCCCCGAGGTTCACCGGCTGCTCTGCCTGAATGAAGCGCAACTCGGCACAATGATCGGAATTTGTTTGGCTTCGCAGCACAAAGCACGAACCGATCGAAATGGGCTCATCGCATAATGGCAGGAGTGCGTCAAGCGCATTGCAATAGTCACGCTGGTCCTTGACGGCGGTTTCGAAGAACACCGCGCCACTGAGAAACGGCGGAACGAGGTACTTGGGGTATCTGGGCGACTCATTCTGACTGGCGAAAACTCGAAGTTTCGAGAGCTTATTAGCCGCCTTTTCGACCATGGGCTTGTTGAAAGTGGCCTTGACCTCGATCACTCCCCTTACGTGCTCGACCGGAATGGCCTGCTTCGCGTCCTTCCCGGTAGTCGCTTCCGTGCCACGGACAAACAGAACTGGAGATTCCAGTCTGTCGTAGACGATGACATCCCATTCCTCCAATGGTCCTTCATAGTCGAGGTTGTGTGTGATGATGTACCCTTTTGTCACACCGAAGCGTTTTGGCAAGAATTGCGTCAGCCATCGTCGCCAGAGAGCCTCTGCCACGATACCGTGATCGACTTGAACTGCATCGTCCGCGGTCTGAGCCTTCGCCTTGTCGTACTCAGCAAGCAAGGAATTGCGTTCCGCGTAGAAGGCTTCAGCACCTATGTGTTTGAGATTCAAGGTAACCCTCCTTTGGCGGATCACGCCGCTATTGCTACATTCGCCTCGCGCAACCAATGTGCGAGCTTGCCTTTGAATACCCGATCTGCCGCAGTCCATCTATCTGGGCGAAGCGTGTGGCAGAAGCCCCAGAGTTCTTGGACGACATCGGTCATCAAGCCACTCCCTCGATTGCATTGCTCATCTTATTGTCCGTGCTCCACGATGGCGGCAGGCCGGTGGCACCATATTTCACAAGTGCTTGGTACAGCTTCGGGCGGATGATTTCATCAAAGATTGTTGCGCAATTTGGGCATAGCGACAGTGCATTCCACTGCCCTACGCCGGCGTTCTTGACCTCGTCGATGATGTGGGCAGCATGCCGGCGGCCGGCTTGCCATCCACACCATTCGCACGGCTTCGATGTCACCTTCTTGGCCACTTTCCGGTTCTTGAATGCCATACGGAATCCTTTGGCAGCGAGTCGATTCGCTGCTTGTGCGTGAGCTATTCGCTATTTGCTTGGCCATGAGGCATAGGTGCTCGGTGACTGATACTCGCGACCCAGATCAGATGGTGTGTAGCGTACAGATGTTGTGAGCGGATCGCTATGGAGCGGGGAGGGATTGGCACAAAGTGGGTTTGTTGCCTTCCCGGCCGGGGTGGGGCCTGCCGCGACGGGGAAATCACCGTGTCGGCCCGTTGGGCCTTGGCTGATTGGGGGTTGAGCTTGTCCGTGGCCTTCCGACCACGGCTGGCAGGGAGCGACGACCTTTCAGGTCCTGATGCGGTGCCAGGGTTCGGCGAGGGACAGCGATCGTGCCGCATAGGGAAAAGCGGCGTCGAGCCGCCGCACTCCCAAAGGGCTACACCGTCATCCCATCGTCGTGATCCTTGTTCATCTGGGCGCGGGCGGATTCCCATTCTTCGAGGCTCATGACCACTTCGCGGGCCTGGGTGCCTTTGTAGTCGCCGAGAATGCCGGACGATGCCATCATGTCGATCAGGCGGCTGGCGCGGCCATATCCGATGCCCATGCGACGCTGCAAGAGCGACACGGAACCTCGCTTGGTCTCGATGACCACGCGCACCGCATCGTCGAAGAGCTCGTCCTGAGCGATCTCGGAGGCGTTGAAGCTGGGGCGGATCTGCACCAGTTCTCCTTCGTATTGCGCCTCGGCCTGTTCGCGGACATATTTGACCGTTTCGCGCATCTCGATGTCGTCGCTGTACGTGCCCTGGGCGCGGATCGGCTTGCCCTGGCCGGGGGGCAGGAAAAGCATGTCGCCCTTGCCAAGAAGAAGGTCGGCGCCGTTCTGGTCAAGCACGATGCGCGAGTCCATGCGGCTGTTGACGCGGAAGGCGATCTTGGCCGGCATGTTGGCCTTGATCAGGCCGGTCACGACGTTGGCCTGCGGGCGCTGGGTGGCCAGCACCATGTGGATGCCCACGGCGCGGGCTTTCTGGGCGATACGCACGATGAACTGTTCGACTTCCTTGCCGCTGGTCATCATCAGGTCGGCCAGTTCGTCGATGACGATCACGACGTAAGGCAGGAACTTGGGGATCTTCGCTTCTTCTTCGGGCGAGCCGGGCTGGAAGCGCTCGCAGAGCTGCTCTTTGGTCAGCTTGTTGTAGCCGGCGATGTTGCGCACGCCGGCCTCGGCGAGGATCTCGTAGCGCTCGTCCATCTTGGTGCAGGCCCATTCCAGCACACTGGTGGCGCGGGCGGCGTCGTTGATGACCGGGCACATCAGGTGCGGGATGTCCTTGAACGCGGCCAGTTCGACAACCTTGGGATCGAAAAGGATGAGCTTGACCATGTCCGGCCGCTGCGTGAAGAGGATGGACATGATGATCGTGTTGATGCAGAACGATTTGCCCGAGCCGGTGGTGCCCGCGATGAGGGCGTGCGGCATGACGGCCAGATCGGCCACCAGCGGCACGCCGCTGGCGTCCTTGCCCAGGTAGAGCGGAATCTGCATCTTCTGCTGGGCTTCAGGGGCAAGCTGCATCAGTTCCTTGATGCGGACAAGTTCCTTCTTGGCGTTGGGTACTTCGATGCCGACAGTGTCCTTGCCGGGAACCGGCGCGACGATGCGCACACTGGTCGCGGAAAGGGCACGGGCAATGTCATTGGCAAGCTGCGTGAACGCGGCCACCTTGAGCCCCGGCGCCGGGCGGATTTCGTACATGGTGATGACCGGGCCGGTGTCGATGGCGACGAGCTGGGCGTCGAGGTTGAACTCCTTGAGCGCCTTCTTGAGCTCCTCGGCCTTGATGAGCGCGAATTTCTGAGCCTCGTCGGCAAAGCCATGTTCGGCGTCAAAGAGCAGCGTCCAGGGCGGAAGCTTGTAGTCGCCGAGTTCCTTGGGCGGAGGCGGCTGTTCGAGGGTTTTGGGTTTGATGGTCAGCGCCGACCGGAGGATCACGGCTGGTGCATCCGGCTCATTCTCATGCGCCGCGTCCGCAGGTGCAGGAACAGGAGCAGGGGGCACGACTGCCGCGACCGGCTGGTTGCCCGGGGCGGCCGGAGTCGCAAAACCGGTCGGCGGCAGATTGATGGGTGCCGCGCTGCTGTTGTTCATCAGAGGCGGCGGCGGAACGACAACCTGCTGTTCCGGCGGCGGAATGATGGCCAGCTCGGAAGGGGGTGCATCGGAATCGCCGGTGTAAGTGGTCTCGACTGCGGGCGGTGCCAGTTGATCGTGTTCGTAGGTGAACTCGATGGTCTGGCCGTTGACTGTCAGGTCGGTGGGCATGGTCTCGCCGGAATTGAGGCGATTGGCCCGCAGGACGGCCGGCTGCTCTTTGGGCGGCAGCTCGATCTCGTCTCGCTTCTTGCCTGCGGCGGGTGTCACGAGCCCGCCGAGTTTGCCAGCGGGCTTCATCCTCGCGAGTAAGTCCTTTGCACCACTTAGTTTAGCGACAAGCCCGGAGGCATCGGGCATCCAGCGGGTTTTCCCGCGGAAGGCGACGATGGCGTTGACGATGACCGCCGGGGCACGCATGACCAGATCGTCGGCCGCCAGAAGAAGTCCGACCGTGAGGCCGGCAACGATGAACAGGGCCGAGCCGGCCGTGCTGAAGTGGGATTTCAGGAAAGCGACCGTGCCTATGCCCAGAATGCCGCCATATCCTTCAGGCAGGCTGGCGCGGGAGCCAGGGTGGATGAGATGGATGCCGCCGGAAAACGCGACGGACAGAAGGATGAGTCCGATAGCGCGGAGCCAGAGATCGGAAATGCGGTTTCTGAAGGCGACCAGTGACAGGCAGATGCCGCTGAAGAAGATAATAGGGAAGACACCCTGGCCGATGGCGTAGAACAGGTAATAGGCGATGAGTGCGCCGACTTTGCCGCAGAGGTTGTGTGTGGCCGGGTGCGGGAAGACCTCATGGCTCGGCCAATCTTCGGGGTTGAAACTGGCGAATGCCAGAAACAAGAACACCCATGCGAAGATGGCGATGAACAAACCGAGACGGCGCTTCAGATTTTCGCGATCCATGAGAGTACCACTAGAATTGTGGTATTTATCGGCAGGTCAGACCAAAGACGGTTAACGAAAGGGGTTATTTGCGAGCGGGGCTGGACTGAGGGTTAGTGACGGATTTCGAAACTCGAATGACGAATCGGACAGAAAAGCACGACTGCGTCAAGACCGCTGCGCTACAGTGCGGGTGTTCTGCGAAAACGGTTTGACAATCGCGATCTTTGGCGGATAGTCTGAGTGGCGTTGCGAGCAGCGTTCTTGTTGAGGGTCTGATGGTCTTGCCCGTGCGGTCTTCGATTTTGCATAACCATAGGCTATCACATAGCTTATGGTTCGCGCAGGCTATGGAGCCGTTGGAGGATCGGACGCTGCTTTCCAGTATCAAGGCGGTGCATTCGGTCGCGCCGCGCGGGTACAGCAAGATTGTCTGGCACAATAAGGCCGCCTATACGCGTACCAACCAGTGGATATTGACGGTCAACAAGCTCAATGGCAGCACCGCACAACGGGCGGCGTCGATGGCGAAGATGCTGCGGCGGGTGACCACGGCGGTCTCCGTGACCCAGTGTCTTGGCACCACCGGTTCGTTTCTCGTCAAGACGCGCAAGCCGATGGCGTACAAGGCGATCTTCTCCGCCTGTCGGCGAATCGCGGGGTTCAGCTCGGTCGAGCCGGACCTGCTGTTGAATGTCTCGGCGACCACGCCGAACGATCCGGGTTATCAGTACCAGTACGGCCTGAACAACGCGGAACAGGTCGGGGCGGACATCCACGCCTCGGATGCGTGGGACATCAGCCAGGGGTCGTCGGATGTCATCATTGCGGTAATCGACACGGGTGTGCAACTCGATCACCCGGATCTGGCGGCGAACATCTGGACGAATCCGGGCGAGATTCCCGGCGACGGCATCGATAACGACGGAAACGGCTACGTTGATGATGTCAACGGGTGGAATTTTGCTGGCAACACCAACAATCCATCGGATGATTTTGGCCACGGGACGGCGGTGGCGGGCATCATTAGCGCGGTGGGGAACAACGGGGTGGGCGTGGCGGGCGTGTCCTGGCACACGAAGATACTTCCGCTGAAGTTCCTTGATTCCACCGGTCATGGGGATGCGGCCGAGGCCATCGCGGCGCTCAACTACTGCATCGATTTGAAGCGGCGCGGCATCAATATTGTTGCGAGCAACAACAGTTGGGGCGGCGATGAGAACTCGACGCCGCTGCTGCGTGCGATCAACGACTTCGGCAACGCGGGAATGATCTTCGTGGCCGCGGCGGGCAATGATGGGGCGAATACGGACACTTCGCCATCCTACCCAGCCGCTTACAACTCGCCCAACATCATTTCCGTGGCGGCCACGACCAGCACGGACGCGTTGGCGGGATTTTCCAACCGGGGCGCGACCTCGGTCGATCTGGGGGCGCCGGGTGACAACATCTATTCGACCAACCGGTTCTCGGCATACGGGGCCGGAAGCGGCACTTCATTTGCGGCTCCGTTTGTCAGCGGCGTGGTGGCACTAGCATACGCGATCAGCCCGCGCAACGTCAGCTACCAGACCATTCGCGATGCGGTGCTCGATGGGGGCGATTCGATCCCGGCTCTGGCGGGCGTCACCGTCACCGGCAAGCGGCTTAATGCCTACGGGACGCTCATGCAGCTTCCGATGCTGGTGTTGTCAGCGACGCCCGGTAGCGGGCAGATCGTCACCAGTCTGCCGACCAAATTCACGCTCACCTTCTCGCATCCCGTGGATAGCGCATCCCTCGATCCGGCCGACCTCACGGTCAACGGCACGCCCGCGGACTCGGTCTCAACCACGACCGATCCGCATACCGTCGTGTTTCACTTTGGCACGAGCCCGGTCGTGGATCAGGGTGTGCAGACAATCACCATGGCTTCCGGCGCGGTGCAACGCCAGGGTGATGCCCGGGGCGTCGAGGCTGCCTCCATGACGTTCCGCTACGACGCGTTGGTGCTGCGGGTGGCCACTTCGACTCCGGCCGACGGAGCCACGGTTGCGCCACCGCTGACGGAGATCGACCTCAATATGAACGAGGCCGTGGCGGTCGCTTCGTTGCAGGTGTCGGATTTGCGGCTCAGCCGGGGAACAGTGGTTGGGGCATCCCTGCTCGATCCACAGACCGTCCGGTTTCTCGTTTCCGGGTTGACGGAGGCGAATCTGACGCTGTCCATGGCCGCCGGCGCGCTGACGGATATCTACGGCAACCCCAGCGGCTCGTGGACGGGGAGTATCGTCTTGGATGTGGGGACTGCAGGGTTTCCCGTGCCGCTGCCGGCGTTGCCGCCACTGGGGTCGCGGGTTCATGCGGGTACCTGGGCGGGTATGGTGAACGCGCCCGGCGATGTGGATGTCTTCACGATCGACTTGGCGCCGGGGCAGAATGCATCGGTGAAGGTGACCGCTTCGGGCGGTCTGATGCCGGTCCTTGAGGTGCGCGATGCGTCGGGGACGCTGGTCGTGTCAGCGAGCGCCGGGGCCAACGGCATCGCACTGGGTTCACTGATCCCCGTGGGCGCCGTCGGCGGCACATACTCGATTACGGTCTCGGGCGCATCGTCGCCCTGGGGTTCGTACGCGCTTGCGGTCACCGTCAACTCTGATATCGAGGCGGAACTCGCCGGCGGCAGCACGAACGATACGCCTGCCAGTGCCCAGTCACTGGACAATGTCTTTCAATCGCTTTCATTGGGCGGGCAGGCGGCGGCCGTGTCGGGGCGCACGGATCTTCCGAGCGGGATTCTCCCGGGAGAAATCGAACCGAATGATTCGATCGGGCAGGCGAATGAGGCCCGTTATAACTTCGTGTCCGCGACGGCCGGGGTTTATCAGATCGGTATCAAGGCCAGCAGCGACAATACGACCGACAGCGATTATTACAACCTCGGTCCCCTGTCGGCGGGCGAATTGCTTACGCTGGCGATGAGCGGTCACTCCTCAGCCCGCGGAACGCTGGGCGATCCTTATATTGAGCTCTACCGGTGGAACGGCGGGTCGCCGTTGCTGGTTGCCGCCTCGGACGACGACGGTCCGGCGGCTGGGAGCAAGACCGGCCGTGATTCGTTCATATATCACCGCCCCATCACCACGTCCGATGTGTACTACGTTCTGGCGAAGTGTTTCTACCCGCCGGGCGGGACGGGTACATATGACCTCGCGGCGTACCTGGAGAATGTCGCCACGCCTCCCGGCATGTCCAACCCCACGACGGCGGAGGTCGAGCCCAACGACTCATTTGACACGGCCACGGATGTCTCGCAGGCATGGCGGGCCCTGGATTACGCATCGTCGACCAGCGGCGAGATCTCAGCGACGTCGGATCATGACGTTTACTCGTACACGCTGCACGCCGGCGAACTGCTGTCGGTCTACGTCCGTGCGACCAGCGGAAGCCTGGTCAACAGCGCCATCAGTATCATGGACGCGTCGGGCACGGTTGTTGCCCTGGATGACGGCTTCACGAACTACCTCAACGCCGACAGCGGCATCTGGTCCTATATTGTGCCGGCCGACGGCGTTTACTACGTGGACGTCCACGCTCCAACCGGCACGGGTTCGTACACGCTCGGCGTGGCGCTCTCCTCCGCGACGCTTCCGCCGCAGCCGAGCCCCGTCCCTGATTTCTACTCGGCGTCGCTGCATGCCGGCGAGCACGTGTCCGTCGCCCTTTCAGTGCTGGACCCGGGGGCGATCACGCTGGAATTGCAGGATGCGATGGGCGTGGCGATGGCGGACGGCGTGACGACGGCCAACGCCTCTTGCCTGGTCAGCGATTTCGTCGTGCCTGCAACGGGGACGTATTACCTCCGCGTGCAGGGCGACCGGAATCTCGACTATGTGCTGTGGATGGGTCGCGGCAGCGGTTTTGGGGTCAAGCCAAACAACACGCCGGCTCAGGCGATGCCCCTGGGCGCGACGGGCGCCACATCGGCGTATTTGATCGCGGGCGATGAAGACTGGTACAGTTTCACCGCATTTGCGGGCGACCTCGTGCAGGTGCAGACCGCCACGCCCGGCGGGACTACCGGCGCATACGTGAACCTGCTCGATCCGGCCATCGAACTATACGACCCCACCGGCGCCTTGATTGGCTCGGATAGCTCTGGTGCCGGCGACGGTCGCAACGCCCTGCTGAATTTCACCGCGGGCGCGAATGGCACTTACCGTGTGCGCTTGATCCCACAGGCGGGCGCCGGCGAGTACCAGCTCGCGGTCGCCGACTTCAATGCCGGATTGCCGGGCGCCTTTGGCAATGATGTCTACAAGGTGCAGCTCGCGGGCGATGGCGTCACGCTGAATATCCTTACCAATGGCGTGGTGACCTGGTCGGCTCCGGCGGCGATGTTCACGGGCCTGACGATCAACGACCCGGCCGGGAACGACACGCTGAGCATTGAAACTCCGCTGGCGTTTGTCCCCAGGCTTCTCGGCTCCGGCGCCGACACGATGGCGTTTCTCGCCGGCTCCTACGTCCTGTCGCAGGATCTGGGTGTGGGCGGCCGGGACATTGGTTTGTCCGTCTTCGGGGCGACGTGCGATTCTCCGGCATCCCAGCGCCTGCGTTTTGTCACCATCGGCGACGCAGGCACTCTGCGGATGACTGCCGGAGCACCGGCCGTGCTGCGCACCGGATCGCTCTACATCTCGGGCAACGGCCTGCTCGACATGGGCAATCACGATCTGATCCTCGACTACGCCGGCCCGTCGCCCATTGACCGCCTTCGCCAGTATCTCTCCAACGGTATCGCCGGATCCGGGGCGTCGATTATCACCACGGCCGTCACACCCGACGGCCATCCGGCCGCACTTGGGCCGGTCGACAACCAGCAGATTCAACAACTCGCGTGGAACGGCGAGGCGCTGTCTACGGGAAGTATCTTCAGTCAAGTCATCATCAAGTTCACGTACCTCGGCGATGTCAATCTCGATGGCCGGGTGGATGCGTCCGACTATTACAGCGTCTTCGGCAACATGTCGGCCGCCGCTGGCTGGTTCCAGGGCGACGTTGACTATGACGGTACCGTCACTCCGACAGATGCGGCGATCGTTGAAAACAACTTCGGTGCCGGCACGGAGCCCGGAATGGCTCTGTGATTATCTTCCCACCTTCCGCCCGCACCCCTACAATCTCCCCGATGTCTCTCGATCGCTCTAATTCTGCGGAACTTCTTGCCCCAGCCGGGGATTTCGATGCCCTGCGCGCGGCCGTAGCCAATGGTGCGGACGCCGTCTATTTCGGCCTGAGCAACTTTAACGCCCGGCATCGGGCCAACAACTTCACGACGGAACAACTGCCCGAGGTCATGCAGTTCCTCCATGCCCACAATGTCCGTGGATTCCTCGCGTTTAACACGCTGATATTCTCCGATGAACTTCCCGAAGCCGTCGAGTTTATTAAGGCGGCCGCGGCGGCGGGGGTCGATGCCCTGCTCGTTCAGGATCTGGGTCTGGCCGGTCTCATTCATCGTATGGCACCGGGCATGAGCATTCATGGCTCGACCCAGATGACCCTGACCGAGCCGCGCGGAATCGAATTCGTGCGGCGGCTGGGCGTGCGCCGGGTGATTCTCGCTCGCGAAATGTCGATCGCGGAGATTTCCCGGATCACGGCCGCGACGGACATGCCGGTCGAAGTGTTCGTTCACGGCGCCCTGTGCGTCGCCTACTCGGGCCAGTGTCTGACGTCCGAGGCGCTCGGCGGCCGATCCGCCAATCGCGGGCAGTGTGCCCAGGCGTGCCGGTTGCCTTATCAGTTGATTGTCGACGGCTTGCCGCGCGATCTGGGTGATCGCGCGTACCTGCTGTCGCCGCAGGATCTGGCCGCGTATGACCTGCTCGACAAACTCATCGACGCGGGTGTGACGTCATTCAAGATCGAAGGCCGACTGAAGAGCGCCCAGTATGTGGCCGCCACGACACAGACCTACCGGGCTGCGCTTGATGCGGCGATTGCTCACAAGCCGATCCAGGTCAGCGAGCAGCAGAAGCAGATTCTGACGCAGTCGTTTTCCCGTGGCTTTACGCATGGGTTCCTCGACGGCGCCAACCACCAGAAACTGGTTCACGCCCGGTTCCCCAAGTCGCGCGGTGTCCGCATCGGCACGGTCTCTGGCCGCACTCCTCAGGGGCTCGTGGTTAAGGGCAATTGGCAAACGGCGAACGGCAACTGGCAACCTCCCGTCAAGCCTGGCGATGGCCTGGTCTTCGACGAAGGACATCCCGAGCAGGATGAGCAGGGGGGGCGCGTCTATGAAGTGCGGCCGTGTGGCAAGGGGCAGATCGAACTGCGTTTCGCCGTGGGCGCCGTGCAACTTGTGGCCGTCCCTGAAGGGGCGATCGTCTGGAAGACGGACGACCCGGCCATTCGCAAACGACTGGAGCAGTCCTACTCGCGTACCGAAGTTGTGCATCGCACGCCCGTGGACGCCACACTCTTTGCAGCAGTCGGCCAGCCGTTGCGGCTGACGCTGGTGGACGCCCAGGGCCGGCAGGCGGAAGCGGTTTCCGATGGTCCGATGTCGCTGGCCCAGCGGCACCCGTTGACGGCCGAGTCAGCCCGCGAGCAACTGTCGCGGTTGGGTGATACGCCTTGTGAATTGCGCGACGTGAAGATCGTCGGTGGCGCTGAGCCGGTGATGGTGCCCAAGTCGGTGCTGAACGAAGTTCGCCGGCGGGCGGTCGAGAAGCTCGTCGGGCAGCGCGCGAGTTCGATTGAGATTGCCGAGCCCGATGCGCTCGAGAAGCTGCGGCAGGAGATTCATGCGGCTCCGGCGAGCGTCGCCGCGGCCGATGGTGTACCGGTCACGCCCGCACTTTCGGTTCTCGTCCGCACGATGGCACAACTCGAAATGCTCTGCGCCTTTGAGCCTCGCCCCGAGATGGTCTATGCCGATTTCGAGGACGTCCGGCGGTATGCGGGCGCGGTGAAACTGGCCCGATCGGCCGGGCTGAAACTGGCGCTGGCGACGCTGCGGATCGTCAAGCCGCAGGAACAGGGGCTGCTCAAGCAGATCGCCGATCTCGGCCCCGATGCGGTGCTGGTCCGGAATCTCGCGGCGGTCTCCTTCTTCCGCGAGGCCGGCATTCGCATGTTCGGCGATTACTCACTGAATGTTGCCAATGAACTGACCGCGGAGGTCTTTGCACAGGCCGGCCTGGAGCGGGTGACCGCATCCTACGATCTGAACTGGCGGCAGCTTGAGGCGATGGTGCGCAACCACCGGCCGGCGTTCTTCGAGGTCGTTATCCACCAGCACATGCCCATGTTTCACATGGAGCATTGCGTGTTCGCCCATACGTTGTCCAACGGCAAAGACGCCCGCGATTGTGGCCGGCCGTGCGAGCGGCACACCGTGGATCTGCGCGGCGATGACGGCCAGCCGCACCCGCTCGTGCCGGATGTCGGCTGTCGCAACACGGTTTTCAACGCGGCCGCCCAATCCGCTGCCGAGTTTCTGCCACGGATGAAGGAACTGGGGCTCGCCCACTTCCGGGTGGAGCTGCTGCGTGAGACGCCGGAAGAGGCAAAGGCTCTGCTCGACCGGTATTCCAGAGTCCACGCGGGCCAGGACGATCCGCGCGCGACGTGGCGCAAGCTGATGGTGCTGAACCAGTTGGGCGTGACACGCGGCACGCTGGAACACGCCTGACGGCGCGGCAGTTTTTCGGGAGCACACGGAGTAGCGTCTCGCCTGTGTCAAAGTGTTCGGACACAGCCGAGACGGCTGTGCTACTTTGATCGGCCTTGGCGTTCTCCCGGAGAAATTGCCGTGCCGATGCCTGAGCTGTTCCTAACTCGTTATTGACAGACAAGATGGGTCGTTCGTACAATGGTCGCTTCTCTATGATTAACCATTTGGCAGGATATATCCTGGTGGGCGCCTATTTGACCGTTCTCCTGGCGGTCGCGTTTTACGGTTTGCACCGGTACATACTGGTCTTTCTGTACATCAAGCACCGCCACAACGTTCACAAGCCCAATCACATCTGGGCGGAAGCCGATCTGCCCCGGGTCACGGTTCAGCTCCCCATGTACAATGAGGATCTGGTGGCCGAGCGCATCATCCGCGCCACCTGCCAGATCGACTACCCGAGAGAGAAGCTCCAGATTCAGGTGCTCGACGATTCGACCGACCACTCGGCCGACATCGCCCGTCGCGCCTGCGAGGAGTGGGCGGCCAAGGGCGTGCCCATCCAATATGTCCACCGCACCGATCGCGTGGGCTATAAGGCCGGGGCACTCGAGGCCGGGCTCGCGACCGTCACGGGCGAGTTCATCGCCATCTTCGATGCCGACTTCGTCCCACCCAAAGATATCCTTCACAACACGATCAACCACTTCACCGACCCCAAGGTCGGCATGGTCCAGGTCCGCTGGGATCACCTCAACCGCGATGCCTCGCTGCTGACCCAGACTCAGGCCATCTTCCTCGACGCCCACTTTGTCATCGAACATACCGCCCGCAATCGTTCCGGCCGATTCATGCACTTCAACGGCACGGCCGGCGTGTGGCGCCGCACGACCATTGACGACGCCGGTGGCTGGCAGCACGACACCATCACCGAAGATCTTGACCTTTCCTACCGGGCTCAGCTCAAGGGCTGGCAGTTCGTCTACCTGCCGCAGTTCTGCGCCCCGGCCGAGCTTCCGCCGGAAATCATCGCCTTCAAGGCCCAGGCCCATCGCTGGACCAAGGGCGGTTTCCAGACGGCGATCAAGCTGTTGCCCAAGATTCTCAAGGCCAAGAACATCTCGCGGCGTATCAAGAGCGAGGCGTTCTTCCATCTGACCAATACGATTGTCTATCCGCTGATGGTCGTCGTCACGCTGATGATGTACCCCACATTCTTCTACGCCATCAGCCCCTTCCGGCACTACCAGTTCGCCCAGCATATTTTCTCCGCCAGCATGTTCATCCTGGCCACCTGCTCGGCCAGCATGTTCTTCGTCTACGGCCAGCGCGAGCTCTTTGGACGCGAGGCTACCTGGCGGACGCTTTGTTATGTGCCGTTCCTGATGGCGCTGGGTGTGGGGTTGAGCCTTATCAATGCCAAGGGCGTGCTCGAAGCAATCTGGGGCGCTATCCGCCGCGACAAGCACACCGAGTTCGTCCGCACCCCCAAGTACGGCCAGACCGGATCTGGCGCGAAGAAGTATCAGGCGCAGCGGGTCTTCACCTTCAAGCGGCTGTCGTTGCCGATTATTGAACTGGCTTTCGGCTGCTACATGGTTTGTTGCCTGTGGATCAGCATCTATTACGGCTACGGCATCGCAGCCGCCCCGTTCCTGCTGATCTTCGCCAGCGGCTATTTTTACGTCGGCCTGAACTCAGTCTGGGTGCTGTGGCACATGCAGCAGGAAGCCAACATCGAACTGGCCGAAGCCCAGCCGCAGGTGCTGTAAAGCCGGGTCGCTGTCATCACCGGCCTGGAAATGGCATAGAATCCTGAGCTACAGAAGGATCGGCCATATGGGTAAGATTGCTGTTCGAGAAATCCGCCGCGAGATCGACCATTTGGTCGACAAAGACCGGCTCCTGCTCGAGCGGGAACTTACTTTGCGCCTCGAAACGGAGTGGCGCACTGAATCCCGGAAGGCCCGCACAAGAGCAAAACGGGATGGGATCGACCAATCTGTCATCGACCACGCAATTGAGCGCCGCCGGTATGGCCGATGAAGGTTTTCTTTGACACCGATTATTGGCGATGGATCCATGCCGCGGGGTCCGGATCATCTCCATGAGCGCGTACCACGATCTGCTGAAGCAGCATGGGCTGTTGGCATGAATTGGTGTGCCCTCGGTGGCGGCAAGCGGCTTCTCGGATTTCCTATTGGGTAGAACAGCGCCTACGGTCCAAGAAGCAAATCCCGAGACGTGGTCTGCTCGCCTATGCAATGCGCGACCACATATCAGGCTCGGTTGTTCGTACTCGCCGCAAGCCCTAATGGCGGCTCGCGGGGACTCGCTCCGGGAATGCCGGAACGAGTCTCCCGCTATTTACTTTCGCCACCATCCAGCCTCGGCCGACCGGATCAGGTCGCATCCGCGTCGGCCGACGCGGCGGGCGTGGCTGCGGCGGGTTCGCCGGGCTGCTGTTCCTTGCTGTTGACCGCTTCGAAGAACAGGTGCTTGGTCTTCTCGTCCTCGGCCTTGACCGTGATGCGGATCAGGTCCTTGCCCTTGAACGCGCCACGCAGAATGTCCTCGGAGAGCGGATCTTCCACATGCTGTTCGATGGCCCGACGCAGGGGCCGCGCGCCGAAATCGGCGTTGGTTCCCTTGTCGATCAGGAACTCCTTGGACTCGGGCGTCAGTTCCAGCCGCAACCCATGATCGGACAGCCGCTTGGTGACCTTGTTCAGTTCCAGCTCGACAATGTGCTCGAGATTCGCCCGCGACAGCGAGCGGAAGACGATGACGTCATCGAGTCGGCCGATGAATTCGGGGCGGAAGTAGCGTTCGACTTCCTTCATCACCGTGTCCTTCATGGCCTGATAGGTGCGCTCTTCCTGAACGCCCTTGCCTTTGGCATGCAGGCCGAAGGAGTTGCCGCCGCCCTTGATCAGCTCGGAGCCGATGTTGCTCGTCATGACCAGGATGACGTTGCGGAAGTCCACGCGCCGGCCGAACGAGTCGGTGAGGTGGCCTTCTTCCATGATCTGCAGAAGCATGTTGAACACATCCGGATGCGCCTTCTCCACTTCGTCCAGGAGGACGACGGAGTAGGGGCGCCGGCGGATGCGCTCGGTGAGCTGGCCGCCTTCTTCATAGCCGACGTAGCCCGGAGGCGCGCCGATCAGACGGCTGACATTGTGCTTCTCCATGTACTCGGACATGTCGATCTGGATGAGTGCATCCTGATCGCCGAACATGAATTCGGCCAGTGCCTTGGACAGCAATGTCTTGCCGACACCGGACGGACCGAGGAACAGGAACGAACCCATCGGGCGGTTCGGGTCCTTCAGGCCGCTGCGGGCGCGGCGAATGGTGCGGGCGATGGTGGCGATGGCCTCGTCCTGGGAGATGACCCGCTTGTGCAGTTCCTTCTCCAGTTCGAGCAGACGCTGCGCCTCTTCCTTCTCAAGCCGGGTAAGGGGCACGCCGGTCATCTTGCTGACGACTTCGGCGATCACTTCCTCGTCGACCACGCCATCGACTTCCTTGGCCTTCTCCTTCCATTCCTTCTGCATGTCCTCTTTCTTCTTGCGCAGGGACTCGGCCTGGTCGCGGAGGCGGGCGGCCTCCTCGTATTCGGCGTTGCGAACGGCCTCGTCCTTCTGGATCGACAGCCGCTCGATCTGTCCCTCGATCTCGGCCAGCGATGGCGGCTTGGCCATCGAACGCAGGCGGATACGCGCGCCTGCCTCGTCAAGCACGTCGATGGCTTTGTCGGGCAGGCAGCGGCCGGTGATGTAGCGCTCGGAGAGCTCGACCGCCGCCAGCAGCGCCTCGTCCAGGATCTGCACGCGATGGTGCGCTTCGTAACGATCGCGGAGGCCCTTGAGGATCTCGATGGTCTCCGTCTTGTTTGGCGGATTGACATGGATCGGCTGGAAGCGGCGGGCCAGCGCGGCATCCTTCTCGATGTATTTGCGGTATTCATCGAACGTCGTGGCGCCGACGCACTGGATCTCGCCGCGTGACAGCGCGGGCTTGAGCACGTTGCTGGCGTCGATGGCGCCTTCGGCGCCGCCGGCTCCGACCAGCGTGTGCAGCTCGTCGATGAACAGGATCACGTTCTTCGCGCGGCGTACCTCGTTCATGACCGCCTTGATGCGTTCCTCGAACTGCCCGCGGTACTTCGTGCCCGCGACCATCATCGCCAGGTCGAGCACGACGATGCGCCGGTCGCTGAGAATTTCGGGGACACTGTTGCCGATGATCATCTGCGCCAGGCCTTCGACGATGGCGGTCTTGCCAACGCCGGCCTCGCCCAGGAGCACCGGATTGTTCTTCTGGCGGCGGCAGAGAATCTGGATGACGCGTTCGATCTCGTTCTTACGGCCGATAACCGGATCGAGCTGTCCCTCGCGGGCCAGCTCCGTAAGATCGCGGCCGAAGCTGTCCAGGGCCGGCGTCTTGCTCTTGGCCTTCTGCCCCTGTTTTTCGGACGGTGCCGGTCCGGCGGCGCCCTCTTCGCTCTCGACGCCAGCGCCGAGCAGGTTGAGCACTTCTTCGCGGACTTCCTCAAGCTTGAGACCGAGGTTCATGAGCACCTGGGCGGCGACTCCGTCATGTTCGCGGAGGAGGCCGAGCAGCAGGTGCTCCGTGCCCACGTAGTTGTGGTTGAGGTTGCGGGCCTCTTCGATGGCGTATTCGATGACTTTCTTGGCGCGCGGAGTTTGGGGCAGTTTGCCCATGGTGACCATGTCCGGGCCGGATTTGACGAGTTTCTCCACTTCCAGACGCACCTTGCGAAGATCGACGTCGAGATTCTTCAGGACGTTCGCCCCGACTCCCGACCCCTCTTTGACCAGTCCTAGAAGAACGTGCTCGGTGCCGATGTATTCGTGGTTGAAGCGCTGCGCTTCCTGATTGGCAAGCGCCATGACCTTGCGGGCTCGATCCGTGAAACGTTCGAACATGTCCATCTCCGTATTGGTCGGCGTTCTTACGCGCCGGCCCCTCTCATAGCGATCCCTGCTTCAGAGCCGGCCGGATTGGCCGGAAATGACTGACGCATCGGTTAATTCTAGGGTTGACCTGAGGTTAATCAAGGAACGGGAGCATTCACAGGACAATGGATAACTGCATCGGCGAGCGCAAGAGTTGCCTGCTGCGTTGTCTCCGAAGCACCGTAGTTGCGAGACATTACCCATTTCGCTGTGCTGCGGTACGATCCCCTTGTGAGCGTGCTGGACTATGAGCATCCGTCGAACCGCAATCGGGCCGCCCGCAACGACGCCATCGGGCTGATACTCGCGCTGACCGCGGTTGGCCTGTCGCTCACCGGGCACGTTGTGAGCGCGGTGTTTGCGGCGGATCTGCGATTTGCGCCGCGTGGCAGTGTGATCCGCCCCATGGCGCTGCTTGCCTTCCTCGGCTTTGTGGCGTTGGGAACCGCAATCGCCGGGCTGATACTGGGCTCCATTTCGCTGATGTACGGCCGGCGGCGCAGAAGTGTCTGCGTGCTTGCGTCGTCGTCGGTACTACTGTCGCTGACTCCTTTCCTGACGTCGAATCTGGTAATGGACTATTTTGTGACGCGTAACGGATTGACCTGGGCGGATTGACGTCGGCGCGCATTCCGAACCGCGGTCAGCCTCGGTCCTCGAACGTAAAACGCTACCGCTGCGTCCGCAGCATCTTCTCGACTTCAGTTCGTGTGGGCAGTGATGGTTGGGCACCCAGACGTGTGCAACAGATCG
>JANYKD010000520.1 GCA_025361735.1 Phycisphaerales bacterium
TCATGAGCGCATCGGCAAGAACAGTCGTATTTTGCTCCTGAAGCCCGCATCACCGCAGGCACTGCAGGGCGCGAAGGAACTGCAAGCCGATTTTAGAGAGATCTGGGGCATGAGTCTACCCATCCTGGAAACCGGCGGCGCAGGTAGGCGAAATGGCGACGTTCTCATCGCGTCGCCAGCGAACAGCGGGGACTACGACTGGGGCGATTCGCGATGGCCACCGGTTCAAAACGCGGAAGGCTATTACCTGAACGCCTCATCAAGTGGCATTTGGGTGTTTGGGGCCGACGACCGAGGCACTTACAACGGCGCTCAGACGCTCAAGCAACTGATCCGGCGCGATGCCGAGGGCGTCTATATCAAGCCGGTCACGATTCGAGACTGGCCGACGATGGAGTTCCGTGGATTGCACTGGTTTGGCGGGCCGCAATCGTGGCCGTTCCACCAGCGCATGATCGACCGCGTCGCCGCGCCGCTCAAGATCAACAAGATGGTCTACGAGGTGGAGTACTCACAGTGGGACAGCCAGCCCAAAATCTGGAACCCCACGCGCAGCACCCCGAAGGACCAGGTCCGCAAGACGGTCGCCGAGGCCCGCGCGCATTTCATCGAACCGATCCCGCTCATCCCCACGCTTGGGCATACCGACTGGCTGTTCGAGAACGGCCAAAACCGCGCATTTTCAGCAGACCGCAAGAACGGTCATGCCTACGATCCTTCGTTGGAGGAGTCTTACAACGCGGTCTTCGGCGTGATGCGGGAAGCCATCGATATCTTCCAGCCCAAGTGGTTCCACATCGGGCACGACGAGGTGACCACGTTCGGCGATTTCCTGCCGCCGGCCAAGGTCACCGAGTATTTCGTGAAGGACGTGCAGAAGATCCACGCCTGGCTTGCGGTAAAGGGCATCGGCACGATGGTATGGGGCGACGAGTTGTTGCACTCGACGGAGACGCGGAGCAGCGGAAACGCCTACACGCTGGAGGACGCAAAGAAGCGCCGCGCCGGGATGCCGAAGGATGTGGCCATCGCCGACTGGCATTACCGTGGCGACGCGGACTACCCCAGCGTGGACCTCTTCCAGAAGGGCGGGCACAAGGTGATCGGTTGCACGTGGAGCCAGCCGAAGAACATCCGCAATTTCAGCAAATCACTCGCCGATCAGAAGGCGTGGGGATTGCTGCAGACGACGTGGGACGGATACGGTATGCGCCTGGACCGCGTGACCGGCGACACCCTGATGCAATACGCCGCCTACGTGCTGGCGGCTGAGTATTCGTGGAACGGCGGCGAGCCGAGGTTGGGCAAACTGGGATACAACCCGATGGACGCTTTCCTGACGTTCTGGGATCGGAAGCCAGATAAAGCGAAGGCTCAGCCAGGATTCAGGGTGGAGTTTCCAGCGAAACGGGCCGTGAACGACCCGGCGAGGGGGCCTTCGGCCAACCGCGCGTTGCGCGGGGATGACGGCTTCACCCTTGCCGGTAGTCTCGCCTCAACCGACAACCCGGCGTCGCTCACTATTCCGCTCGGCGGGCGGGAGGCCAAGAGCCTTCGCTTCGTCTGGGGGACCGATTTCAGCGTCCCGGTTGGGACGACGGTCGCAACTTTGGACGCCGAATACGCGGACGGCACATCTGCAACGCTCCCCATCGTTTACGGACGGCAAATCGCCGCGTTCGATGACGTGCGAACGCGGCCCGAGACAACCGGCGTGTGGACAGGCGAGAGTGCGGCGGGGGAAGCGCGGGAGCGTCGCGCCTGGACGTGGGCCAACCCGAGCCCGGCCAAACCGATCAAGAGTATCACAATCACCAGCGCTAACACCGAGGCAGCCCCCATGCTGCTGGAGATTACCGGAACGAAATGAACCACAGAGACACAGAGGCACAGAGATGGAATGATGAATGGCGAATGCGGGCGGGGCGCCCGCGCTACGTTCCGGTCGTTCATCGTTCATCACTCATAATTCATCGTTTCCTCTGTGCCTCTGTGCCTCTGTGGTTGTTCGTTGGAGCACACGCTGCGCCGTTGTTGGAGATGAAGTCGGGAGACCTGCGCTTCCAAGTGAACGGCGGGAGCCGGATGACTTTGTTCGTCCGCGACGTTCCCGTATTTCGCGACCAGAGCCTGTTCGTCATCAAGCCCGGTTGGACCGGCGTGTACATCTACCAGGACGATGCCGCGCCGAAATGCGCGTCAGCTGTTGAGGGCGATGCTCAGGTTGGCACGGCGGAGTTCACGGCGGATCAGGGCTTCGCCCGCTACCGCTTCGAGATGCGGCCAAATGAATTTACGCTCAAACTGACCTACGGCTGTAAGGCAAATCCGCCGGCTGAGGCGACGCTTTACACCTACCTCAACGCCAACCTCCTGGAGGGCGCGCCCTACACGGCTAACGGCGGCCGGACCGGCAAAGTGCCCTGGATGGCCCCGCCGGGCGCCACCCGGTTGTTAGACAAGATTTCGCAGATCACGTTCCAGACCAAACTGGGTCCGGTCTCCATCACCATTGAGGATGACGGCAAGCCGGCGTCGCTGAACCTGGACGACTATCGACGGGGCGAGGCGGAATGGGCACGCAAGAACCCGATGCTTTGGCTGGGATTCAACGTGGACAAGATGCCCGCGCCAGGCGAGAAGACGCTGACGATGACGTACAAGTTCAGCCCCCCGAAGGCCGCCGCCGCGCCGAAGCCGGTTACCGTCAAGGCTGTCGCATTGTCGACGAAGTCCGCGCTCGGCCCGTTTGTGCCCGACTTCCCGATCATCCCGAGGCCGAAGGAGATGGATGAAGACGTACGGCCCTATCGCGTGAGCCAAGGCAGCCACCGCATCATCATTTCTGACAAGGCAAGCGAAGAGGAGAAGCAGGCGGCGCGCGAGTTGCAGTCCGAGTTCCGCGACCGCTGGGGTACGCCGATGCGCATTCTGAAGGTGGATCTCACAGGCTGGGACGGAGGCCTTGAAGGACGCGGAATCTACATCGTGCAACCTCAGGTCATCCCCCGACTGATGGCCACAGGCGGAAGCCGCGACGATGCTCATTCCCGTGCCTTGATGAAGCGGCCGGAAGGATATGCGCTGTCGGTAGACCATTGGGGTGTTGTCATTTTCGGGTCGAACCCGCGTGGCGCGTACAACGGCGTGCAGACGCTGAAACAATTGGTTCGCGCAGACGAGCGGGGCGTATTCCTCAAGGGTTCCGAGATTCACGACTGGCCGACCCTTGGCCTTCGCGGCGTACACTGGTTCGGGAGCCGGAACGCTTACCCGTTCCACAGGAGGATGATCGAGAACATCGCCGGGCCGCTGAAACTGAACGCGATGCTCTTCGAGGTGGACTACGCGGATTGGGACGCGATGCCTTCGCACGATGCCAACCGCGGCATGAGCAAGGCAGACGTGAAGAAGACCGTGGATCTCGCCCGCGCGCACTTCATGGAGCCGATACCGGAGGTTACCTCGTTCGGCAACTCCGACTGGATGTTCGTCAACGGCCAGAACAAGGACTTGGTCTACTCGGACAACAAGCGCTCGTTCGACCCGCACAACCCGAAGTCGTACGAGCTATTGTTCAAGGTCTTCCAGGAAGCAATCGACCTGTTTCAGCCGAGATACCTGCACATCGGGCACGACGAGATCACCGTGAAGCCCGGCTCGCTCCCGCCCGCTGGTGAGACGAAATCGGCCGTGAAGCTCATCATTGAAGACGTGACGAAGGTCCACGATTGGCTTGCAGAGCGCAACGTGAAGACGATGATGTGGGGCGACGAACTGGTCCACTTCCCCGAGGAAGCTACGGACGCCGGCAACGCGCCCACGCTCGCCGACGGCAAGGCGATGCGTGACGCGCTCCCCAAGGATATCGTCATCGCCGACTGGCATTACCAGGGTGACTCCCCGCGCTATCCGAGTTTCGACATCCTGAAGAAGGCCGGGTTCGACGTCATCGGGTGCTCGTGGTTCGACCGGAATAAC
>JANYKD010000010.1 GCA_025361735.1 Phycisphaerales bacterium
GAGCCGGAAGGGGTTGACCGAGTTCATCAGGTAGATGCCCATGCGCGAATCGGTCGCGATCTGCCGGATCCGCCGCAGACAGGCATCGAAGTCGCCGTTGATCTGCAGCGTCAGAGCCCCGTAGTCCAAAGCCTGCGACAGTTTGCCAAAGCTGATCTTCCCGGACCCGATGAACACCACCCCCTGCATCTCGGCCAGCCCCGCGAACATCGCCAGCGACGCCGACGTGTTCCCTGTCGACGCACACGCCACGCGCTTGGCTCCCACCATCTTCGCATGGGTAAACGCGGCCGTCATCCCGTTGTCCTTGAAACTGCCGCTCGGGTTCAATCCCTCATACTGCAACAGCACATTCCCGCTCTTCATCCCCAGGTTGCGAGCCAGAATATCGGCCCGCTGCAACATCGTCCGGCCTTCGCCGATGGTGACAATCTGCTCCTCGGTGCGGTAGAACGGCAGCAACTCCCGGAATCGCCAGACGCCCGAGAAATCCAGGCTTCCCTCGACGCCGCTTCCCTTGGTCGACCAGCGATGTTCGAAGAATCCGAGCGATCGGGGCATGGCCAGCCGGTTCCAGTCGTAGCGGACATCAAGCAACGAGCCGCACTTGGTGCAGGAAACGCGGCTCTCGTCGATCCCGTACGTCGCCCCGCACGCGGGATCTATACACTGCTGATAGGATACATCTGTCATGTGGGCGAGGATAAGGTGTACCGCCGTTCCGCTCAAGTCGGGGGCGACCTGGCTGCCCGAATTTTGTCTGTTCTCCGACACAGGAGCAGACGATCTCACGCAAAGGCGCCAAGACGCAAGGGAGACAGAATCCCATTTGTCTCTCACCCGTTGCCAAATAGCCAATCCCAACACCCGTGACCCCCATCAGGTTTCATCACGTTTCAACGGCCGTTTCCCGGACGTGCATTTTCCGGCGGCCTTGCTATACTTAAGGGTCTTTCGGAGAACTTGGAATGATTGAAGCCCTCAAGAGCGATGAAATTGTCAACAAGGTTGGCGGCCGGTTTAAACTGACGGCCCTGATCCAGAAGCGAATTCTGGAGATCATGGACGGCGCGCGCCCGCTCGTCGAGCGCACCGACAACATGACCGACCTCGAACTCGTCGTTCAGGAAATCCTTCAGGACAAGATCGCCATCGACTACGATGGCTGCGGCATCCGCAGGCCGGATCCGAAGTAACCCGGCCGCGCCGGCCCAGGCCAGGCCATGTCCCAGAACCAGTCAAACGCGCCCGATCCGTCCTCTCCGCAATCAACGCTGAAGGGGAAGGAGATCGTTGTTGCCGTGTGCGGGGGTATTGCGGCATATAAAGTCGCCGACGTCGTTTCCAAACTCGTGCAGCGCGGAGCCGGGGTCACGGTTGCCATGACCGAATCGGCGACCCGTTTTGTCGGGCCGTTGACGTTCCAGGCTTTGTCCGGCCGGGCGGTTCGCACCAGCACCTGGGAAGCAGTTGAGTCCGGCGATACCCAGCACATCGCCCTGACCGAGAGCGCCAGCCTGATGCTGGTCGCCCCGGCCACCGCCAACATCCTTGCCAAGATCGCCGCCGGTATTTGCGACGACCTGGTTTCCACGATGATTTGTGCGGCCGGTTGCCCGGTAATCTTCGCGCCCGCCATGAACGCACGCATGTGGGCCAACCCCGTCACTCAGGAGAACGTGGGCAAACTCCTCAGGCTGGGCTACCGCATGATCGGCCCCGAGGCCGGCTGGCTCGCCTGTCGCACGGTTGGCGAAGGCCGGATGTCCGAAGCCGCGACCATCGTCGAGCAAGTCACCAAGATACTCCTGAGTCCTGAGTCCTGATTTTGAATTTCGAGTTTTGTACCATATGGTTTCTCTTCGCCTCAAACGCGCCCCCGGCAACGACGACATCCCGTTGCCGCGCAAGATGACTGAGCACTCGGCCGGCTTCGATCTCGCGGCCGCCGTCAAGGAGCCCACCGTTCTGCAACCGGGTGACATTCGCGTCATCCCCTGTGGTTTTCACATGTCCATCCCCCCCGGCTACGAGGCGCAGGTGCGTCCCCGCTCGGGCCTGGCCAGCAAGTTTGGCGTTACCCTGATCAACACTCCCGGCACCATCGACGCCGACTATCGCGGCGAGGTGATGGTCCCGCTCATCAACCTCGGCCGCCAGCCGTTCACAATCGAACGCGGCATGCGCATCGCCCAGATGCTCATCGCCGCCGTGCCCCAGGTGGAGGTCATCGAAACCGACGATCTCGACAACACCTCGCGCGGCCACGGCGGCTTCGGCCACACCGGCCATTAATACTGTCAGGCCGTGGGGTCGGACGACATCAACTCCAAGTCGAACACGAGTTATCGGGCGTGCCATGCTTAGAAACGGGCATTTCAGGCCGCAGTATGCCATCGTGTGGGCAAAAATTAGAAAAAAACGCTCCGGTCATGGGGGCAACCTGACGATGTACTCATAGCAAAGTCGAGCACCGGGATTCGACGGAGTTGATGCTGGCCAGGCAACTGGCAGCCGTTTAGTGACGGTCTGGCAGGACTTCACCCGGAGGCCGGAGAGTTTTGGATGAGGCGGGGAGCGCCTGATCTTTTACCTATTGGAACGGAGTCCGCAAGGAGACAGTCATGTTCAAGTCCAAGCTGGCGAGTTCCGTTGTGTTCTTGTTCGTGTTGCTCATTTTCCCGAGCATCAGTTGGGCGGCCGGATTCGTAAACACGACCCTGACAATCAACGCCACGGTCGACACGTTTGCGGAATGGAATTCGGGACCCTACACCATTGCGGCCGCGGACTGGACCGGCCACATCACGGCGACCAATCAGTCGCGTACGCTCACGTCCAGCAAGACCCTGACGCTCTATGCGAATGCGAATGTTGCCGTCACCACAGCGGACGTCGCCCATGGCGGCACGCTGACCAACGGTACGGATACGCTGACCACGGAGTACCAGATCACAGGCAATGAGGTCAGAGTCGCCGACCGCGACGCGGGTTACATCACCGCCGCGGCCTTCCTGGGCAAGACGTATCACGTCGACCAGGTGGCCGGAGACGGTGCATACAACATGATACTTGACGTGCGGATGACCAGTCCCGCCAATCGGGCCCCGGATGCTGGTGCCTATCAGTGCGTTCTGACCATGACAGCGACTTGGTAGACGAGGCGAGTTGGAGAGCGGACGCAGGAGATGAGACAACCGAATACAGCCCCCCCATTCTTGCCAAGGCAAAATGGGGGTTTCGGCTGTGTAGCCGGTTGAGCGGATTGAAACCTGAGAGGGAACTGAAGGAGGCCCAGGGATGGGCACGAACCTCATGCGAGCCGTTATAGTCGTCTCAGCGATCTGCTGGGCGGTTGGCGTTGCGCAAGCGGCGGCCACCTGGCTTGGACAACCGTATTCGGTCACCGTACCAACCCACATCAGCTCGGTGGGCCAGGTCGTGACCAGTAACTCGAACCTCGTACTGCAGCACGACGCCGCCTGCGATCTGATCGTGACGGCCCTCGTCAGCGGTAACGAGGTTCTTACCTCAGGCGGTCAGACTCTTTCGACCGCTTACATGCTCACCGGAGCCGACGTATCCAACCCGGATGGGGGGTGGGTTCCCGCGGCGACTTTCGTCACCAGGACCTACCACGTCGTCGGCACCGGTCCCAACAGCACAATTAACATCGCCGTCCAGGCCACGCCTCCCGCCGATCGGGCGCAGGATGCGGGGGCCTATTCGGCCAGCATCCAGATCACCGCTACATGGTAGGTGGAATCCTATGACAAACACTGCCAACCATCTTCGCGGTATCCTCCCGGCCGTCTGCCTGTTTGTGGCCATGGCTAACCCTGCCCTGGCGGGCATCGCGGTTTCGCCGCTGAAACAGGAAGTCAGCGTCAAGCCCGGCGAAGTAGGCAAGGTTCGGATCACGCTTTCCAACAATGTCCGCAAGGAGATTGCCGCAGCGCAGGGCGCCCATTTGAGCATCGCCGATGTTGGGGTTTCGGAAGATGGAACCCTCGAGTTCAAGAATACCGGAGTCCTCGAGACCTCCGCCAGCAAGTGGATAACCCTGAACAAAACGGACGTCATGATGGAACCGGGGCAGACCGAGGCCATCGAGTGCACGATTGCCCCACCGCTCACGGCGCCGCCGGGCGAGTACTACAACGCCGTCATTGTGGCCATGGCCACCAAGGGCCTGACCGAAAAGGGTGTGGTGGTCAACTACCGCGTCGCCTCGGGCGTCTTCCTGACGGTCCTCGGACGCACTCTGCCGAAGCAAGCCAAGATCACACGGTGTGAAGTCGTCTGGCCGGCCGCCGATACTGCGGGAGCGACCACGCGGCCGGCGCCCACGACCCGGCCGACGTCAAACGAGTTGCCCAGGCTGGCGGTTGTGCTGCAGAACACCGGCCAGTCACGTTTCGACGCCAGCGGCAAGATGACCCTGCTGGACGCAAAGTCGAGGATGGTCTTCGTATCACCGCTGACCAGCGGGCGGCCATGCGTCTTCGGCGGTGATAGCCGGCGGTTTGACGCGTTCTTCACCAAGCCTCTGCCGGCAGGCAAATACCGCATCCGAGTCGAGCTTGACTACCAATCCTCGTGGGCCAAGGCACGACACGAAATACCCGTCGAGATACTACCCGCCGAAGCGGAGTTATTGCTCTCCCTTAAGAGACAGATGCAGCAGGAGGCTCCGGTTGCGGAGGTGCTGCCGGAGCGACTAACGGCGATGGTTCCGCCGGGAGCGAATCGCAGCCTGGCGCTGACCGTACGCAACACCAGCGAGGCGGAGATCCAGTGCTCGGCTTCCGTTACTTCCTTCGACGTTGCCCAGGCGGAATCCTGGATCACCATGCGGCCGCAGGAATTCAGTGTCTCGCGGTCCAGTCGCAAGTCTGTGGAACTTCGAGTCGACGTGCCTCGTGACGCCAAACCTGGCAGATATTTCAGCACGGTTACCATCGAGGGGGGAATGGACGGATTGAAGCTTCGCAAGATTGAGGTTCCGGTAGAGATCGAAGTTAACACGGAGAAGTAACATGGCCAGACAACGGAAACATCCTCATTCCCGCCTTGCCTGGATGATCCCGTGGATGGGATTGGCTGCCGTCTGCCCGGGCTGGACCGCCGGTGCCGCAGAGGCAAGATCGCCTGCCGCGCCAACACCCCAGTTCATAGAAATACCGCAGCCCGTTCCAGCGCCCAAGCCCATTCCAATTCCAGCGGTCGCGCCTGCACCGCAGCCAGTGGCAGTGGCAGCGCCTGTCGCAATACCGCAGACCGTTGCAGCACCAGCATCAGCACCAGTCGCAGCACCGCAAATTGTCGCGGTCGCCCCGGCCATTGCAGGAGCCCAGCCCGTCACAATGGTGCCGGCACCGGCAACCAGGCCGGCCGCGGGTGCCCTTGCCGTGGCAGTACCGCCAGCAGCGGCAGTACCTGTCGCCGCGGCGGTTGCTCCACCGGCACTAGCCTTTGCCGTGCCCGTGCCTTCGGCACCGGCCCCGGGAGCGACCCCGGCCGTGGCAATACCGTCAGCCGTGGCGGTACCTCCGACCCCGGCCGTGGCAGTACCCTCCGTCGTGGCAATACCTCCGGCCCCGGTGGCGGCACTACCCCCGATCGTGGCGGTAGTCCCGGCTGTCGCCGCACCGCAGCCCGTCGCGCCACCGCGAGCCACTCCGGAACCGCCGGTCGTGCCGCCGACGCGGACGGTCGTGACGGTCACAGCCGTGGCGCCGCAGACCCAGCCCAGCAAGACTGCCAAGCGCGTGACCAACCTCTGGGTCGAGACCGATCTGCGACAGGTCATCCAGGACATCGCCTCGCAGACCGACACGGTCATCGTCTGCGACCAGAGCGTGCAGGGGATGGTTTCAATGTCGGTCAAGGACATGCCCATCGAGGAGTGCCTGGAGCGTGCCTGTGCCGCGGGCGGTTGCAGCTTCGTCATGGTCAAGGACTACTACGTCGTCGGCAAAGCCGAGCCCGGCAGCCCGCTGTTTCAGCGGATGTCTGAGCCGATCCGGATCAAGCTCTCGCACGTCCTACCGGACCAGGTCAAGGGCATGCTCCCCACGACGATGGCTCCGTTTGTCACCTTCGACAAAACCAGCGGAACCGTCATGGTGACGGCTCCGGATGCACTGCGTCAGCGCGTCATGGATGCCATCCAGAAGATGGACCAGCCGAATCGCCAGGTGGCCATCGACGCCGTCGTCTTTGAACTGACGCAAGAAGGGTCCAAGGATCTGGGCCTGGACTGGCAGTACAAATCGGGCAAGTACTCGGCGAAGTCCGACAATCTCGTGGGTTCGCTGACCTATGGCGCCGCCTCGGACCTGGGTACCTATGTCGACGTGACGCTGCGGGCGATCGTGGAAACCCGCAAGGGCCAGGTGCTGGCCAACCCGCGCGTTCTGGTCGTCAACAATACCGAAGCCGAGATATTCGTCGGGCAGGAAAAGTATTTCACGCTGCTCAGCGGCCAGGCGTCCAATCCCTACTACACCCTGCAATCGATCAAGGCGGGCGTAACTCTCAAAGTCATGCCGTCCATCGGCGAAACCGGGCAGATCACGCTGACCCTCGAGCCCGAGGTATCGGACGTGGTCGCCGAGCCGGATCGCGGCTCGGTCGTCAATTCGGAGACGGGCGCCGTCAACAGCCTGCCCGTCGTCACCCGCCGCCATGCCAAGACCGTGGTCAACGTCACCAACGACCAGACAGTCGTCATCGGGGGTTTGCTTCGGGAACAGCATCGCTCGATCATTGACAAGACGCCCGTCATCGGCGATGTTCCCGGACTGGGCGCGGCCTTTCGCAACGTGCAGGAGAGCAAGCAACAGCAGGAGGTGGTAATCCTGATCACGGCGCATATTGTCGAACCCGGCCGACCCGGAGCCAACAGCGTCACCTCGCGCCTCGAGCCTCGCTATGTAACGCCACTGGATGCGACTGGAGTGCCACTTCACGAACAGGCGAAACCCAAATGAACCGACTCTCGCTATATTTCGTGCTCGGGGTGACGGTCGTGCTGGCCGGGTGCCAGCAGCCGGTGGCGTCGGACCTGACCATGTCGCGCGGAGCCCAACTTCTGGCGGCGGGAAGCCCCAAGTCCGCCATCCCGTTCCTGACGCAAACGATTGCCTCGACGCCCGACGGTCCCGAGCCGGTCGCTCTGCTCGCGCTGGCGTATGCCCTGGATCTTCAAGGCGATCGCGCCATTCTGCAAGCCAGCTCGGTTCACAGGCCCCAAGGTTCGCCTCCGGGTTGGGAACTCGTTGCCATCGGCATCGCACAAATGACGCTGCATCGTCCGGCCGCCGCTGTTGCCAGTCTCCAGCGCGTGGTGACCGAGGTTCCCGCCGACAGCCCCGTCTCCGCGGCCGCCCGCCAGTGGCTGGTTCTCGCCCAGATACTCAACAACGACAGCGAAGGGGCCGAGCGGTCATTGCGAACGCTCGCCCAATCTCCAGCCATGCAGCCCAGTTGCATACTCTGGAGCGCGGTCGTCCACGCCTGCCGCGGGCAAACCGCCCAGGTCGCCGAGAATCTGACGCAATGTGCCAAGGCCGTCGTCAGCGCCTCCGGGCAACAGGCCCTGAGCACCAGCCTCGTCGGGGCCGACGATCAGACCCTCTACGACGCGGGCGTAGCGGCCATCGCCCAAGGCGACTTCACGACGGCCCAGCGTCTCTTGGCCACCGTCGACAAACGCAATCCCGACGCCTGTGATGCCTCGGTCTGGCTGGCGCTGCTGGCTGGCGCCCAACCGCGTGAAGATTCACTGTCAACGCGCAGCCTGCTCAAGCAGGCCTGTGAGACGGGTTCGATGCAGGCCCGCGGCCTGGCGAACCAGTTGTTCAGCGTCGTCTGTGCCGTGGAAGACCGGCCGGAGGAGATGATCCAGTCCATGCTCGCCGGCCAGCGCATGATGTCCCGTCACACCCAGCCCCAGCGCGTTATCGAGCAGCCCAAGCCTGAATCCGTGTGGTTCAGCGACAACATGAAATAGATCGAACCGCCACACCGCTCGGCGATTATTGTTTCTGGATGACGCGCCGCCGGATTTCCGCCACCTGTTTACGCAGATCCTCCGCTTCGGCCGTCCGCCCGGTCGTCTCCAATACCGCGGCGTAGTTCTCCATGCTCTTGATGACATCTGGATGATCCGGCTTCAGTACCATCCGCCGGATTGACAGCGCCCGCCTCAGCAACGGCTCGGTGAGCTCGTATTTTCCCTGCTCGTAGTAGAGCAGGCCAAGGCCGTTCAGGCTGGTGGCGACATCGGGGTGGTCCGGCCCCAGCGCCCTCTCACGGATCGACAGCGCCCGCTTATACGTCGCCTCGGCCTGCTCGTACGCGGCCTGGCTTCGGTACACGCCGGCGAGATTGTTCAGGGTTGCGGCGACACTCGGATGATCGGACCCCACTGCCTTCTCCAGAATAGCCAGCGAGCGCTTGTACAGCGGCTCGGCCTGATCGTACTTCGCCTGGGCGTAGTAGAGCCTGCCAAGACTGTTCAGGCTCTCCGCGACATCCGGATGACCCGGCCCCAGGGCTTTCTCCCGGATTTCCAGCGAGCGTTTGTACAACGGCTCGGCCTGATCATATTTGCCCTGCTTGACGTAGAGCGCGGCCAGATTGTGCAGACTCGTGGCGACGCTCGGATGATTCGCCCCGAAGGTTTTCTCCAGGATAGTCAACGAGCGTTTGTACAACGGTTCTGCCTGATCGTAGCTGGCTTGTGCCCTGTAGAGCCCGGCGAGATTGTTCAGACTGATGGCGACGCTCGGATCATTCGCGCCCAGGGCCTTTTCGCGGATCGCCAGCGAACGCCTGTACAACGGTTCGGCCTGATCGTACTTGGCCTGGCTGTCGTAGTGCCCGGCCAGATTGTTCAGGCTGGCCGCGACGTTGAGATGATCCGGCCCCAACGCCTTTTCGGCGATCTCCAGTGCCCGTTTGAACAGAGGCTCGGCCAGATCGTACTTGGCCTCCTTGTCGTAGATCAGGGCCAGATTGTTCAAACTCGCCCCCAACCGCATATCGGTCGGCCCAAATGTACCGGCCGTCTTTAGGGCGGTCAGGTACATCTGCTCGGCCTCGGAATAGCGGCCGGCGTTCTCAGCCACCTTCCCTGCCGCAGTGCATGTTTTCCAGTCCGCTGCCTCGGCCGCCCCGGCCTGCCCGGGCACGGCGCCGACAGCCAGAACGGCAGTGGCGAAAAGACTTGTCCACCGGCCAACGCGGTCCCCGTTCATTCGATCACTCCTGTTTGGAATGATCTTACCGGGTCCACGCCCGGATCGCCACGAATCGCGTCAGGGCCGATGGCGGGTGAAGTTTGTTCACCTGGCGGCGATCAGGGACTTCCGCACGATTTCCAGTCCGGTCAACACTTCGTCTGCATGGTGCCTCAATTGGGTGGCAAACTGCCTCGCCGCGGCGGCAACCAATTCCCGGGCCAGACGCTCATCACCGGCCTGCATCTCGCGATGCGCCCGGGCAATCAGTGCCCGCCTCGCCTCGTCTGGCATGCCGAGGATATTGATGGTGGACATCATGTGACTACTCCTTTCCAGTCAGATTGTACGCCGAACCCTGCTGCCGCTGCTCAACCGCCCCGGCATCCGTTCGCAGCGTGTGGCCGGACGCCGATCGCTAGAACCGGCAGCGACCGGAGCCCGGGCGTGTCAATCGCGCCCGGGCTCCTGGTCAGGCATCGCTATGCGGCTTTGCTGAATTCAGAGAAGTTGCTCTTGGACTCATGCTCGTTCAGCGGGATCGCCGCGGCGGACCTACGCGTCGCGGAGGACTTCAAGCCGCTGCCGGCGTGGTGCGCGGCTGCCGCCTGTGCCGCCGGCCGGCGCGTCGTGGCGCGGGTGGTCGCCGGCCCCCGGGCTGTGGCGCCGCCGACCAGACTGAGTAATTCCTGTACCACCCCGCGCAACTGCTCGGCCTGGCCGGACAGTTCCTCGGACGCCGACGCCGATTCCTCGGCATTGGCGGCGTTGGACTGGGTGACCTTGTCCATCTGGGCCATGGCCGTGTTCACCTGCGAAATCCCCTGCGACTGCTCCTGGCTCGCCGCCGCGATCTCGCCCACAAGTGATGCTACCTTGGTATTGGACGTGGTAATCTCTTCCAGCCCTTTGGCCACCTCGCTGTTGATCGCCACGCCGTTCTTGGCGTTGTTGACCGACTCCTCGATCAGGCTGGCGGTGTTCTTGGCGGCCTCGGCCGAACGCATGGCCAGATTCCTTACTTCCTCGGCCACGACCGCGAAGCCCTTGCCCGCCTCGCCGGCTCGGGCGGCTTCCACGGCCGCGTTCAATGCCAGCAGGTTCGTCTGGAATGCGATCTCGTCGATGGTCTTGATGATCTTCGCGGTCGCGGCCGCGCTCTTCTGGATCTCGTCAATGGCGGAGGACATCTTACCCATCGCCTGATTGCCCTTTTCCGCCGCAGACCTGGCTTCGCTGGAAATCGCCGAGGCCTGGCCTGCCGATTCGGCGTTCTTCTTGGTCATGCTGGACATCTCTTCCAGGGACGAGGTGGTTTCCTCGAGGGCCGCCGCCTGCTCACTGGCGCCCTGGGCCAATGACTGGCTGGCCGACGACACCTGCCCCGCCGCCGACGCCACCTGCTCCGAACCGTCGCCCAAGGTGGTGGCGATGCGGTTGAGCACCTTCTTGACGCCGCGGACGATCAGCAAAGCCAGCACGGCGCCCACGGCAAGCGCTGCGCCCAGGGCTATCACGATCCCCGTCTTGGCGACGCTCACCGTCGATGCTGCCTGGGTTCCAGCTTCGGTGCCGGCCTTCTTGTTGAACTCCGTCAGTGCCGCCGCCTTCTCTCCGTAGCTGAGGTATTCCGGCGCCAGTTTCTGCTCGACGACGGCGATTGCCTCCTTGGTCTTCTGTTCCCTGCTCAACTTCAGCACTTCCTCCCGGCACTGGCGGAACGCCGTCCTGGGCGCCGTGATAGCTTCGAAGAGGCGGCGATCCTCATCGACAAAGATCGAGTCCTCATACGCCTTGAGATTCTTCTCCAACTCTTCGCCGTTGGCCTTGATGTCGGCGTCCAGTCTCTCCATTGCTGCCTTGTCCTCGGCGATGACGTGCCGCAACACCAGCACCATCCCCCGCCGCACCTGCGCCTCGATCTTCCCGCTGTAGATGGCCCCCGGGAGGCTGTCCGCGGTGACTTTCCGTGTCAGACTGTCGATGGCGACCAGCCGCGTGTAGGTGAAGATGCCCAATCCGCCCGTGAGCAGAAGCACCGCGGCGAATCCCAGCGTGATACGTTTGCCAATGGTCATTGTCATACAGTTACCTTCGTACCTTTCCATGAAGTTAAATGGTTGTTCAGAACCTACGAGTCTTGTATTGAGAGTTTCATGAAGATGGCAGGCGCTATACAGCGGCCTCGCCGGTCTCGAGCGACACCTGTTCCCCGTCGCCCAGCACCTCGTCAATATCGAGCAGGATCTTCACCGAGTCGCCGATCTTCCCCATCCCCAGGATGAAGTCAGTGTCCACGCTCGCCCCAAAGCCGGGTGGCGGCTCGATCTTGTCCCCGGCGATGTTCAGCACCTCGCTGACGTGATCCACAATCAGCCCGGTGTTGACCTTGGTTCTACAGTTGCGGGTCTCGACGACGATGATGCAACTCTCGTCGGTCCGCTCGGCCGATTCCATTCCGAATTTGCTGCGCAGGTCCACCACACTGATGACCTGTCCCCGCAGATTGATCACCCCCTTGACGTGCGGAGGCGTCCGCGGAATGGCGGTGATCTGCATGACTCCGATGATCTCCCGCACTTTGAGAATCTCCAGGCCGTACTCTTCCTTGCCCAGGGCGAAGGTCAGGTACTTGCTCTCTTTCCTCTGGATGGCGCCCGTGCCAGCCTGGGGAATTGTGGCGGTCGCTGTGCCCATGTTGCTCCTTTCGATTGGCGATTAGGTTTGTCCCGGCCGGCGATGCTGCGTCCGGCCCCGTTGTGTTCATGTGGTGCATCGGATGGCAATGACAGTAGCATAATAGGTAAAGGTATGTATTTCGTGGACTTGCTTCACGTCGCGATGTCCCAACAAAAAGACACCACCGACCGTCCGGGTCGGTGGTGTGGTCGTCGTGCCGGGCCGGTTGCAGGTGGTCGGGTGAGGTCTGCAACAGGAATGAGCCCGGCACCAATCGGGAGCCCGTCTCACGAGGATGTGTGGCGGCATTAAGCGCAGATTGTTCGAGGATGAACGGGATCCCACCCCGGAAGCGGCTGCAGGCTGCCGGCCAGTATCATTGGATCCGAAGGATACGCCGATCCGGTGACCAGGCTCATGTCAGCGGCTGTTGCCATACTGATCATCGGACATCAAGTCGCGCCCTCTGTATAGGGGAAAGCGTGTATTTGTGAACATTATGGAGCTAAATCACAACAACATCGCGAAATCGGACGAAACGGTTCGCGGCAGTCAAGTCGTGGCGCCCGCCGAACCGGGAAACCGCGACGGCGGCGTCCCTGCATGTCCGTTCACTTGGATTTCGGAATCTGGCCCAGGCGTGCCTCCACGGAATCCGTGGTTGTTTCGCCCTCCGCCGCGTTGACCAGCGACACCAGTTCGGCGACGTTGGCCGCCGCCGTCTTCTTCATGATGCGAGCGCGATGCAGTTGCACCGTCTTGTCGCTGAGAAACAGTTCGCTGGCAATTTCCTTGCTGCTCTTCCCGGCCATGACGTGCCGCAGCACCTCCCGCTCCCGTGCCGACAACCGTTCCAGGCGTGATCGGAGCCGGGCCTTCTCATCGCGCGCGTTGCGAAGCCGCGTATCCAGTGCCAGCGCTTCCCGAACCCAGCGGGCGAGCACCTCGGAATCGGCCGGCTTCTCCAGGAACATCACCGCCCCGGCCTTCATGGCCTGCACGGCACTGGCGATTGTGCCGCAACGCGTGAGGAATATGACCGGAATGGTCCAGCCCTGGTGACGCAGGTGCTGCTGCAGTTCCAGTCCGCTCATTCCTGGCAGACCCAGTTCCAGGATGAGGCAACCGGCCGGCGGAGTTGCTCCACAATTCTCCAGGAACTCCTCGGCACTGCAGAATGTCTGAACACCGCCGCAACAACCGTGTTTCAGGAGAATCTCTCCGTGTTCGCGGCCGGCAGACCGATCACCGTCAACAACAATTACATCGAGACTGGCGTTCGTGGTGTGCATGTAATCGTCCAGATGCCGCATCGCCAGTCCTGTGTCGCCATGAGTTTGGGGAAGGTGGTCGTTTATACCCGCAACGATACGGTGATGCTTTCGGGAGAGGTCGCGAGCTATTAATCAGCCCGCAATCCGTGTCATAGTCGAATTCTGGATCGACTGTTACGCGGCGCGTGATAATAGGTGAAAGTATGTATTCTTCGATTTCATCGTGTCGGTTGGACAACAGGGGCGGGGTCGCGGATGACAGGTGGTTGTGGGCCGGCCGCATCATCGTCCCTATCGCCGATCCTCGTCTGGCAAACACCCGATGCGGTTCGTACTCGCCGAACAACCCGTGATGCGCGAGCATCACGTACGTATGCGCTCGTTCAACATACCACACCTTGGCACATCTTGCCAAAACCACCCTGCCCGTCTATTCTCCCCGGTAATCCCATGAGTCTTTGGCCACGAGCAATCCTCTTCGATTTCGACAACGTGCTGGTTAACAGCGAGCCGTTGCACTTCTTCGCCTTTCACTCGGTTCTCAAGGAAGAGAAGATCGAACTGACCGAATCGGAATACTACGGCGAACTGATGGGCTTCGACGACAAAGGTGCGTTCCGGCACATCTTCCAGAAGCACGGCCGGACGATGGACCCCAAGACCTCGCTTCGCGTGATGACCCGCAAGAAGGAGGCCATGCTCGAACAAATCTACAGCCACAAATACGCTGCTCTCCCCGGCGTCGAGGCGTTCGTGCGCGGAATCTGGCGACACTATCCGCTGGCCATCTGTTCGGGCGCCCTGCGCGACGAGATCGAACTCATGCTCGAGGGAATTTCGCTGCGTGACTGCTTCTCGGTGATCGTTTCCGCCGAGGATGTCGAAAAGGGCAAGCCTGATCCCAGCGGCTATCTGCTCACCCTCGAAAGACTCTCCGAGAAACGCAAGACCAAATTTCTGCCAGCCGAGTGCCTGGTTGTCGAGGATGCCCCGTCGGTCATCAAGCCGGTGCGGGCTGAGGGCTTTCCCGTGCTGGCGCTGGCCAATTCGCACCCGGCGGAAAAGCTGCTGGCCGCCAAGGCCAACTGGGTCGTCAACTCGCTCAATCCCGACGAAGTTCAGAAGGTCATTCCCGGCCTGCGCATGACGCGCTGATACTTTCGCACGCTGATACTTTCGCACTTGTACGCTCACCCGCACGCGGGTACACTTGCCGTTTTCATCCTACCGCAAATCGCGGCCGAATGAGGAGTTACCTCCGGGAGTGTTTTAATGGCGAAGTCCGAAGCCATCGAGTTGGAAGCCACTGTTGTCACCGCCCTGCCCAACGCCATGTTCAAGCTCAAGCTTGACAATGGTGGCCGGGAGATTCTTGGCATCATCTCTGGAAAAATGCGCAAGCATTTCATCCGCATCCTGCCGGGCGATCGGGTCAGAGTCCAACTCTCACCCTACGACCTGACCAAGGGTCGTATCGTGTTCCGTCAGAAGTGATCCCGCGATGAGGTCATGGCTAAAGATGGCCACGGGATGACAGACGGGAATGTTAGTCCTACCGCCCGCGAGCCGCGGGCGATTTTTGTTTGGTGGAGGCCACGGCTCGCGCTTTCGTGCTGCCGTCGGTCGTCGGTCGGCCAATCTGCACGGCGGTCGATCCCATCTCGCCCACCGCGATCTTGTCGCGATAGACATAGCCAAACTTCGGCGACTCTGTTCCCGCCAGTGCCTGCTCAAAATTAATAATCAGCGGCTGACGCACCCCGTGCAGAAACACCTCGATGTGGAAGGGGATCTTGGTACCGCTGCCGGAGGGGTGCTGTGGATCCGGCGGCAGGAAGTTGTAGGCGGAAACGATATAGACGCCTGCCGGGAAGGTTTTGCCAAAACTGGCGATCTCGATTCCCTCGGGTCCGACGCTGTTGAGGCCAACCGCGCCGCCGCTGGGTGTGATCGGAGGCAGCGTCTTGCTGTAGCTCTGCGCCGCGGCGCTGTCGGGCATGAGTGCCAGCAGGAACGGCAGATTGCCCATGGTCTCGCCCAGCGGCGTGCGAACCACAATATTGAGGTCGGTCCAGGTGTCGCGCGGGCCGCTCCAGCGCAGTACGAAATCAAGATTACCGCTGATGAGCGAGGGAAGTTGGGCGTCGGTTACGCGTGTGTTGGAGGCGACTGCATTGCCGCGCATGCTGTTGGGATGCGAGGCGATGAACGCCAGCTCGCGCGCCTGCTGGTCGGCCTGCTGGATGGACTCCGAACGCATCGTGGTGTTGCCGAGATTGCTCTGGGCGACATTTGACTGGTCGGAGTCGATTGTGGCCTTGCCGTCGCCGCCGAGCTTTACCGACTGGTTCTTCGCGTTCCGGAAGCGAGCCACGCCCGTCAGGCTGACGGCCTGCGGCTTGAACGGGGGCTGATCGTAGAGGCTGACCTTGGTGCCGCGGACAGCCAGCGTGGCGCCGGGGGAGTGAATCGTCGAGTCGTGGCCGAGGCCGGCCGATTCGATGTCGTAGCGAACGCGGCCATACTTCATGCCCAGATCGGTTTTGACCTTGTCAGTGCCCTTGATGGCTTCAAGCAACTTCACCGTGCCGAGCCGATCGAGCGTGATCGTCTGGTCGGGAGGAATCTCAAATCGAACCGCGGATTTGGGTCCGGTGCGAAATTCGGCGCCTTCTCCAACAACCATGCCGACCTTGGCCGGTTTCCAGGGATCGTCCTCGCCATCGCGAACCTGGACAAAGCCCTCGGCCCCCGTGATGGTGGCCTTGAGGGACTGTCCCTGCCGCTGCGTTGCCGGCGCCGCCGGCGGATCATCCGCCCACGCCGTGCCCGCGCCACAGACTACACTCAACACCGCCGACAGGAGGATCGATCGCTTCATAATTCGCACCGGAGTATACCGGCCATGATTAGACAGGCCAAAGGATATAACGGTTAGAATAGGGTCGCGCAATCACCTATTCGGTTCGGTGAGCGAGTGGCATGGGCGGGTTTCCATACCTCCGCAGGAGCGCAAGCGTGCTTGCCCAAGAGTATTCCGCGCAACGAAAAAACCCGCCGAATGAGGCTCGGCGGGCGTTAAAGTCCAAGTAATCAAGGCTTTAGAAGGACGTTGATGCGTAGGGCACCAAGGCCATGAAGCGGGCCTGCTTGACCGCTCGGGCGACCATGCGCTGTTCCATTGCGCAAATGCCGGTGCGCTTGCGGGAAAGCATCTTGCCGTTGCCGGTCAGCAACCGCCGGAGGGTCTCCGTGTCCTTGTAGTCGATGTATATCTTGCCGCTCTCACTGATCCGGGTGACCTTCACCTTGGGGCGGGTGAAAGTCTGGAACTTCTCCGAACGGTCGCGGCGTTCACGGTGCGAATCGGTCTTACGCATCTTGTACCATGCTCCCTTTATCTGATATCTGAAACGAGCCGGGCATCTTAGCGACGCCGGGAGCAAAAGCAATACCTTCGCAAAGTCCGTAGTCAGTAGTCCGTGGTCCGTCGCAAAGAATATGAACTGACCGCCGTCTTGGTACTGGCCACGGACTATCAGGCTACTGACTTTCCCGGTTCTTCCAAGTATAGTGCTGGTTTCTGGATTCCAATATTGAGCACACGCAAACGAAAACTCCGTCAGCTTGCCATGCAGGTCCTTTACCTATGGGATTGCCAGCAGAAGGCCGACAGGGAACTGGCCGCCCAAGCTGTGGCCGACGGTTCGGATGACGGCACGATCCGCGAGGAATCCGTTGCCATGGCCACCAGCATCTGGGACTTCCACATCTCGGCCGATGAGTGGACCAACCGCCTGGCGCCGCACTGGCCCGTCGCCCGCCAGGCCGCCGTCGACCGGGCAATCCTCCGGCTCGCCATCTGGGAAATCACCCACACCACGACGCCGCCCAAAGTCGTCATCGACGAGGCCATCGAACTGGCCAAGGAATTCTCCACCGAGAACAGCCCCGGCTTCATCAACGGCGTGCTCGACGCCATCCTCAAGGAACACCGCGAACTCACCGCACCGAAACCAATCGAGGGCTGATGCATGGCGTTCTTCTCGAAGACTCTGGACAAACTCAAGGGCGCATTCAAGAAAACCTGGCAGGTACTCAACACCGACGTCGGCACCCTCTTCATTCCCGGCCGGCAGATCGACGATGCATTCCTGGCCGAGGTCGAGGAGAAACTCATCCGGGCCGACCTGGGGGTCAAGCGGGTCGAATCGCTGGTGACGGCCATCCGTGCGCAGTGGCAGGCCGGCAAAATCAAGAACGCCGAGCAGGCCCGCGACGTTATCAAACAGCAACTGGTCTCCACCTGGTCGACGGCCGATCGCGAACTGCGTTTCGCCGCGTCGGGCCCGACGGTGATCCTGGTCGCCGGAGTCAATGGCGCGGGCAAGACAACGAGTATCGCCAAGCTGGCCAACCTGCTCAAGAACCGGATGAACAAGAGAGTCATGGTCTGTGCCAGCGACACCTTCCGGGCGGCGGCCGTCGAGCAGCTCAGCATCTGGGCCGGCCGCATCGGCGTGGAAATCGTCAAACACCGCATGGGCGCCGACCCCGGCGCCGTGGCTTACGACGCTTGCGAGGCCGCCAAGACGCGCGGTATTGACGTGTTGCTCGTCGACACGGCTGGGCGGCTCCACACGCAGGAAAACCTCATGCGCGAACTGACGAAGATTCGCGATGTGGTGGCCAAACGCATTGAGGGCGCGCCCCACGAAGTGATTCTTGTCCTGGATGCCACGGCCGGCCAGAACGCACTCAGCCAGGCCCGTAATTTCAGCCAGGCGATCAGCGTGTCCGGCATCATGCTCGCCAAACTCGACGGTTCTGCCAAGGGCGGCGTGGTGGTCGCGATCCATGATCAGTTGCAGATCCCCGTCAAATTCGTCGGCCTCGGTGAAACCCCCGACGACATAGAAACCTTCGACCCCCAGAGATTTGTCGATGCGCTGTTCCAAGGCGTGTCGTAAGTGCCCCGCGTCAGCAACACGACGCCCGGAATCCACACGAGCATCCGCACGACATTGATCGCATCCATCGCCGGACCCGTGTGATCGCTGTAGAGCGACCCCGGCATCCACAGCGTCACACCGACGCCGATCGCCGCGATGATCCATACGGGCCGGCCGGTTTCCAGTGCTCGCATGGCGAGTGCGGCCACAAGGAAGAGAATGGCCGTGTCGTCGTATCCGCGGTGGTACGTCCAGAATCGACCGCAGATGGCGGCGACGGCGAAGAGTTCGAGCAGCGGCCGGCCGCGCACGCGAATCATCGCGGCCGTCGCCGCGATCAGGCATACAATCGCCAGCGCTGCGGAAGCACGGCCAGGATCGGGGATCAGCCATAACGCCAGATTCATCGGTCCAGTGCCATCCGCGACAAAGCGCCGGCTGGCCTCAAACATCTGCATCGTCATCTCGCTGGGGTTCACGCCGGTCTGCCACCAGATCAGGCAGCTTGCCGCCAACAGATAAAGCATGCAACTTGCCAGCGCCTTCCAGCGGCCACTGATGAGCAAACACAAAACAAATGGCCCGGCGACAGTCGGCTTCATCATTGCCAACCCCAGCAGCAGCCCCGAAAGCAATGGCCTCCCGGCGCCATCCGCCCGGTGAGCGGCCGCGAGAAACGCCAGCACCACGATGGTCCCTTGCCCGACTCGCAGCGTGCCCCCATGCCCGCTGCAGGCCAGTGCGCCGACAGCGAACAGCACGGCCAATCGCACACTCGGTGCCAGTCGCGCGGCCCATAGCCCCAGGTATCCGAGGGCCACCAGGTTGATCGCCGCGCACCAGAGCCGAAGCACTGCCCACGGCGGCCAATAGAGCAGTGTGCCAATGACGAACGACCATGGCGGATACCCGACATCCTGCGGCGCGCCGAGGTCCGCGACTGCCCGTGAATTCCGGCCGATCTTCCGCTCGTAAGCCGGGATGTCCCCCGAGCGATCCGCGAAGCAGACGTCATACGGATTCTGGCCGCGGAGGATGTACTGCTGGTCCACCCAGCGGAGATGCAGATCGACGTGCGTGGTTGTTTGCGTAAACAGATGGTGAGCCCCCGCGAAGATGTTTAAGCAGGCGAGGAGCCCCAGGATGGCCGTTGCAATCGTCGCGGTACGCTTCATGCTCATTGAGAATATCGGTCGCTATGAGCAGAGTATGCGGCCGGAACGGGAAAGGAGGCGTTCTCGGACGTCGATGGATGCTGCGGCTCAGGTCATTTCGGTCTTGTGGGGGCCACGGGCTTGAGATCCTCGATCGCTTTCTTAACGACGTCGGCGGGCAGGGCGTAGGATTCGGTCCGGCCGGCGCGAGCGATGTTGATGCCGACCACTTTGCCGTCAATGTCCACGAGCGGCGAGCCGCATTCAGAGGGTTTGAGCACGGTGTCGTGCTGGATGACTTCGGGGAAACCGTTGCTGCGCAGGCTGAGCGGGCCGCCCATGGTGTTCATGATTTCGGCGCGGGAGGGCTGGGTGGTGGCCGGGCGCTTGCCAAGGGTGATGGAGAGTTCCTGCTCCTTGCTGTCACGGAGGATCTTGACTTTAAGGACGGCTCCGATGCGATGTTGCTGGAGGGCGGCAAGCAGGTCGTCGCGCGTGGGTGTGGGCGTGCCGGCGATTTGCAGGATCACGTCGTTGGCTTTGACCCCGGCCTTGGCGGCCCCGCTCTCATCGACGACTTTCACGACCGTGGGGCCGCGATCCGATTCGTCAAGCTGGACGCCGAGCATGGCGCCGTGCGAGGGGATGGCACGCCGGCCGACGCTGAGGACCCCGGTGGCGAGCGGCAGGGGACCCGTGCCCACGGATGCCAGCCACTGGCCGAGTTGAAGGTGCGAAGCGTCGCCCCAAGTCACGGCCGGCAGCGCGGTTGCTTCATCCGGTTCGAGCTTGAGCAGCGCCAGATCCTGGATTTCATTGCTGGCGACGAGTTTGGCCGGCATGTTGCGGCCGTCGGCGAAGTGGCAGGTGATCTTGTCACCGATTTCGCTGGCCTTGGTTACGATCCAGCCGTCACCGCTGACGATCGTACCCATGGCGACGTCTTTGCCGGCACACCGGACCACGACAACGGACTTGCGTGCCTCGGCCACGACCGATCGGAATGCCTCCTTGAGGATCTCGTCGCTGCGATGCTGTACCTGCTCGGCCACGCGCGAGCGAGGTTGCGGCTGCGCCGCGGCATCGCCGGCAAGTAGCAAGGCGGCCAGCATGGTTGCGAGGAGTCGGGGCGCGGTGTGGGGCATTGCGGGGGTCCTTGGGGCGATGGATCTGGAATTTCAAGTCGCAGCCGTCAAATCTGGGATTTCAAATTTCAAATATCGGATTTCAGATCTGAGATTTCAAATTCGAGATTTTGAATTCACGCTTCCTCTCACGGTCGTGGCAGCAATTTGACGTTTATTGCCTTGGTTTCCCGGCCGCGGATAACTTCGAGCGGGACGACGTCGCCAACCTTGTGCTGGAGGATCAACTGCACGAGCGCTTCCCGGCCACGCACCGGCTTGCCGTCAAAGCTGCGGATCTCATCGCCCGTGCGGATGCCGGCTTTTTCCGCGCCCGAGCCGGGCGTCACCGCTTCCACGATCGCGGTATCGTTGCGATCCGCAAGTTGCACGCCCATCATGGGTCCGCCGGCCGTCGCCAGCGGGGCGCCCCAGGCTTCGCCGGCCGCCATGCGGTCCCAGGAGCGGGTGAACGAGGTCATGGGCACATGGATGTTGTAGGCTGTGTTCGGGCCGATCCGCGAGTGAATGCCGATGAGGCGTCCGTCGAGGTCGAACAGCGGCCCGCCGGAATCGCCGCCGACAAGAGTGCAACTGCTCATGAGCGAGTCGTCGCGGGTCATAATGATCCGGCCGAGGCGGACGGGTGGCGTCCGCGATTTCACGTAACCACCCGGGTGACCCAGCGCCAGGCACCACTGGCCGATCTTGGGAACTCCGGTGGCGACTTCGACAGCGGGATAGTTGCCTTTGTCGCTGATCTGCACCATGCCTGCGTCGGCGGCGCGATCGAGGCCAAGCGTTTTGGCCTTGAGCCGCTTGCCGTCGGGAAAGACCACCCACGCATCGCGTCCGGCAGCAGCGCTGACGTGGCCGGCCGTCAGCACCAGGCCGTCTTTTCTCACGACCACACCAGAGCCCTGTGACATGTTGCCGACGAAGATGGCGACCACCGAGGGCATCACCTGCCGTACCACGGATTGGGCGCGGGTCTGGAATTCCCGCAGTTCCTGAACGTTGCGTGGAATCGCGGAGACGCTCGTGGCGGCGGGCCGGGTTGTCGGCCGGGTTGACGGGGGATTGAGCGCGTCACCGCGGAGCTCGACGTCGGGCGAAACTGCCAGCGCCGCGGCGATGAGCCAGGCAATGAGACGCCCCCAGGCGCGGCTCACTCCGTATTCAGTTGCCAGAGGGCTGGCCATAGTCGGGTCTCCGTTACGATCATTCTACTCCTGTGCCGACGATGCGTGAAGTGCGGGAATTTCGATATGTCAGGGGCCACGATTCGCGATCGCGGCGGCAGGCATGCGCGATGCGTGAAGTGTTTTCACGGCGGGAACAATCGCAAAAGCGCGCCAATCCGATTAGAATGGCAAGGATGTCCGACAAAACCGATCATCCGCCATACCCTGAACAGTTCGCCGCCCTTGGCGTTCGTCCGTCAATCCTGCGAGCTCTCGCCGAGTTGTCTTTCACCGTTCCTTCGGAAATCCAGAAGCTGTTGATTCCGCGAGCGCTGGCGGGGGTCGATATCCTCGGCCAGGCCCGCACCGGCACCGGCAAGACGGCCGCTTTCACAATCCCGATACTGCAGCGAGCCAACCGTGAGGGCGCCACTCAGGCGATCATCATGGTGCCGACGCGCGAACTCGCGGTGCAGGTCGACACTGAAATTCAGCGGCTCAGCAAGCATACGCCGATTCGATCCGTTGCCGTGTACGGCGGCCAGAAGATCGCGGCTCAGCTCAAACAGATCCGGCTGAACCCGCAGATTGTCGTCGGGACGCCGGGGCGGGTCATGGATCTGCTCGATCGCGGCATCATCAACTTCCGCAACCTGCGTTTTGTGGTGCTGGATGAAGTCGATCGCATGCTGGACATTGGATTCCGGGACGACATTCGCAACATCCTCTCGCGGGTGAGGCAGATTGCCCGGAAGATCGAGGCATCCGGCGCCGTTGTCAACGCCAGCACCCATGACTCCGAGCTCGGCGCTCAGCCCTCAGGACTCAGCACTCAGAACTCAGCACTCAGTACACAGGGCTCTCCTGCCGAACTCGATACGGTGCAGACGATGTTTGTTTCGGCGACCATCGCCGATGAAATTGAGCGGCTGGCACGGACCTACATGCGCGAGCCCGTCGACAAACTCATTGCGCCCGGCGCCGACGACAAGCCGACGGTCGCGGAGGTCGAGCAGCACTACTTCTCCGTGCAGCCCTGGGACAAATATCGCCTGCTGCGGATGCTGTTGATGAAGGAGCAGCCTCCGCTGGCCATCATATTCTGCAGGACCAAGCATGGCGCTGAGAAGCTGGCTCGGCGGCTTCACGCGGACCATATCGAGTGCCGCGAAATCCACGGCAATCTGGCCCAGAACAAACGCGACCGTGTGATGAAGGGTTTCCGCGGCGGTAAGTTCAACGTGCTGGTGGCGACCGATCTGGCGTCGCGCGGCATCGATGTGGCGGGCATCTCGCACATCATCAATTTCGATTTGCCGGACGACCCGGAGGCGTATGTGCATCGCGTCGGCCGAACGGCGCGCATGGGTGCTGCCGGCAAGGCGTACAGCTTTGTTTCCAAGGATCAGGGCGAGTTGCTCACCAAGGTCGAGGAACTCATCAATATGCTGATCCATCCGGCCACGCTTGACGGTTTCACGCCATCGCCGACGCCGTCGGATTGGATCGAGTCCATGCCGCAGGGCGCGGGTGCCAATGTCGCGCCAGCGCCGGCGGCGGGTCCCGAGGCCGCGCTGGTCGAGCCGGCGAGGAGGCTGACCATCGGCAGCAAGATCCCGTTGAGCCGCCGGCACAAGCGTCGGCGGTAGGTGCGGCCCGGCAACTGTGCTGGGATTATTTCGTAGTATCGTCGTTTGATCGCATGCACGACCGCCTGATCGCGGTACTACGAACCCCCGCATCCGCCGCAGCCGCCACCACAGCCGCCTCCGCAACCGCTGCCTCCGCAACCGCCACCGGCGCAGCTGCCGCCACCACAGCCTGAGCCGCCGTTCCCGCCAGCCTGCACGCGCGGGAACAGGTCGCGCACATATGGGAACTCCGCGACGGGCAGAGTCGCCAGGCCGAACAGGGCGGCGGTCATCAATACGGCGTCCATGTCAGAGCCCGACTTCAGCGCTTTCGCTTTTTGTTTGAGGGGCGAATAGGTATCCCGCAGTTGCTTGAACATGGTTTCGCCGGCATTGGTGCGCCGCCGGTACGAGACTGCGATTGTGATCGCCACGAACACCACCATCAGGACGATCAGAAATGCAATGTTGTGTCGCCCGCGGCTGATCGCCACAAAAAGTTTGGTGAGCCCGACCGCCAGGGTGATCCCGGCGCCCAGAATGCCAAACAGCAACTGTCGCCAGCGCAATGCCGGCGATGGGATCAACTGCTGTCGCTGCAACTCCCGTTCGTACGGCTTGCACGCCGTACGCGCGCCAAGGTCTGACAACAGCTTGATGGCGTCGATGGAGGCGCTGGATCGATTCAGGATGGCCGCTTCCAATGGCCCTGACGCCATCTGGTTGGCGCCGGGGTTGGCTCGCACCTGATGCCCAGAGCCACCACGAAGCGCCCCGCGGTCGACCAGCCACATGGTGGCCACGCGGATGAGTTCCTCCGGTCCACCGCGCAGGTGGGCAATCAGGTAAGGGTTGGTCAGCGGTCGGCTGGCTGGCTGGGATGGGTCGGTCAGCCAGATCAGCAGCCGCACCAGTATGGCGATGCCCACGCCGAGTACGATGTAGAACCCCAGGAATTGCGGCCCGTATAAAACAAACGGATTCACTGTGCGCCTCCCTTCACGAAAGCTTCGCCACGCGTTGCAGCATCACGTCGCATAGTTCCATCAGCCCGAAAGTGGCGATCGCGGCGTCCTCCGGCTGCACCAGTGCGCCGCTCCTGGCTTCGCTGACCAGATCCAGGATCCTCTGCCATTTGCCATCACCGATATCGCCCGCCACATGCCGCAGCGCCTCCCGCGGAGAAGCAGCCGGCTTGCCTTCGAGTTTCAGCAGAGAGTGCGCCGCCGACCGAAGTGATCCTGCCGATTCCGCCAGCATTGCGACCAATCGCTCCGGCCGGGCCGACACGGCCACATATCGTTCGCGCAGCCGCAGTTTCGTGTTCATGAGCACTTGGCGCACGCGCGATACCGTCGAGTGCCGCGAGACCTCGCAATCGACAAACGGGTCCGAGCCCCACAGCACGCGCCGTCGCGTCAGGATGTCCGAGAACTTGACCGCGAATGCCTCGGCCGCGACGGCAATCTCTTGTTCCAGCAGAAACATGACCTGGAGGCCGATCTGGGCATTTCCCGCCTGGAGCGCCTCATGGATCGCGTCTGCCGCTTTGCGATCAAAGCTGCGGAGCACGAGGATGAGGTTGACGTCCGACGTTGCCCGCAAGGCGCCCTCGGCGGCGGAGCCGAACAGCACGACCGACAGTAGTTCGTTGCCGAATGCCGATTTCGCCGCCTCCACGAATTCCGCCAGTGCCCGCTCGACGCGTTCTTCCAGGCCCTTTACTGATATCATGTCCAACTCCTTTGATCGTTGTTCGATGTCACCGCCCAAATCCCCCTGCGACGGCCGATACGACCGGCAGGGCGAGCCGTCGCCCCATCGGTACGTTGTCGCGCGGGTCGACCGATGCCGGTTTTGCCAGCCAGCATCCTGGATCTGCCCGAAATGCCGTTCCATATGCGGCGTGCGCCGCACATCGCAATCCGCCGCCGCAGGTCCGGGCATAAAAACATCGTTCGCACCCTTGGGCGATGCGCTCGTGACGCAGTTCCTGCAGCAGGTTGTGCTCTCGATAGATTTGTTGCAGGGTGTTGTCACGCACGTTGCCCATCACCAGGGGCATTCGGCGGCACGGTACAACATCGCCGCTGGCCAGGACTGTCAGCAGGCCGGCCCCGGCTGTGCATCGATAGGGCTCGCCTCCGTCCAGGAGAAACTGTAACGCCCGATGGGCGGCGATTTCCGTGTTGCTCCAGGTTCGCCGGGTCCGTTCCAGTTGGAGGATCCGCATGAACTCGAGCGTCTCATCCGGCGGCAATGCCTCGGCCGTACAGGCCAGGCCAAGGGGCACCATGCGGTCGGCCCAGACTCGCCAGACGCCCAGTCGTCTACCCAATTGGGCGACGGCCGGAAAGTCGCGGTAGTTCTGTCGGTGTGCGGTGAAGGCGAGCATCGTCTTTACGCCGTGTTTGACCAGTTGTCGCACCCCGGCGGTCGCGGCCGCAAAGCTACCCTCGCCACGGATCCGATCGTGTGTGGCCTGACTGCCGTCGATGCTCACCTGCACAAATCCCGGCCGGAGCGACGCGATCTGCCTGGCTGCGGCACTGTCAATCAGCGTTCCATTGCTCAGAATCGCGAATGACATCCAGTGGCGGCGGCTGGCCATCATCTCCAGCAGATGGAACAATCGCGGATGCGCCAGCGGTTCCCCGCCCGTCAGATTGACATGCCCCCAGGCTCCCAGCGATCGCGTCAGTTCATGGAACTGCCGTAGCACGTCCGGCCACAGGTTCGCATCGAGTTCGCCCGAGGCCCATGATTCCTGGTAGCAGTGCGCGCAGCGGAGATTGCATTGCTCCGACACATGCCACTGCAGAATCAGTTTTGCGACACTATCCATCCCGGTCTCCCGAGCGGGGATTGTGCCACAGCAACCGGCCTGACGCCATTTATAAAAGCGGAGGTGTTTTCAACGCGCGGCGGTTGTCTTGGCAATTGCCGCTTGCGCGTGTAAAACAGGTGCGTGGATTTGCCGGTGCCACCGTCAACTTCTCCCGCATCAACTGAAGGGCGTTCCCCGGCCGCCCCCGCTGGCCGGCAGCAGGGGGCGAGGTTGGTCGCAGTTCTGATCTGCGCCGTCGCGGCGGTCTTTCTCGTTCTTGTCGGGACGATCTATTACTATTCATGGCTGCACAGGCCCGATCCCAAGGGCATCCTGATTGTTGAAGGCGGACCGGAGTACGAGGGGGCGCATGTCGCGGTCACGTCGATTGCTTCGGAGAAGTTTGAGGGAGTGCTGACGGCATCGGAAAAGTATTCGATCCGGGTCGGATTGTATCCCGGGATCTACTCGCTTCGGGTGTGGCGCGGTGATCAGACTCTCTATCAACGCGCCGCTTTTGACCTCAAGGAATATCAGAACGTCATACTGACGCTCAGACCTCCGGAGACGGCGACACGACCTGCAAGCCGTTGATGTGAATGAAGATGGCGCACTTGAGAAGCCCGGCAGCAGGTGTTATAAGGCCGCGGTTGCGTTGGGTGCGCTGACAAGTCTTTCGAGAAGGATGGAACATATTTCATGAGTATCGAAAACAAAACTGCAACAGCGGGCAAGACTGGCCTTTTTGTTCTGCCGGATGGCAAGAATGTGCTGTTTACGTTTACCTTGGTAAGTTCGTTGTTCTTCCTGTGGGGGTTGTGCAACGGCTTGATCGACACGATGGACAAGCACTTCCAGGAAGAGCTCCATCTGACGCTGGCCCAATCGGCGTGGGTGCAGTTTGCCCACTATCTGGGCTATTTCCTGATGGCTATGCCGGCCGGTTGGCTTGCGAGCAGGTTGGGATACAAAGGCGGCATAATCGCGGGATTGGTGTTGGTGGCAGTCGGCGGGTTCTGGTTTATCCCAGCGACGAAGATCGCGGCTTTCTGGGCGTTCCTTCTCGGCGTCTGTGCTATTGCAGCAGGGCTGACGTTCTTGGAAACGGTTGCCAACCCATACACGACCGTGCTGGGTGATCCACGCTTCGCGGCGACCCGCATCAATTTGGCCCAGTCGTGCAACGGCATTGGCTGGCTCATTGGCCCACCCATTGCCAGCGTCTTCTTTTATTCCAAGGATTCCGCCGGTCAGAGTACAGGCAGTCAGACGCTTTACATACCTTATCTCATCATTGCCGTCGTGGTGATCCTGCTGGCCGTCGTCTTCTACTTGTCCGACGTGCCGGACATCAAGACCGAGGATGACTACCATCTCGATGATTCCACGCCGAATGTTTCCCATTCGATCTGGGCACATCCGCACTTCGTTATGGCCGTCGCTGCTCAGTTCCTCTATGTCGCTGCCCAAGCCGGAATCTTCAGCTTCTTCATCAACTACATGACTTCCGAACTTCCGCAACTTCCGGCCACATGGAAGACGGAAACGACCAAGGACTGGATTGAAACTCGCACCGTGTTCCTCAAGAGCGATTTCACGGACATGTCGGCTTTCGCCGGCAAATTGAAGCAGAAGCCGGATGCCGTGTCGGCGTTCATCAGTAGCGAGTTGTCGGAAGGGACGAACAAAGCCTTGGCCGCCTTTGCGGATGCGAACTCAAATCCCAAGTCGCTGGCGGTCACGCTCATCCAGGATCTGGACAAGATCGTGAAGCAGGATCCGAAGAAAGTGAAACCAGAGCAGTTGCTTTATAACCCGCAGCGTTTCAGCCAAGTAAAGCTAAGTGAAAGGACACAAGCCTTGCTGGCCAAAGATCCCAAGGGCGAGGATCTGGCTCGCCTCAATCGCATGCTTCTCCAAGACGCGTATCCAGGCATACTTCCATTTAATGACGGAGTTCTCGGCATCAGCAGTAAAGCTGGCGCTCTTCTTACAACGCTCGGCTTCGCATTCTTCCTGGTTGGTCGCTTCAGCGGCGCTGCCTTGCTTAAGAAGTTTTCTGCCCACAAGATACTGGGATTGTATGGCCTGATGAACGTAATCATGTGTGCCTTGGTCGTTTCCAAGCTGGGCTGGCTGTCGGCCGTATGCGTGTTCCTGAGTTTCTTCTTCATGTCGATCATGTTCCCCACCATCTTTGCGTTGGGCATCTTCGGTCTGGGTGAACGGGCCAAGAAGGCGGCTGCCTATATTGTCATGGCCATCATGGGCGGGGCGCTTCTCCCCAAGCTGATGGGCGCAATTGCCGACAACTACGACATGTCGCGCGGGTTTGTTGTCCCGCTGTTGTGCTTCGTCTTCGTGGCGTTCTACGGATTCGGATGGCCCAGCTTCAGCGGAGCGAAGTCGCTCAGTGGCGTGAGAACCGCCGGCGGGCATTGATCTCGCCGGGAACCTGACGGTCGCTGTCCCTTGCTGCGTTGTCAAAGTAACCGACAACAGATGCCGACGTGTGCTTGGACCCGCGTGTCCCACACGTCGGCATCTTGTCTCTTGGCCAGTGGCAGCATGGCAGCATGCACCCGCGTTGTGCCGGTTAAAATGGGTAATGTTCGGGCCTGATGCCAGACGGCGGTCGTCTTTCCAGGCCTCTCTTACAGATCAGCACCTCGCTCCCCTATCTTGTCATAGCGAATCGCAACCCATTTAATCATCCATCTTTACCGATATTCACAGGTCTGGGCCGATAAAACCAGATTTTCCCGGGGAATGGCGTTCGCCTATTTGATTTCTTTTGTACAAAGAGCAAATCCGTGTTATTATTAAAGCTCTACGGAAGGGTGGTTGAATGAGCTCGATGGTTAGAAAACATGTTGGCAGGGCAGTGGTCGGTCTCGCTATCGCGAGTACGCTTGGGGTTTTGCCGGCGGCGGCCGCCACCAAGGACTGGACCAAGACCACCCCAAATGCGGATAATACTTATGCTTACAGCAAGGTGAGCAACTGGAGTCCCACGGGATCGCCGGGAGCCGCGGACGTCGCGCGCTTCAACCGCGGCACCTCCTACACAGTCACCTTCACGGGTGCTGCGAAGATCAATCGCGTCATGGTCGGCAATGACAACCTGATCATGGATCTGCGCGGTAACTCCTACACCGCCACCTCGACTGTGCAGCCCTCGCTGTCGCTGGGTAACAAGGCAAACGACACATCACGTCTGCAAATCAAGAACGGCACGCTCAAGACTGCTCAGGCCGTCGTCGGCTCGGTGGCGAGCAGCTTCGGCTCGGTAACGGTCAGCACCGGAGGTATTTGGAACGGGCTGGGTTCACTCACCGTCGGCTCGTTTGGGTCCGGTAATCTCACCGTCACCAGCGGCGGCAAAGCCAGTGCGACGGCGTTGAAACTTGGCACGGTCGGTGGCACCAAAGGATCGATTCTACTCTCGGGTAACGGCTCTGCACTCAACATCTCCGGCAGCGGCATGGTCGGCTCCAATCCCTCGGATAGCAGCCCGACGGCCGGTGTCGGCACGTTCTACATCTACACCGGGGCCACCGCCAACTTCACAGGAATTCTCGACATTCGCCAGGGGGGCAACACGGTCATTAGTGGCGGCACGCTGACCACGGGTGCCATCCAGAATACGAGCGGCGGCAATCTCGGTTTCACGGCCGGCGTTATCAACCTTCAGAAGTCGGATTTCCTGGTGGGCACGCTCGGGCCGCTCGGCAGCAGCGTCACGCTGACTGGCTCGCAGACGATCAACGTGGTGCGGAATACGCAGCTCAATTCCAATGCCGTGCTCATCATGCAGGGTGGCCGGCTGACCACGAACATGATCGACAACCAGGGTGAAATCCGCTTCACGAGTTCCGGCTCGCTCGGCGCTCCGGCCGGTGTTTCGAATTCTGGGCAGATGAATTTCATCACCGGGGCCGCAAGAATCGACGGCGACGTCAGCAATATCAGCGAGGGTAGTGTCACCGTCAGCGGCGGTTCCGCAAATTTCCAGGGCGGCGTGTCGCACAATGGCGCCGGCTTTAGCGTCGCGCCGTCCTCGACCGCGCTGTTTAGCGGCGCGGTTTCCGGCGCCGGCAACTACAGCGGCGGCGGTCTCCTTGAATTCACCAGCACCGGCAGTTATAGCCCCGACGGTGGCTCCATCGTATACGACGGTGGTGGTGAAGAGGCGTATGCGGCTGCTCGCTCCGCAGCTATTGGTACGTACCCGACTGGCACTATTTACATGGCGAACACCGTCTCGTTCGATCCCGGCTCGACGCTTTTCCTGGACATGGGTCCCTACCAGACAACCGATCAGATCGTCGACAACGGCGACGTGCAGCTTGCCGACGTTCAGCTTGTCATCGACCCGGCGTTTTCTCCACAGATGGGTGACGTCTACACGCTGCTATTGGCCAACAATATCGAGTACGGAGGTTCGATTACTGTCGCGGGCGACATGCCCCTTCCGTACCAGATCAACCAGACGCCCACTGAACTCTCAGTATCGTTTGTTCCCGAGCCGTCGGTCGCCGCCGGGCTCTGCCTCGGAAGCATGCTCATCTTCGGCCGGCGTCGGCGACACGCCCCAGACGCCTGAATGGTTCTTTGTTAACGCTCTCGCTGTTGTTCATCGTC
>JANYKD010000033.1 GCA_025361735.1 Phycisphaerales bacterium
CACAAACGCCGCGTGCCCGAGCTCGTTGAGCCACCGGGCGACGCAGTCGCCTTCCTTCTCGATGGCCAACGCCCCGTAGCCGCCGCCGGGACAGATAACCACGCCAAGGCCCGTCGCCTTTTCCTTCGGCGGGAGATAGACCGACAGCGTCGGGTTGCTGACTTTGCTGACGCGAGCATTTCTCTTCACCTCCGGCTGGCTCAGTGCCTTGGCGCCATCCGGCAGCCCGTCCGGCCAAAGCGGGACGATGGTTGGCTTGGGCAACGCTTGCAGGCGGAGCATTTCGACTGCATACCGCCGCCCGAATTCGCGGGCGCTCGGCGCGTCGAAGTGCAGATTGTCCCCTTTGTGGTTGAGTCCCGTGGCCGGCACGGTGGCGCTGTACGCCAGCCTTCGTGGAAAGAATGCCAGTTCGCGGTTGACGACCTGCGCTCCAGCGTTGTCGTTGGCCTTGAACGGTGCGAGTTGCCCGACGACGATGGGCAGGTCGTCCACGCCGAGATCATCGCGAAACCGGGCCATGGTCGTTTCCAGCCGCGAGCCATAAGTCGGAGCATTCTTCTCGCCCGTGTCGCTTTCCCCCTGGTGCCAGATCAGACCCTTGAGCGTGCCGTCTTTCATGGCCGCCCGCGTGCGGCGGATGGCCGTATCGTACGGCGTGGTTTTGGTGGCCGCATCCGTCGCTCCCGGCTGCCACGCCGCCAGCGCCGAGCCTCCAACCGCGCAGGGGATCAGACCGATCGTCACCTCGGGATTGGCCTCGGCCATCGCCTTGCCGAACGCAAACCCCGGCCCGACGCCGGCTATGCCCGGCTTGTCAAAGTGCAGGGGCTCGCGAGCCGGCACCCACTCATCCTTCGCATCCAGCATAAAGATTCGCGGATGCGGTGTGCGGTCCTGTTCCTCGACCGCCCCGCGCCCGGCCATGTTCGACTGCCCGGCAAGAATGTAGAGTTGGAATTTGTCTTTCGCCGCCGGCGCTGCCGCGGCGGCGATCGAGAAAATGAGAACGATGATATGAGGGAGAAGCCTGAGCATCGAGATATATTAATGCGGGTGAAGGCGTCCGGAAACACCATCCGGTGTTCAGGATCTCGATCACGATAGATAACAAGCGCGGACGCAGCAAGCACGCCAGCGTTCTTTCGCCGGCAATGCCGATCAACTATTATCCCAACGGTGTTGCCCTGTCCAAGGCGAGATACGACGCAGCACTCGAAGCTCGCCACACGTGAGACCGCCTCGATGCCTACGACCCGACTCGCACCCAGTCCGACCGGAGCACTTCACCTGGGAAACGCGCGCACGTTCGTCGTGAACTGGATCATGGCTCGCCAGCGCGGCTGGCGCATCCTGTTGCGTATCGAAGACCTTGATGGCCCGCGGATCAAACGCGGCGCCGACCGGCAGGCCGTCGATGACCTCCGTTGGCTCGGCCTTGATTGGGATGACGAATCCAGCAGGCAATCGACGCGCACGGACGTCTATGGTGCCGCGGCCCACACGCTGCTGGAATCTCGCCGGGCCTATCCGTGCATCTGCACGCGAAGCGAGATTGCCCAGGCGGCCAGCGCCCCACACGCCGACGATGGCGCCGCGGTCTACCCGGGAACCTGCTGGGGGAAATTTGCTGACATGGCCGAGGCCCGTGCGGCCGCCGGTCGCGAACCGGCAGTGCGGTTTCACATGCCGGATGAAACTTTCGATTTCGAGGATCGCTTTTGCGGCCATCGCCGCTTCGACCTGGCCCGCGAACTCGGGGACTTCGTGATTCTCAAGGGCGACGGCACGGCCGCATATCAACTGGCCGTCGTGATCGACGACGCCGAGGCCGGCGTCACCGACATCATCCGCGGCGACGACCTGATTGACTCGACGCCCCGGCAGGTACTCCTGTACCGGGCGTTGGGATTGGCCGACCGTCTCCCGGCCTATTGGCACCTGCCCCTGGTCGTCGGGACCGACGGCAAACGCCTCGCCAAGCGTCATGGCGATACCCGAATCTCATATTACCGCGAGCGGGGCGTTCGCGCTGAACGGATGCTGGGCCTGCTGGCCCGCTGGTGCGGCATCGCCGTCGACGAGATCGACCTGCAGCAATTCACCGAGCAATTTGATGTGTTGAACGTGCTGAAGGATCGCATTGTTTTCACGCCCGAGGATGACCGTTGGCTGACGGGCAAGTAGAGTGGACGATCGGATTGACTGACCGAGGCCGGTACTACGAATCACCGGTGCTGCGAACCCATGGACGAGCGAACGATACACGACATTCTCGGCGGCCGGCGAACCACCGCGGGCGCGATACTGCTCCGCGGCCTTCTCTCGTTGGCCGAGCCCGGATACGCCGCCGTTATGTCTGCGCGCAACTGGCTCTACAACCGAAGCCTCCTCAAGGCGCATCGTGTGAACGCGGCCGTCATCAGCGTTGGCAACATCACGACCGGCGGCACCGGCAAGACGCCAATGGTGCGCTGGCTGGCCGAGCAACTTCGCCGTCGTGGCCTTCCCCCGGCCGTGCTCATGCGGGGATACAAAGGCAACGCCGGATGGTCCGACGAGCAGGATCTGCTGCGAAAGATGTTGGGCGATGTGCCGGTCATGGCCGAGCCCGACCGCGTCGCGGGCGGCAATCGGTTGTTGAAGGAGCATCCGCGAACGCGGGCGATTCTGCTTGACGATGGCTTCCAGCACCGCCGGCTGGTCCGTGATTTCGACCTCGTGCTCGTTGACGCCACCAATCCCTTCGGGTTTGGGCACGTGCTCCCGCGAGGATTGCTGCGTGAGCGCCGTTCCGGACTAAACCGCGCTGACGCGATCGTGCTCACGCGCAGTGATCTGATTTCCCCGCAACAGCGGCGCGAACTCGAGTCTGAACTCCACGGCTGGAGCCCGCGTGCCGCCATCTACCGCGCGCGCCATCAACTCACCGGCTTGCGAACCGCCACTGCCGATCCAGCATCCGCCCCGGACCTGCCGCTGGACTGGCTGGCCGGACGACGCTGGATCGCCGCAGCGGGCATCGGTAACCCGGCCGCCCTGGAACAGCAATTGCGCGGCCTGCCGGGCACGTTCTGTGGTGGCACCTGGTTTGCCGACCACCACGACTTCACCGAGGCAGACATGACCTGGTTGCAGAGAGCCGCTACCGACACGGGCGCGCAGGCTCTGGTCGTTACGGAGAAGGACTGGACGAAACTGGCGCGTATCGCCGGCGCGTCGGGCCTGCAAGTTCTGCGGTTGAATGTGGAGATGGCGTTTGACGACGGTAGGGGCGATGGGCTGATTGACTTGATTCTCGCGCGAATTGAGCGGAATTTCCGCCAACATTTTGCGTGAAAACATAGAACTCTCAGCATATTATGTCCGTAGGTTATTTGTTCTCGCTGTTGGGCTGGGCGTGAAAATCCTAAGAGATTGGTCCGGAGTCGGTTGAAAGCCGACGTGTGAGCGGTTACACCTAAAGGACTGGACGCGCGGAAGATGCGCTGTTCTCGCGGCTCGTCCAGGGTTTGGACCGAGACACGTTGCCTTGGCAATCGGCCACGGCCACTAAAGGAGCATCGCCATGCCCAATGTCGCCTGGGGTATAGACCTCGGCAATCGCGCCCTCAAGGCTGTCAAGCTTGTTCGTGACGCCGGGCGGATTCGCGTTGAGGACTTCGAAGTCATCGAGCACGAGCAGATTCTTTCGATGGCCGGGGACAATCGAGAATCGCTCATTCAGGCCGCCCTGGCGCAGTTTGGCCAGCGGCATCAGACCAAGGGGTTGCCGATCGCCGTCGGCGTCTCCGGGCAGCAGAGCTTCGCCCGCCTGATCAAACTTCCACCCGTCGAGCCCAAACGGATCCCCGAGATCGTCAAGTTCGAGGCGATCCAGCAGATCCCCTTTCCGCTGGCCGATGTCGAGTGGGCCTACCAGCTCTTCCAGCAGAAGGACTCGCCCGACGTCGAGGTGGGCATCTTCGCGATGAAGAAGGAACTGGTGAACCGCCAGATCGACTACTTCAAGAACCTCGGTGTCAACGTCGAAGTCGTGCAGATGGGCCCGGTTGCCGTCTACAACGCGATGATGTTCGACAACCGCGTCACCGAGCCGACCATGTTCATGGACATGGGCGCCGAAAACACCGACCTCGTCATCGCCGACGGCTCCACGGTCTGGCTCCGCACCCTCTCCATCGGTGGAAATTCCTTCACCGAGACGCTTGGGAAGATGTTCAAGCTGACCTTCCCCAAGGCCGAGGAACTCAAACGCAACGCCGCCACCAGCAAATACGCCAAGCAGATCTTCCAGGCGATGCGGCCGGTTTTTGCGGACCTCGTCTCCGAGATCCAGCGGTCCATCGGCTTCTACTCGACCGTCCACCGCGATTCGCGCATCTCCAAGATCGTCGTGCTTGGTTCCACGTTCCAGTTGCCGGGCCTGCAGAAATATCTCCAGCAGAATCTTCAGTTGCCGGTCGAGAAGCTCGACGGCTTTACGGCCGACAGTCCCGTCGACGCCAAAGCCGCCGGATCGCTCGGCGAAAATACCGTCACTCTGGCGACCGCCTACGGACTGGCGCTTCAGGCGCTGGGCGAAGGCGCGGTCACCTCGTCGCTGCTGCCGGAAACGATCCGTCGGGCAAAAATGTGGCGGGCCAAGACCAAGTGGTTCGCCTCCGCCGCCGCGCTGTTCCTGTTCGGTACGACTCTGGCCGGCGGAATGGCCTACTACCACATGTTCCAGCACGAGCAGAACAAGAGCGCCCGCGAAGCCAACAAGGCCACGGTGAAGTCCGCGACAGATCTGATCAGGGCCTGGCAGAACGACGTGGAATCCAATGGCGCAACCGACCGTGTGAAGCTGACCCAGCTTCAATCGCTCCAGAGCGGTCGCGAGACCTGGATCAGCATCCTCGGGGACCTGCTCACCGCAGCCCCGCCGTTCGACAAGGCCAAGGTTGCCAAGATGCCGCGTAACAAGCGGCCGGTGATCTTCCTCGACCAGATCAGTTCGGTCTATCGCTTCGATGTGACCTCGGCCGTCAGCGCCCCGCAGGACGGGTATCCCGCGTACGCCGACCAGGTCAAGAGTGGTGCTGCCGATATGAGTGGCGCGGGACCAGGAGCCGCCATCCCGTTCGCTGGCCCAGGCGTCCGCGGCGGCGTGCCCGTTGCGGCAGTCGCCGACGCCCAGTCCAAGCCCGAAGAGGGCAAGACTCGCGGATTCCTCGTGGTTGTCGAAGGACACACGCCAAACAGTGATCGCTCGTACATGGACACGGCCTTCGTGAACAACCTCAAGGCCCGGACGGCCGAGGCCATGCACAAAGCGGGTAAAGACTGGTATGTCGCCAGGGCCGAGTTGATTTCATCCGGCAACCGTGTGACCAAAGCCCCGGATATGGGCGGCGGTGGCGGCGGCGGAGGTGTTGGCGGCGGTCCTGGTGTTCGTGGGTTCGGGCGGGGTGGCGGCACGGGCGGTGGCATGGCATACAACAACGGACCACAGATTTCGATCAACATCCCACCCGACGATCCCGACTTGAAGACGGACCTCAGCTCGGGTCTGCAGAACCTCGGCGGTGGCGGCGGAGGCTTCGCCCCCATGCGAATCCCCGGCAGACAGGGAGTCGGGCCTGCGATTCCCGGGGTCGTTCCCAATCCGGACCAGCCCGTGGAGGTCGTGATCGAGAACGAAGACCCGTGGTTCCCCGGCGAGCAGTTCAGCGACGATCAGGTGTTCAAGGTGCTGATGGTGATCCGAATGGATCCACCCGCGCAACCGGAAACGAACGCAACCCCAGGCGCCCGCGGGCAGTGAACAGGAGTAATCACCATGCAAATCATCAAAAAGAACATACTGGCGGTTATCTGCGGGGCTGTGGCACTGCTGTCGGTTATCGCAATCTATTGGCCCATCAAGGGCTGGTATGAAGAGATCGATACTCAGCTTCAGGCCAGCAAACGCACCAATGATGAACTGACCAACCTGAGGAATCAGGGCCAGAATTGCCGTCTGCCCATCGTCGATCCCCAGAAGACAGAGGCGCCTCCGCTCGAGGGCTTCCCCACTCACAAGGTCTATCTGGTCGGCATCGATGTCGTCAAGAAAATCCAGCAGCAGAGCGCCGAACTGATGAAGCAGGCGATTGCCGACAACAAGCGGACGCCGATCGACCCCACCGCCCTCCCCACCTACCGCACCGGCGCTGCCAGGGCGACCTTCAAGGACAACTACTACCTCTATCTTGAGGCGCTCAAGACAAGGACGCTTAACGCCATGCCGCCTGCCACGCCCAAGGACGTCGCAGACGCGCATAAGGCGAAGTGGGACGAGTGGCTTATGAGAGTGCCCGCAGTGAACGACGTGCGCGACCCACAGGCCGTCGCCGCGCTTCAAGCCGACTTTAACAGAGACGTGGTGCCGGCGTTGCCAGGGATCGTGGCCAAGGGTCGGGCCGATGCCTGCACAATGTATATCAGCGCCGGCGGCCTCTACGTAAATTCGGCCATCCCCCCCCAGGGTGCAGGCCAGGCCGCATTCCTCAATGACGTCTGGGCGGCGCAGATCGGAATCTGGATCCAGACCGACATCTGCAGCGCCATTGCCCAGACCAACAAGACCCTTGGCCGGCCGGTGGGTGTGGATGGCCGGATCACCGTTCCCAATGCGTGTGTGAAACGTCTCGTGCGGACGAACATCACTCCCGCCTACGTCACGGCCAACGGCCCGCTTATGTTTGGTTCCACTGGAGGTGGAGGAATGGGCGGTCCGGGCATCGCTCCCGCGGTGAGCCCCATGCCAGGAATGCAGCCCGCCGTTCCGCAAAAGACCATCCCGACGGTGGTTCGTTCGTTCCAACCCACGTTCACCGGGCGCGTCTCCAACGAGGTTTATGAAGTCGTCCATTTCTCCTTCACGGTCGACATCGAGGCCGCCAATTGCCGGGCTCTGCTGGCCAATCTGACCAACGGGCGATTCATCACGGTCTTGAGCACCAACGCAACCGCCCTGGACCGTGGTGCTTGCCAGGCGGCCGGGTTACTCTATGGTCCGGAGCCGGTCGTACAGATGACCGTCGTTGCGGAATCCGTGTTCTTCCACGACTGGACCAAGGATTGGATGCCAGAACTCGTAGCCAAGGCGCTGGATCAGGCACTCCTGGCCAAGAGCGCAACGGGACGCTAAGAATCGCTGACAGGCTTTGACCGATTGATTCCTCGCAGACGAGGTGAGCCATGAACAATAAAACAGTGCAAATTCTCGAAAAGAACGTGGAGTGGATCGCGATGGGCGTGGGCGCATTGTGGGTTCTCTGGGTCGTTTGGGCGCACATCCTGACGCCCCCCACCATAATGGTCGCCGGCCAGAGTCTGACGCCTGCAACCATCGACGAGTACATCCAGGACAACACCCGCAAGTCGCTGCAAACCCTGATTGACAGTCCGACGGTTCCCCCGGGGATCACGGCCGGCGACTACAAGCCCAATTGGGCGATGGTTGACCCGGGTCCCATTGCCGGGGTTCCCGTCGGATCCGATCCTCCGCTCAAGCCGCTTCTTAACGCCAAGGACATCAACCCCGGGGAGCAGATTCTGGTCCAGAAACTGCCCGTCATCCCGCCTCCAACCGACCTCGGTCTGGCCATGGGGCGATGCCAGGTGACACTCCCTCCCCCGGCCATTCCCCCGGTCGCCGGGGCTGCCGACGGCGCGGCTCCCGTAGTTCCCGCGATCGCGCCGCGCATTCCGGGCGGCGTAGCCGGTGTGCCCGGGGCGCCTCAGACGGCCGACAAGAACTGGGTCTGCGTCTCGGCCCTGCTCGACCCGGCCGCCATTACCAAAGCCTTGACCGATGCCAAGATTGCCCAGTTCCTTCAGAAGCAGCAGTTCGTCTATGTCCAGATCGAACGGGTCGAGGTCGGCGCCAACGGCGCATTGGGCAAATCGGTCATTGTCAAGGAACTTCCGATCAACGTGCTTCCCGATGATCCCACCGATGAGAAGCAACGCGACAATGTCATGAAGTATCTTGAACAGCCGCAGAACCAGACTCGCGTCCTTAACCCCGGTTTCTATCCGGTCGCCAGTGGCGACATTCCCGTGCCTCCCCTGCCCGGCGCGATGCCCGACGCCATTGCGGCTGCCGCCGCCAATAACCTCCCCTTGCCCGGCGCGCCGCAGAACTTCGTCATTGACGGAAAATTTGACGTTGCCGCAGCATTGGCTTACTACAAGACTCTCGCTCCAAAGGATCAGGACGCCTTCATCAAGAGTCTGCTCGCCGATCAACGCGCGCAACTCTACAATGCGCGCATTGAAGATGAGAAGAAGAACACCACGCCGCGCCCCGGTCCTGGCCCGCGCCCCGTTCCTACTCCTGGGCCTCAGCCGACACCTCGTCCCACCCCGCCGCCCCGCGGGCGCGACGCCGTCGATCCGGATGTCCTCCGCGAGATGTTCGCACAGGCACGGCCAAATGCCCCGGTTCGTCGGCCCGGTCCGGTCAATCCGGCTGATTATTTCCCGACCATCGGCGGCCGCCCCAATGCTCCCGTGATGGCGCCAAACGGTCCCGTCGCCCCCATGATGCCCGCGGGCGTGAACGCCAACGGCCAACTCACCATCTGGCAATACGACGAAAGCGCCGAGCCCGGTAAGAACTACAAATACCGCATCCGCGTCGTCATGATCAATCCGCTCTACAGATCCAACGTCGCCGTCGCCAACATCAAGGACATCTTCCTGCTCGAAGGCCAGTGGAGCGAATGGTCCAAGCCCATCTGCCTCCCGGCCAGCCTCAAGTGGTTCCTCGTCGGTGCGTCGCCCCAGGCCGAGAAGGCCACCTTCCGCATCATCAAGTGGGAAAAGGGCAAAGCCAATCCTTCGGCTCCCATCATCGTCGGTCCCGGCGAGGCCGTTGGCAGCAACGACAAGGCCAATGGTGTCGACTTCTCCACCGGCTGGACCGTCGTCGACGTGCGCCAGGTCGGCGGCCAGGCCGAACGCGGTGATACACGCGTCACGCTCATCAATGAGCAGGGTGAAGTACTCATCAAACGCGTCCGGCAGGATCAGGCGGAGTACAACAAGGAAAGCGCCGCCGTCTCCCCCAAGCCATCAGCCATGGCCAACTGATTTCCGGCTCCCGAAAACCACAGGACCGGACGCCCGCGCGGCGGGGCAATTTTTTCGGGGGCACATGGCGTAGCACAGGCGTCTCGCCTGTGTCAAAGTGCTCGGACACAGCCGGGACGGCTGTGCTACTTTCGTCGGCCCTGGCGTTCTCCCGAAAAAATTGCCACGCCGCGCGGGCGTCCGGTTCTTCTTTGTTTTGCCTTTCCGCCGCGAATCAATATCATTGTCAGGCACTGACGGAGTAAAAAAACATGCAGTCGCCCGACACCGGCAAGAACATCGTTCTGAAGATCCGCCGCCAAGACCGAGCGGAGCACACCCCGCACTGGGAGGAGTTCGCCGTTCCCTACCGGCCGAATATGAACGTCATTTCCTGCCTGCAGTATATCGCAGGCCATCCCCAAACCACCGCAGGCCAGGAGACCACTCCCGTCGTCTACGACTCCGGCTGCCTCGAGGAAGTCTGCGGCGCCTGCACGATGGTCATCAACGGGAAAGTCCGCCAGGCCTGTTCCACGCTCGTCGATACGCTGGGCGCTCCCGACAACCCCATCACGCTCGAACCCGTGGGCAAGTATCCGCTGGTCCGCGATCTCTTTGTCAACCGCCAGCGGATCTTCGACGACCTTAAGAAGACCCGCTGCTGGATTCCCATCGACGGAACCTACGATCTCGGCCCCGGGCCGGCCATCTCGCTCAAGTCGCAGGAAAAACGCTATCCGCTCTCCCGCTGCATCTCCTGCGGCTGCTGCATGGAAGCCTGCCCGCAATACACGCCGGCCAACCACTTTGTCGGGGCCGCCATCATCTCGCAGGTGCGCCTCTTCAACGAACACCCCGTGGGCGCGGCCCTCAAGAATGAACGGCTCGACGCCCTGATGGGGGAAGGCGGCATCAGCGAGTGCGGCAAGGCCGGCAACTGCGTCGAGGTCTGCCCCAAGCAGATCCCGCTGCTCGAATCCATCGCCACCGTGCAGCGCCAGGAAACCGTCAAGGCCATCAAGGACTTCTTCGGCGGGCATTGACCGTGTCTGTCAGGCCTGCAAGGCCGTTACCTCCGGATAGCCGTGGCCGTAAGGCCACGGAGGTTGACCCTTCAACGAATGGAGGCCCGAAGAGCCGGCACGGTGGGTGGCAAAGCCGTAGGGTCCGCTTCAGCGGACGCGGGGCGACGTGCCCACGAGTCAGTCTTCGCGTCCGCTGAAGCGGACCCTACGAAGGTTGTCTGTTGTCGACTGAACCGCCGTGCGAATCAAAGCTCTAATCCTCCTGGCGGCCATTCTGGCTGCTGCCGCGTTTGCTTTCCGACCCCACCCAGCGCCGCGCCAATCCGGGCCCATCCCGCACGATGCCTACGTGTGGCAGCGCAACTGGTCACTCGTCGTCGGCCAGGCAGTTACCCAATCGCACGAGCGCTTCGGTCGCATTGTCTACCTCGCCGCCGAGATCGCTTTCCACGACAATCAGCCCGTCATCACCCGCATCGCACCCGACTATGCCGCCCTCCGCGCCTGCCCCAAAGTCGGCCTCGCGATGCGCATCGGACCCTGGTCCGGCAGCTTCTCCCGCGACGGCGAGCCGGCCGGCACCATCGTCAATACAGCCGCGGAGCTCCTGCGGCAGGCCAGCGATGAGAAACTCGGGATCGCCGAATTCCAGGTCGATTTCGATTGCCCCACCGCCAAACTCGACAGTTACGCCACGCTGCTGACCATGCTTCGCGGCAAGCTCGGCACAACGCCCCTGACCATCACCGCGCTCCCCTCATGGCTGGACCATGCCTCCTTCAAGAACCTCGCCCGACAAACCGACGGGTACGTGCTGCAGATTCACTCGCTGCGCCGGCCGCGGAGTGCGGATGACGCGATGAGCCTCGTGCAGGTAAAGGATGCAACCGCCGCCGTCGAGAAAGCCGCCGGCATCGGCATCCGCTTCCGCGTCGCTCTGCCCACCTATGGCTACCGCGTGTTCCTCGCGGCGGATGGCCAGGTGCTCGCCGTGCAGGCCGAAGGCCCCGAGCCATCCGTTGCTGCGGCCAGGGTCATGGAAGTCCGCGCCTCGCCCGCGGAAATGGCCAGCCTCGTCCGCCAGTGGACCGCCTCGCGCCCGGCCGCTCTGGCCGGCATTATCTGGTATCGACTTCCGGTAGCGGATGATATACTCAACTGGCGGTCGGCAACGCTGGATGCGGTTATGGCCGGCCGAACACCCGCACCGCGGCTCGTATGCAGGATGCACACCGGCGGCGGCCTCGTGGAATTATCACTGGCGAATCTCGGCGACGACGATGCCGAGCTTCGATCGCAAATCGCCGTTCAATGGAATGACGGCGCCCTGCTTGCCAGCGACGCTCTCGGCGGGTTCGAGTTGATACGAAGCGACCAGAAGCACGTGACGCTCCGCCCGGGAAAACCGGCCGCCGGCGTGCGACTGGCGCCAGGAGCCGATCGGCTCATCGGCTGGCTGCGCTTCGAGAAGGACACGGAGGTCCAGACCCATGTGGAAAACATCCACCCATAGTCCTCGGGAGACTGGTTCGCGGCGTTGTCGCTGGATTGGCGATTGGGTGGCATGGGCAAGTACTCTTGC
>JANYKD010000047.1 GCA_025361735.1 Phycisphaerales bacterium
TTGCGTGGCGGTGGCGTCGGGTTGGACGCGCCCAAGGCCCAGTCGACTGACGCGAAGGCGCCGCAACCTGACGCCAAGGCCGCACCGACCACCAAGCCCGCGCCGGCCGCCGACGCGGCGCCTGCTCCACTCTCCGACGCCGATCGGGAAAAGCTGCTCGCCGATCTGAAGGGCATTCAGGCGAAACTGGCCGAACTTCAGGGCGAGCGGCCGCTGATTGTCTCCAGTGTCGACGCCCAGGCCATCTCCACCGTCGTTGCCGACTGGACCGGCATTCCCGTCGGCCGCATGGCTCGCAACGAAATCGAGCAGGTGCTCAAACTCGCCGACCTCATGGAGCGCCGCGTAATCGGCCAGCGCCATGCGCTGGAGCTCATCGCCAAGCGTATCCGCACCTCGCGGGCCAAGCTCGACAATCCACAGCGTCCGATCGGTGTCTTCATGCTTGTCGGCCCTTCCGGCACCGGCAAGACCGAGACCGCCCTCACGCTCGCCGAGGCCATGTACGGCGGCGAACAGAACCTCATCAAGATCAACATGGCGGAGTTCCAGGAAGCCCACACCGTCTCCACACTCAAGGGTTCGCCTCCGGGATACGTCGGCTATGGCGAAGGCGGTGTGCTGACCGAGGCCGTGCGTCGCCGGCCGTATTCGGTCGTGCTGCTGGATGAAGTGGAGAAGGCCCATCCCGACGTGCATGAGATCTTCTTCGAAGCGTTCGACAAGGGCCACATGGAGGATGCCGAAGGCCGTGATATCGACTTCAAGAACACCGTTATCCTGCTGACTTCCAACGCCGCCCAGGACGTCATCATCAACATGACCAAGGATCCCGACCTGATGCCCACTGCCGAGGGTCTTGAAAAGGCCATGCGCGAGCCGCTCAAGAAGGTCTTCCCCGATGCGCTGCTGAATCGCCTGGTCGTGGTTCCCTTCTATCCGATCAGCCGCGAGATGATGCGCGCGATCATCAAGCTCAACCTGTCCCGCGTCGAAAAGCGCGTCGCCATGAACCACCGGCTGCCGTTCACGTACGATCCGGCCGTCCTGGACTTCATCGCCGACCGCTGCACCGAACTCGAGCGCGGCGCGCGCATGGTCGAGGCCCTGATCACCAACAACATGCTGCCGGCCATCGGTCTGGAAGTGCTCACGCGGCTCATGGAGAATCGCCCACTCAACAGTATTCATGTGGGCGTGAAGGACGACGAGTTCGCCTATACCTATGCTTGAGGCGGCCACAACACCGCCTTCAGCGACCGCAACCGAGATTGAGAGGTAGATGACCATGGCATCGACACGAACCCAGGAAAACCGGCCGATTGCCATCAACACCGCCCTCGAAAAGGACGTGCTGCTCTTCCGGCGTGCGACCGTCATCGAGCAACTCGGCCGGCCGTTCCAGATCGACGTGGAATTGCTTTCCGAAGAGCCCGATGTGGATTTTGCCAAGATTGTCGGCACCAACGCGACCATCCGCCTTTTGCTGCAGAATGGCCAGAACCGCTACTTCAATGGCTTCGTCACCCGATTCGTTCACACCGGTGGTTCGAACCGCACGGCGTATTACCGGATGACTCTGTCGCCGTGGTTGTGGTTCCTCACCCGCGCTTCTGATTGCCGGATCTTCCAGAACATGAAGGCACCGGACATCATCATGAAGGTGTTCCGCGATCGGCACCTGTCTGATTTCGAGAACTCGCTCAAGGGCAGCTACGTCGAACGGGAATACACGGTGCAGTATCGCGAGACGGATTTCAATTTCGTCTCGCGCATCATGGAAGAGGAAGGAATCTACTACTACTGGGACCACAAGGATGGCAAGCACATCATGGTCCTGGCCGACGAATACGCCTCGCACGCGCCCTTCCCTGACTACAAGAAGATGCCGTACTATCCGTTCACCCAGGGTAACCGCATGCAGGAGTACATCTGGGACTGGATCGTTGAGCAGCAGATTCAGCCCGGGCACTACGCCGTGCGGGACTACAACTTTGAGAAGCCATCCCAGGATATGGATGGCAAGGCCGATCATCTGCGCCAGCACGCCCAGCCCGGGTTTGACATGTACGACTACCCCGGCGGCCACACCCAGACGGCCGATGGCGAACCGCGTGCGAAGATTCGCCTGCAGGAGTTCCAGGCCGAGCACGAGATCGTCCGCGGGCGCGGCGACGTGCGCGGCCTCGCCGTCGGCTGTACCTATACGCTCGAGAATTTCCCCCGTGATTCCCAGAACAAGGAGTATCTCGTCACCAGTGCCATTCACGAGCTGGAGAGCGACGACTACGATTCAGTCGCCGAGGGCGCTTCTGATGCGCCTCAGTATCGCGTGTCATTCACGAATATCCTCGCGAGCCAGCAGTTTCGTCCGCGGCGTACCACGCCCAAACCGCTCATCGCCGGCCCGCAGACGGCCTTCATCGCCGGGCCATCGGGCGAGGAGATTCACACCGACAAATACGGCCGCGTCAAGGTGCAGTTCCATTGGGACCGGAACCCCGCCGAATCCAAGGACGAGGAACTGACCTGCTGGATGCGCGTCGCTCAGGTCTGGGCGGGCAAGGGCTGGGGCACGGTCTTCCTCCCGCGTATCGGCCACGAGGTCGTCGTCGAGTTCCTCGAGGGCGATCCAGACCGCCCGCTCATCACCGGCAGTGTCTATAACGACAGCAACATGCCGCCCTATGCCCTGCCCGAGAACAAGACGCAATCCACGATCAAGTCCAATTCCTCCAAGGGCGCCGGCGGTTTCAACGAAATCCGTTTTGAAGACAAGAAGGGCGAGGAGCAGATCTACATCCAGGCCGAAAAGGACAAGCATCTGCGCGTCAAGAACGACCGCATCGAGAGGATCGGCCGCGATACGCATCTCATCGTCAAGCGCGACCAGGTGGACCAGGTCGAGCGCGACCGCCACGAGACGATCACCGGCAACCACAAGGAAAAGATCAGCGGCGACAGGCACCTTCACGTTGTCGGGAAGGATGCCGTGGAGATCGGTGGCACCAAGTCCGTCACCGTCACCGGCGATGTCGGCGAGGAGTTCAAGGCCAATCACGAGGAGAAGACCACCGGTGACTATTACCTGAAGGCGGCGAATATCTGCCTCGAAGCCGACACCAACATCACCTTGAAGGTTGGCAACACGCACATTGCCATCGAGTCCGACAGCGTCAAGATCGGCGCGACCAGTGAGATCAAACTCGAAAGCAAGCAGAAGGTGGACATCTCCGGCATGGTCGACGTAAAGGTGGTGTCGTCCGCCACGATGAAAGTCTCCGGTCTGACCACGACGATAGCGGGCGATACCAAGCTTTCACTTACCGGTGGTGCGATTGCCATTGGCTGATCTGCATCGGCGCCCGAGCCGAAGGAGTGATTATGGCCAGTCCCAAAGATGGAACCCCGGTTGTTCCGGCATCGCCGGATGATCCGGTCGCTCCCCTGGAAGCGACCAGCACCGATCCGGGCGAGTTGTCGCAGATTACTTCGCGCAACCGCTCCATCGAGGCTGCCAACCTCGACTCAGTTAATGTGGAGTCTCAGGCTCCGCCGCCTGCGGACAGCGCCGAGCCGCCGATAAAGCTGAGTTGGATCGGCGTCGAATTGCAGGACTCGGACGGCAAAGCCGTCGTCAACGAACCGTTCACGATCACTTTCTCCAACAGCAACAAGAGCGACGGCATCACCGGTCCCGATGGCAAATGCAAACTCGAAGGCATCCCCTCGGGATCGGCCAAGATCGATTTCGTGAGCATCGATAAGCGTGAATGGAAGAAGAAGTAACTCCTGACCCGGGAGAGTCGCCATGTCCAGCGTCACACTCAAAGACACCGAGCACATCAGCCTGCTGGCCGCCACGCATGCGTTGCGCAATCACAATACCGTGTGGAACGCCAATCCCAGCCTCAAGTCCCGCCGCAAGAACCCCAATCTTCTCTTTCACGGCGACCGGGTCAGCCCTGGCGATCGCGTGGAGATTCCCGACTTCACTGAAAAGAGGGAAAGCGGAAACACCGACCAGTTCAACGTCTTCAAGGTGGATGTCGAGAAGCTCTTCCTGCGCCTGCGCGTTCTTGCCGACAATTTCACCGCGATCGCCAACGCCGATTACGAACTTGCCGTGGATGAGCTTCCGACGCCCCTGACGGGCAAGACCAATGCCCAGGGGCAGATCGAGGCCGAGATCCCCCGTACGTCAATGACCGCCTCGCTCACCGTCCGGGCGCCGGCCCGGCAGACCGATCCGCCGCCGAGCACCGGCACTGGGGGTGGCGCGGTTCCGCCCGCAGGCGCCGTGCGTGGCCCGGTGCCCTGCACCTGGAACCTGCTGATCGGCGCTCTTAATCCCATCATGGAGAACGCGCCCGACCAATGGTGCATCGCCGGCGTGCAGCAGCGGCTCAACAATCTCGGCATCAACACCGGTCCTGTCGACGGAATCCGCGGGCCCAATACCGAATCCGCCGTCAAGGCGTTTCAGCAGATCTTTGGCCTGAAGGTCGACGGCAAACCCGGCCAGGGAGAAACGCAACCCAAGCTCGTCGACGTTCACGACAAGCCCGACTCGGTCCTTGGCCCCAAGCCCGACCCCACCAGCACTTCCAGCGGCGGGTCCACGTCGTAAGAGTTCCTCCGTGTTCCAGGCGTCGTTGTAATGGTCTTTTCAGTCACAGTACAAAACGGTCAAAGCCATGCCTGCCGATCCAACAACCTCCGTTCCACCGTCGCAGCACCTGTCGACGGATCCGTCCATGATCGGTCATGTCGCTCCGGACTTCGACAATCGCAAGCTTTTCAATACGCTTGTGATCCGTCCGGAATACCGCATTGCCCTGCGGCTCGGCGTGATCGACGAACTCTGTCCGCAGCCGCCGTCTACGTCCGCCGGCCGCCAGATGCGCCTCCAGCTTCTGGGATATTTCCACGAACCCCTGAATAGCGCAAATGTGACCGCCGCGTTCAACACCGTCTGGCAGTGGTTCACCACCGATCTGGCCAAAGCCCAGGACGACCTCGTCAACGAACTCACCAGCGGTATCGTCGAAAACGGCACGCTCCCTCAGCCCGGCCAGACCGGGCGCATTCTGCTCCCCGGCAGTTTCTGCATCAACGCCTCCAATATCGATGAAGCCCTCGGCACTCCGACCGACGCCACCGCGGCCCAGAAGCACGTCAAGTTCCGAGCCGAGGATTCGGTCTGGGATAACAACCCGGTCCTGGGCTGCATCCCCGTCATCGCCACCGTCGAACGACGCTCGCAGGATGACCTGCAATGGCGCCCGGTTCCCAACGCCTGGGTTTACCTGCAACTCATTCGCCCCGACGATCTCTCCGATGCCGACAAACCGCTTGCCGTCCGTACCACCGCGCTCACGCCCTCACCTCCGACTCCGGCCAGCAACCCGGACACGTATATCAGCACCCGCATCGCCAACCCGCCCGGTGTCACCGCGCGGGCCAACGATCCCCAGGTTGACAACTGCCATTCCAAGTTCGGCGGGAAGCGCGGTCTCGGCACTGAGGGCGACGGCAGCGATGTCGGCGGCAATGGCCGCGAGAGACTGTTCAATGTCCAGTCGCAGGCCGGCTTCAACACCGCCCAGACCGGCCGGACCATGAGCCATCAGCCCTACAACGTCCCGCAGAAGGTCTCTCCCTCCGGCACGCAGCACACCCACGCCGTCAAGGCGCAGACCAATGCCGATGGCGAAGCAGGGTTCATCTTTACTCCATCGCGAACGGGTGGCGACCGTTACAAACTCCGCGCCTACATTGGGCCCGACACCCTGCCCAGCGATGGCACCGGCATCATGGCCGTTTCGGTGGACACCGGTACGCTCGTCATCTGGAGACGCATCCGCATCGCCAGATATCTGGTCTGGGACTATCCGTCGGGTTACACGCAGCCGACGTCGCCTCCGCCGCCCACGGACATGTCCACTTGGACGCGCCGCCAGCAACTGGACTTCCGCGTCCGCAGCATGGGCAATATCAGCCTCAACAATGTCTGCGACGAGTTCTCCAAGGCTTATCTGTTCGTCAACCCGGAGACGTCCGCATCGCGCACGCTGATCACCACCACGGAGTGGCAGAACGCCCGGAATCATGCCGTCGCAAACTTCGCCACCGTGGCGACCGATATCCCGAGCATCGCAAATTTCCCCGCGGCGGTTGACCTTAACGCGCTTTTCCCCTCCACGCCATTTACCGACAATCCGTGCATCTTCCGCGTGGCCGATCGCGCCACCTACAACAGCACCCGGGGTTCCACATTCGGGGCTCTCAGCGCCTCGACATACAACAACATCATCGCCCGCGCCATTCGCGCGTACCTCAACTCCTTCCTGCACTACTTCTCGCGGAACGCGCTTCCCTTCACCGTGATCCAGGCGCCGTTCGGCGACTCGATCACCTTCAGCGGCGTCGATCCAACCGGCGGTGGGGCGGCCGTTACCAACTACTTCACCACCAGCGGCGAGGCCACCTGCGCCAGGGGCTGTCATCTCTGGTGGGGCCAGTTGTTCTACAATGTGTTCAGCTATCCCCTGGGCATCGACCATAACACCGTCCACGAAACCGGGCACTGCCATTTCGGCCCGCACCAGTTCACCAGCCGCGATACGTCCGGAACCCCCACCGGCGTCACCAGCATGCTTCGTGACCACGATCAGCACGATTTCTGCGTCATGGGCTACCTGGGTTGCGCCGGTGATTTCTGCGGGCGCTGCGTGCTCAAACTCCGAGGCTGGGACGTGCTTCAACTCCCCGCAAATTGAGGTCCACAATGAAAGTCGAACTCCGGCTCAGCCAGACAGACCTGTTCGTCAACGAAACCACTTCGGGCGTGGTTTCGATTACCAACGACACCAACGCCATCGTCATCGCGCGCGATCCGCTTGGCAGCCGCACCAGTCCCGTCCTGCGCGTGACCGATTTGAAGGACAACACATCCTCGACCTACACCCAGGTTGACCGGCTGATCGCCTGCGACCCGCACTACCTTCCCGGTGTCATGGGCGATCCCGCGTACCATTTCAAGCCCGACGAGAGGGTCGATCTGCCCATGGAACTGCTGCACTGGGTCGGCACGCTGCGGCCCGGCCGATATTCTGTGCAGGCGATGATTGTCGAGGCCGGCAACATCATCGCCAAGAGCAACTCGGTCGAGGTGCGCGTTCGCTTCAGCGAAATCGGCTTCGTGCAGACCCAGCCGTTCTCGACCGGACTCTCCCCGATCTGGTTCTCCGCGGGCACCCAGTTTGACGACAAGGGCGGCTGCACCGTACTGCTTCGCGGGTTTGAAATAGACGAAGCCGCCTGGCTCGAGCACAGCCTGCGCGTGGGCACCGCGGCCCGGCCGGTTTATCCCGTGATATCCGTTCCACACAATGGCATGTTTGTCCAGGGACACTGGCTCGCCTGGATCGAGGGAGCCGACATCGTCTCCGCTTATGTCGACGACGTCCGTGTGGTTCACGCACCACGGAAGGTCAACGTCACCGCTGACGCCATCATCGTCGCCCCGCTCTTCCACGCCCTGGCTGTTCAGCCGGGCCCCGGCGCCGGTTCGGGTTTCATGTTCGCCGCGGCCGAGCGCAGGCCCGTCCTCCGCGCCCTGCTCTTCCCGGCCGATGGCTCCAACGTCCAGATCCAGAACTTCGCCGTTCCTGATGGCGAGGTCGTCTGGAGCCAGGGCTTCCACCTGTCCAATCGCGATCGCTCGGCTCTCTGGATCGGCAAAGTCGGCAATGAGCTCAAACTCCATCAGGCCCAGTGGCCGCTGGATAAGCAGGTGCAACTCAAACCCGCCATCGGTTCCTGGACCGGCAACTTCATTGCGGCCGGCGCGGCGCTGGATGAGAAGAACGTGATCCACGGTGCGCTGCTGGCTCACATCGGTCCCGCCGGCGGAGTGCCCGAGCCGACGGTCGTTCGCTGGACCGTCGATCCCGAAGGCAAGTTCACGCAGGGTCCTTCGCGCCGTCTGGACTGGCCCGCCGCCGTGCCCGTGGGCAACTCGCGCCTGCGGGTTCATGCCGATGGCGAGGTGTGGGTCTTGATGTCCCAGCGCAAGGGGCCGTGGGTCGGCTTTGCGCCCGATGGGTCGAAGTTTATCGCCGTCGGCGGCGACAACGCCGAGATCGTCTTTGCGGGCGAGAACGCCCTGGTTCAGAGCGTTGATCCCACAACGGGGTTCCGTTGGTGGCTCACCGACGGCCACCCGTTCAAGTCTTGGTAGGACAGACATTCCTGTCTGTCGGCAGCGGAGCGGACATTCCTGTCCGTCGGCAGTAGGAGCGACATTCTTGTCTGTCACGGAGACGTGACCGCTCCTTGTTCGTGATAAGCAATTGGAGAATCAGCAGCGATGGATCAGCCCGCAAACCTCCAGCCCAACACAACGCTTCAAACAGCGCGCTCGTTGTTGTTTGCCGCCCCGCCCGGTCACGGCTACGCCGTGATTGATCCCGACTTCTGCCCACAGATCCTTGCCATGATTGAGCAACATCACGTCGAGCACGCGGCCCTTCTCGGGCGGCACTTCGCTCCCGATCTTCTGCGACGCTCGCCGCATCTCGTGAAGCTCGACCCGTTCTCGCCCTTCTCCGACTGGCTGCTCTCCGGCTGGGGCCGTTCTTGGGGGATCTATGCCGTATCGAGCGCGTCCATGGACACGCTCCGCGAGCACTTCCGCTCGTTGGTAATGGTGCTCGATCCGTCTGGGACGCCGCTGTTCTTCCGCTACTACGATCCCCGCGTGTTCGGAGTCTATCTGCCGACCGTGAACGAGCAGGAAGCCGATTGTGTCTTCGGCCCGGTTGCGTCCTACATCTTCGAGGAGGAGGACACCCACGCGATCCTTCGTTTCTCGCGCAAGAACAAGCTTCTGAAGGTGGATCGATTTGACGTGACGGCCGGTATCACAGCTCAGCCCTCCACGCCCAGCACACAGGATTTCGGACTCAGCAGTAAGTACTCAGCCCTCAGAAGTCGGCCCGCAGGACCTCGCACGCATCATTAAGCCCCATGCTTAAACTTCGCCCCGAACAATACGACGCTCTCGTGGCCCACTCTTTCAAAGCCCTGGACACGCGCATTGCCGCCGCCCTGAAAAAACTCTGGCCGGTCCTGTGCGTGACTCTGGGCGACGAGCCGCTTCGGCGTCGTGTTCGCCACGCGCGTACCGCCGCCCGGTCCCGCGGCATCCGGCAGGAGCCCGACATCCTGCGATTCGCCAGGCTGATGCTGGCGTGGGGCGACAACTTTCATCGTTCCTCCGAGACCCCGTGGGCGGCGGAAATTCTCGCCTGGCGCAACTGCGATGCGCCAACCCGCCTCGATGCCCTGGAAGGCCGCTCCGAAGTCGAACTTCGCGGTCGGCCCGAACTGGCTAAACGACTGCGGTAAGCCCGCTTCTCAATAGCCCCGACCCTCCGGTATTCGCAGTATGCGGCGAAGGTCGTCACACAGCGCCGCTCCAGCGCCCAGTGCCCGTGTCGGAAGCAGGCGATCGATCTTGCCGCCATCGTCCATTTTCAGATGCAGCCGCAGGCCTCGCCGGTCCGGCGTGATTGTCAGCGACTTGATGCGCGTGGCGTCGAAGGACTCGGGGCCGGTCCCGCTGCCTCGCACATGCAGCTGAAGTTTGCCGGGACATCCCATTACCAGCGACGATCTATCTCGTTCCTCCGGTCGGGTCTGGCTGCGGCGGCCGATCACAATTGCCGCGACAAACCCAATCAGCGTCGTTCCTGCAAACAGGCCTATGACCGGTATCGCCGGTTGGTCGAGATCCAACACGAGCATCAAAACGTACAAGAAGGCCCCGATGCCGCCGAGCAGTGCCAGGCTCATGATGATCTGATGCCACAGTTCCGCCCCGGTGGGAGGCAGCATGACCAGCACGTAGTCGCTGCGGCCGATCCAGGGGATCATGGCCGCTTGTTGTTTGACCGGCAGGACGGGCCTCGCATAGCTCAGGGTCGCCGGCGGATTCGCCGGGACGGCCGCCTCCCCCAGGCGAAGGATCCGGCGCAGCTCGATCTCGAGGATTTCGAGTGCAAGTTCGCCGGCGATTTCAAACCAGTGTTCCTCGGGCAAAGTCTCTGCCGGAAAGACCTCGATGCAGAAGCGGCCGGGAGCCGCATTGCAGCGGATCTCCCGAATGCGATTGGCCGGCCAGACGAGCGGCGCGGGGTTCTGCGCGGGAATCAGCAGCGAGAGTCCGTCGGATGTGGCGTCGAGTTCCACGGGCGGTGGTGTGGGCGATCGCCTCTGCGAGTAGCGGAAGACAAAATAGCTGATGGCCGGTAGTGCCAGCGCAATGGTGCCGATAAACGTTGCCAGACCGATGCTCCCGTCATACGGCGCAATGGACACCATTCCCGAACATGTGAGTACCGCGATCAGCCCCAATCCCAGGAGCATCACGCCACCTGCGGCGGTCAGCGATGCCGCGGCAGTTGGTTTGGGGACGTCAAAACTCAGGTGAAGATGCCGCTCCGATCGTTGCCAGTTGATCCCCCGCGTGATGCGTGGTGCTGACGCGTAATCGAGAGCCACAGCGACCGGCATGGCGGCAACTGGAAGGAATGGTGGTGATTGTACAGGATCTTGCGGCATCTGGCTGTAGCACCGCAATAGTACACTGCCGTGGCAGGGCTGTGTAGCACTTACCCAATCAGAACGAAGATCCTGAACCCTGAACCCCGAACCCTGAACCCTCACTTCTCCACGCGATACAGATGCGTCTTGCTTCGCAGATACAACGCTGATTCCGACACCGCCGGGCTGGCCAGGAATCCGCCTTCGAGCGCCGATTCACCCACGACCTCCGGCGTATCGCCGCCGGGTTTGAGCACAACCGTCTGGCCCTTCTCGGAAAAGAAGTACAGGTTCCCTTCCGCATACAGCGGCGAGGCGGAGAATGCGGTGCCGACGCGTTTCTGCCAGACCGGCCGCCCGGTTGCACGCTCGATGCACCGGGCAATGCCGTCATCTGTCGTGTAGTAAACACGTTCGCCCACAATCGTTGGCGATGCCTTGAGCGGCACGCCCTGGATCAGGGTCCACAGGATATTGGTCTCGGTGATGTTTCCCCTGGCTCCCGCGATGCGGATTGCGAACATCTCGGCCTTCATGTGGCCGGTGCAGACGTAAACCACGCCCTCGCGATAGACCGGCCGGGGCGCCAGCGAGAACCCGGGAATGTCGCAGCACCAGATCTCCCGGCCCGTTTCCGCATCGTAGCCGTAGACCCGCTTTGCCCCGGCGCTGATGATCTGGTCTTTTGCGTCAACCAGCGAGACAGTGGGCGTGCAATACGCCTTCCGCATCGGCCGCATGATGTGCTTGCCCTCGAAGTCGTAGCTGCGCCGCGTCTTCCAGGCGATCTTGCCCGTCTCTTTGTCCAACGCCGCGATGAACTGCGCATCGACTCCATCGCAATCAAGGATGTAGAGGTTCTTATAGAGGATCGGGCTCGATCCCGGCCCTTCCAGGTGGTCGATCCTGAGTTCCTCGTTTCTCCACAGAACCGCGCCGCTCGAGGTATCGAGGCACGCCTGCCCGGCCGTGCCGAACGACACATACACGCGTCCCGCTTCGATAACCGGTGTAGGTGATGCGTAGGAGTTGAAAGCGTTCTTCAGTTCCGGCACCGCCGGCTTGAACACCTCCACATCGTGTACGATGCGCCCCGTGTTCTTGTCCACGCAAATCGCCCGCCGCGACTTCCCGTCTGGCGTTGCCGTGGTCAGCCACACCTGCCCGCCCCAGATCACCGGCGACGACCACCCCACGCCCGGGATCGCGGTCTTCCATTTCACTCCCGCGCTCTCCGACCAAGCTGTCGGCAGCCCCGTCGCGTCCGAGTGGCCTTCCTGTGAAGCCCCCCGAAACTGCGGCCAGTTCTCCTCCCCTGACGAGGCCGTCGCCAGCACGATTATGAAACACAGGGCGAATCGCAAGCGGCATCTCCTTCCACAACACGCATGATACGCTTCCCAACCGCAGCCGTGTAGCTCCGATTCACATGTTGTGCCATCTCCGTTTGCCGCCGTTTGAACCGCAATCGCTCGGTTTCACAGTGGATCTTTCAACGCCCGTTTGTATCTAATTACAGAGCCACGGTCATCCAACCCCAGGGAGGCTCCATGAATCGCTTCGCTTTTCTCGCGGCCTGCGTCCTGCTCTTCGCCGTCGCCCAAGCCCAGGTCAACCCGCGCAAACCCGCCCCACCCGCGCAGCCCCTCGGCCCACAACTCATCGTCCATGACACACAGAAGGATCAACCTCTCGCCATCGCGTCGGCCGACATCCGCGTCGCCATCGTCGCCGACCTCGCCGAGACGACCATGACCCTCACCTTCTCCAACCCCAACGACAGGGTTCTTGAAGGCGAACTCCGCTTCCCGCTTCCCGAAGGCGCCACCGTCTCCGGCTACGGCCTGGACGTCAACGGCGAAATGGTCGATGGCGTTCCCGTTGAGAAGAACGAAGCCAGAGTCGTCTTCGAGACCGAAGTCCGCAAGGGTGTCGATCCCGGCCTCATGGAACACGTCGCGGGCAACAACTACCGCACTCGCGTCTACCCCATTCCTGCCCGTGGCCAGCGCACCGTCAAAGTCCAGTACATCTCCGACCTTATCCACACCCCCCAGGGCCTGAACTACATCCTCCCCCTGAAATGGGACCAGTCCGCCACCCAACTCAAACTCCAAGTCGAAATCGCCAAACCCCTGACCGTTCCCAGCTTTCGTGGGCTCCCCGAAAACAAACCCAAAGTGCCACCGGTGTCCGCACCGGCGGTTCCTTCGGCGGAAAACGAACCCAATCCACTGGCAACCACCAACCAGCAACTGGCAACTCATTCCGTCCTTTACTCCCGTACCTACAACAACATACGCTTCAACGACGACCTCACTATCTCCATTCCCAATGCCCCGGTCGATACGTCTCAGCGTGTCTCTATTGCGAAGCGAACCCAATCCGACGGCCAGTCTTCCTACTACTTCCTCGCCTCCGACCGCCACACCATGCTCGTTGAACCTCCGTTGCGTGCTCAGCCGCAACATATTGCCATCTTCTGGGACTGCTCTCTTAGCCGCTCCACGACCGACCTTTCTCGTGAAATCGCCCTCATCCACTCTATCGCTCAGACCGCAGGCAGCAGGAGCCAGATCGATGTCATCCGTTTCAGCGACAAACCCCAGGCAGTCAAGACCTTTACGATCGGCGATCGCGGCGATACCACAGACCTTCTCGACTTCATCAAATCCACGGTCTTCGATGGTGGCACCGATCTTTCCGCCCTCAAGATTCCCGATGGCTGCGCCTGGGCCGTTCTCTTCACCGACGGCCTGGCAAATCTTGGCGGACCACTGCCCGAAAAGTACCCTGTCCCCGTCTACGTCCTCACCGGCGATTCCCGTGCCAGTCACGGCACTCTTGAGACCATCGCCATCCGGTCTGGTGGCACTTACATCAATCTGAACCGATACGAGGACGCCGCAGTCAAAGAGATGATCGGCGTTGAGACCCTTTTCCTGGTCTCCGTCAAAGTGACTTCCGGCAAAGTTGCTGACCTCACTCCTTCCTATCCGCAACTTGCCTCCGGTCGTGTCATCATTACCGGCCGACTGCTCTCCGAGTCGGCCACTCTCACGCTCAACTACGGCAGCCGCAGTCGGATCCTCGACGCCCGCGAGATCCAACTCAGACAATCCGATGCCGTCGAAGGCCGCCTTGTCCCGCGTGCCTGGGCTCAGCGGCGGATCGCCGAGTTGTCGATGGACGAGACGAAGAATCACAACGCCATCCTCGATCTTGGCCGCGAGTTCGGCATCGTCACCTCCAATACTTCGCTGCTGGTTTTGGAAACCCTTCAGCAATACATCCAGTACAACATCACGCCGCCTCGCTCGCGGGCCGACATGTATGCGGCCTACGTCAAGCACGTCGAGACGAACACCAAGGCCGAGGAAACGAACAAGGCCGCCAAGATCGACAATGTTGTGGCCCAGTGGAATGCGCGCGTGCAGTGGTGGAGCCAGCGCCTGGAGTGGTGGGAGCAACGGGAGAATTTTCCGAAGGACGTCAAAGGCATGGAGCCTCTGCCGATCAAGATTCCCAAGCCGGGGTACTCGGGTACGCCCCGGTCACTGCCGCCGGGTATGGTTCTGGTTGAACCAAATCAGCCGGCGATGGCCCGCCAGTATCCCAACTTGCTCGAATACAGTGCCACCGACCGTGTTGCGGGGAAGAAATCCACGGCCGAAAACACCGCCGCAAATACCGCCTCCATCCAGATCAAACCCTGGGATACTGAAACCCCGTACCTCATCCGGCTCCGCCTGGCCAAGCCGGCGGATGCCTACAATGTGTATCTCAAGGAACGCACGGAGAGCGCCTCTCCCGCGTTCTATCTCGACTGCGCCAACTTCTTCATCCAGAAGAACCAGCGAGACATCGGCATTCGCGTACTCACCAACATCGCCGAACTCGAACTCGACTCCCCGGCCCTGCTGCGTGTGGCCGCCTATCGCCTGGCCCAGATCGGCGAATTTGACCTGGCCATTATCCTCTTCGAGAAAGTCCTGGCCCTGCGTCCCGAAGAACCCCAGATCCACCGCGACCTCGCGCTAGCCCTCATCGCCCGCGGCGAGAATCATGGCCGAGACCGCCTGGGCGGGGACCGATCGCCGAGCGGTCCTTCGAACGGCGGTTTCGGCGAAACGGCCCTACCCGCAAACGACTACATCCGTGCCCTCGGCCTGCTCCACCACGTCGTCATGCACGACTGGGACCGTTTCCCCGGCATCGAGGTCATCGCCCTCATGGAAGCCAACCGGCTGATTGCCCGCCTGGACAAATTGCCCCAAGCCAAGGAACTCAACATTCCCTTCGACCGGCGGCTGATCAAACTGCTCGACTGCGAGGTTCGCGTCGTACTCACCTGGGACTCCGATCTGACCGACATGGACCTCTGGGTCACCGATCCCCTGGGCGAGAAGTGTTTCTACAGCCACAACCGCACGGCCATCGGCGGCCTGATTTCCAATGATTTCACTCAGGGCTACGGCCCGGAGGAATACTGCCTCCGCCGGGCCGAGAAAGGTCAGTACAAGATCCAAGCCAACTTCTACGGCTCCCGCCAGCAAAGCCTCTCCGGCCCCACGACATTGCAGGCCGAGGTCATCACCAACTTCGGCCGTCCCAACGAGAAGCGTCAAGCCATCACGCTCCGCCTGGAGAAATCCAAGGAGGTCGTCGATGTCGGTACCGTGACAATCGAGTAGGGCCAGCGTCGTCGCGGGCCTTCCTGAAGCGCAAACCGCCTGATATCCTGCGGTCTGTCATAATGACGACATTCATGACATCATTGGCCAGCGAGGACGCTGATCCTACCTTCACCCCACCTGCGCCAGGAACAGCGACTCCCCAAACTGCCTTGCGATTGCCTGCCGCAACGGTCGGTTTTCCGGGGCGGCCAGGTTCGGGTCGGCCTGCAACAATCCGAGGGCATCCTCCCGTGCCACCTTTAGCATTTCGATCTCCTGCGTGATGTCGGCGAGTTTGAATGCCGGCAACCCATGCTGCCGCGTCCCGAAGAAATCGCCCGGCCCGCGCAGCCGCAGGTCCGCCTCGGCAATGTCAAATCCGCTTTGGGTCTGGGTCATCGCCTGGAGTCGCTGGCCGGCATCTTCGGTTGTCGCATCGCCCACGAGCAGGCAATACGAGGCGTGCTCGCCGCGTCCGACCCGGCCGCGGATCTGGTGAAGCTGCGACAGCCCGAACCGGTCGGCGTTCTCGATCACCACCACTGTGGCGTTGGCCACGTCGATACCCACTTCGATCACCGTCGTGGCGATCAGCACATCCGCCTGCCGCTCGCGGAACCGCTGCATCACGGCCTGCTTCTCGTCCGTGCCCAGTTGTCCGTGCAGCATCTCCAGCCGCAACCCTTTGAGTTCGCCCCGCGAAAGCACTTCAAACTCCGCCTTCACCGAGCGCATCTCATCCAGTCCGTTCTCGTCAATCTGCGGCATGACCACGAACGCCTGCCGTCCCTGGGCAACCTGTCTCCGCACGAACTCATACGCCTGCCCGCGCTGTTCGCCCCGCAGCCATGTCGTCTGGATCGGCTGGTGTCCCGGCGGCAACTCGTCGATTGTCGAGACGTCGAAGTCGGCGAAGTAGGACAGCGCCAGCGTCCGCGGAATCGGCGTCGCGGTCATCACCAGATAGTGCGGCGAGAACCCCTTGCCCTTGAGCTCCGCTCGCTGCATCACGCCCAGCTTGTGCTGCTCATCAATGATGACCAGCCCGAGGTTGGCGAAGTCGGTGTCTCCCCGCAGCAGCGCCTGCGTGCCCACGGCGATGTGCGTCTTGCCCTCGGCCAGATGTTTCTGCACAGCGCCTTTGGCTTTCTGCTTGGTTCGGCTCGTGATCAGTTCGATGCTGACGGCCGATCCCTGGAGCATGCTGGTGAGTGTCAGATAGTGCTGCTCGGCCAATACTTCTGTCGGAGCCAGCAGCGCCGCCTGCATTTTGTTGGCGACCGCCACGAGCATTGCATACAGAGCCACGACCGTCTTGCCCGAGCCGACGTCGCCCTGGAGCAGCCGCGACATTGGGGCGGCCGCCTGGATATCCCGCACGATCTCCCAGACCGTGCGATCCTGTGCCGCAGTCAACTTGAACGGAAACCGCTTGCGGATGCGCTCATCGAGCAGCCGGTCGATGAGCATCCGTGGCGCCGACAGCCGGCCGCCGCGGCAGCGCTTGGACAGCACCAGCCCGAGCTGCATGAGCATCAGCTCGTCGTACACCAGCCGTCGCCGCGCCTCACGGGCCTCGGCAAATCGCGTCGGTTGATGAATACCCCGATACGCCTCGCGCCGGGAAACCAGGCGCCGTTGCTTCAGCAGCCCGGCCGGGAACCACTCCTCGACGCACTTGAGCCCGGCGTCGATGTTCGAATCAATCACCTTCCAGATATAGAGCGAAGGCAGTTTGGCTGTGGCCGGATAGACCGAACGGATGAGATCTTCGCCCACCAGCGGCGCATCCGGCGGAATCTCTTCCCACTTCGCGTGCGACATCTGCGGGATGTTGCGGAAATACTGCACCTTCCCCTTGACGCGCAGAATCATCCCCGGATGGATCTTCCCGCGCAGATACGCCCCATTGAACCAGACCAGCGACAGTTTCCCGGTTGGATCCGAGAGCGTCGCCTCGAATCGCCCGCCGCGCGGCGACACGATGTAGTCCACCGCCACGATTTCGCCGCGGGCGATCTGAATCTGGTTCGGCCCCAGCTCCCCGATCGGCCGCTCGGCACGTTCGACCTGATAGCCCCGCGGGAAGTAGTCAATGAGATCGCCGAGCGTGTTGATCCCCACATCGGCAAAGCATTTGGCCCGCGCCTTGGAGACGCTGAGCTTGTCGATGGGCGTGGCGAGAGTGGGTGCGTCGTCGAAGGGCATTGAACGCGGCATGATACTCAACGCGGTGTGAATTTGGCACACCGGTTGGTGAAACCGGTCAATCCCACCAGAAATGCCAATACTGCGACCCCCATACTTGAAGAGCCCGTTCCGTGTTGTCGAGCATATCCTCGCCACAGTACACATCGTGCTCACAGGCCACTGTCCACGCCTCCGCCGCTGTGGCGACCGGATTCGGGACGTACAGCTCGATGACATCGTGGTTTACGGCTGCAGGTATCGCGCCACACCTGCGCTGCCAGTGCCGGAGAAACGCCACTTGCACGTTCGGTGCGGGGCATGAATTGAAGCCGCCAAATGGAAGATATGCCGGCACGTCGGTCGGGGCCGCTCCTTGGATGACTGCAAGCACACAGGATGCGAGGGGCTCATCAGGGGCGGCGTATGCAGACGAGATTGTCTCCCGGTGCGGCTGCGGACGGTGCCACCCGGCCACATCGGCCGGGGGCGGTGGAAGCACATCGGATACCGCCGACGCGCGTGCGACCAAGTCCTCCAGAAAATCGGGCACGGCCATCCCACGCTTCTCGTACTCTCGAAGCATCGCTTGTACCCCAGCGAGCCTGGACTTGTGCCGGGCGGTGATCGGACTGCCAGTTGGAACGGAGGCCAGACAGCCTTGAACATCAAAGTCATTATCAGTGCATTGGATGATACATTTCACTTCGCGCTCAGCCCCAATGATCACAGGCCAGCCCCGCAACCCCACAGCCTGCTCTCGAAGCGTATGCCACACCGTGACAGCCGCCTCACCGCCCGGAATGCGGTAGAGGTCGATGCCCTGGCGAAGCAGCGATCGTGTGGCAACGTCAACGCCTGCATCACGCAAGATATTCTCATTGGTAATATTCATCACATGTCTGGCAGCACAACATGATCCGTTTGGCGCGCGGCATACGTCACGGCCGCAAGTATGTCATCGCGTTCCAGAAATGGATAGTCGCGCAGTATCTCCTCAAACGAAGCTTCGGACGAGATCAGGTCGAGGATGTCCGTCACCCGGATTCGATAACCCCGGATGCAGGGACGATCGCCACAGACCATAGGGTCGATGGTGATCCTGTGGAGCAATGTGCGCTGATCGTCCATACGCGAGATTCATTTTAGCCTTGGCTTCGGCCGCGGCACAACACACACGCCATGGTTCGGAGTTCACGCTTCAGCGTGTCCTGCATTAGCAGACACGCTGAAGCGTGAACTCCGAACCACCGAACCGCTACGCCGCGGCCGCCTCGGCTACCGGCGCGATCCGGCCCTGGTTGTCCACCTGGTCGAACTTCACGGCCACGCGACGGGAGACGCCCTGTTCCTGCATGGTCACGCCATAGAGCATGTCGGCGATCTGCATGGTGCGCTTCGAGTGCGTGATGACGATGAACTGGCTCTGCTCCAGGAACTCCTGAACAATCAGGTTGAACCGCTGGTTGTTGGCCTCGTCCAGAGCGGCGTCCACTTCGTCGAGGATGCAGAACGGGCTGGGCTTGCTCTTGAAGATCGACATCAGCAAGGCGACGCAGGTCATGGTCTTCTCGCCGCCGGAAAGCTGCGTGATGGACACGGGCTTCTTGCCCGGCGGGTGGGCCATGATCTCGATGCCGGCTTCGAGCGGGTCGATGATCTTCTTCATGATCGGCAGCACGGTCTGCCCGTCCGGGCCCATGACCGGCTGCTGATCCGAGGGATCGTCTATGGTGGTCTCCAGGAAGATGTCGGCCTTGCCGCCGCCGAAGAGCTTGCGGAACATGCCCTGGAAATGCTCGCGGACCGTGTTGAACGTCTGCTCGAATCGGATCGAGCTTTCCTTGTTGATCTCGTCGATGAGCTGCTCAAGCTGCTGTTTGGATGACGTCAGATCCGTCACCTGGGTGGACAGGAACCCCTGCCGCTGCTCAAGCTCATCCTGTTCGCCGATGGCGTCCAGGTTGACGTTGCCCAGCCGCTGGATCTTCTCCTTGAGCAGGCGGATTTCCTCGGCCACCGTGCTCCAGTCGATGTCGCTGGGTTGATAGCCGCCCTGTTGCTCGACCTCCATCCAGCGGGCCGGCAGGTCGAGCTGCAGTTCTTCCATGGTCCGCTGCACCAGGCCTTCCAGCCGCACGCGCACTTCGCCGACGCGAATCTCAAGCTGGTGAAGTTCCTGGTTGATCTCGGCCTGTTGCGCGGCGACCTCGTCGACCCGACCCTGCAATACAGACACCTTCTCGCCCAACTCCTTGACCTCGACGGTCAGCACCTCGATGGCCTTCTCGACATGCTGCTGCTTCTCGATGAGCTCCTGTTCCTGCTCGACTGCGGTCGCGAGTTCATCCTCGACTGTGCCGCGGCGTGAGGAAACCTGCTCGGCCGTTCGGGCCACGCGCTCAAGCTGCTGTCCCAATTCGGTCGCGGTGGCCGTCAGCCGCTGCACGGCCTGCTGGGCGGCGATCTGCTTCTCCTGGATCTGCCCGAGTTGCACACGCAGCGTGGTCAGGGCCTCGCCGGCCGCCCGGAGCCGTTCCCCGGCTTCGGCCTGCTTCTGGGTCAGTTCGGTGACGCGCTCCTCGCGCTGTTGCTGTTCGGACTCGGCCTGTTGCCGCTTCTCCAGGAGCGTCGATTCCTCGCCCTTAAGCCGGCCATACTGGTCGAGGAAATTCTGCAGTTCCTTTTCCAGCACGGGCACTTCGCGGCGTAGGGAACTCTGTTTTTCGTTGTTCTGCGCCAGCCGGCTGTTGGCTTCCACCTTGCGCGTGTTGAGCTGGTAGATGTTGTTCTGAAGCAGCTTCTGCCGCTCCTGAAGGGTCCGGGCCTGCTCATTGCCGGCCGTCACCTGCTGGGTCAGTTCATCGATGCGGCGATCCACATCGGCGATCTGCATCTTCAGGGCTTCGAGTTCGGCACGACGCGAGATCAGGCCCATGGCCGCCGTGAGCGGGCCAACACGAATGGTGCCGTCGGATTCCAGCACTTCGCCGCCCATGGTGACGAAGCGGAAACCCGCCAGTGCGGAATCTTGCAACGCCTCGGCATCCGTGAGGGTGTCGACGACAATTGTGCGGCCGAGCAGATGATGGGCGAGCGCCGAATCATCCGGTTCGAACTTCACTAGATCCACGGCGAGACGGATTCGCTGCGGGTGCTGGTTCCAGTTGTACCGTGCGGCCACGTCTGTCAGCAGTTGTTTGAGCACAAGCTTGTCGGTCGGGCCAAACGGGAGAATGTTGCTTTCCTCAATGTTCTGGGGAAGCTCGTCGCCATCGGTCGAGGCATTCGTGGGCGCACACAGTTTGTCGGTGCAGAGTATATTGACCCGGCCTTCGAGCTTCTGGATCTCGGCGCACGCCGTGACCGCGGCCGAACTGTCGGCGATAAGCATCTGGTCCCGGCCATCAAGGGCGGCTTCGATGATCTTGGCATGTTCGACGTCCACTCGAAGAACGTCGGCAACCACGCCGCGGATGAATGGGAATTTCTCGGCGCGTTGCCGCAGGATGGACTTCACGCCTTCCGTGAATCCTTCTCGTTTGGCTTCGAGGTCCGCCAGGAGTTTCTGGCGGGACATCAGCCCGGATCGGTGTTCGCGCGCGGACCCGAGCTGGGCCGATCGCTCCTGAATCTGCTTGCCCAGCGCCGCCGAATCCTCGACGCACTCTTCCATCTGCCCGTGCAGATCGGTCAGTTCCTGCTGGGTCTCGGACAGTTGCGATTGCAGCTCGGCACGCGCGGCTTCGAGCGTCTCCAATTCGCCGACAACCACCTGTCGGCGCTGGCCCAGTCGCTGCTGGTGGTTGGCGATGTTTTTCCGCTCGATTTCGATGGCGCCCAGGCGGTTGGCAAGCTGGGCCGAGCGCCGCATCAGGTCCAGTATCGCGGCCTTGTTCTGTTCGATCTGCCGGTTGATGTCGTTCTGTTCGAGCTGGGTGTCGTGGAACGCGCCCTGCTTTTGCTCGATTTCACGACGGTGGCCGGACATCTGCGATGTCAGCTCGGCGAGCAACTGCTGGTCTTGCGCCAGTTGCGCCTGTACCTCGGCCGATTTGGTCTGAAGGTTCTCGCGGTCGGCCTCGCACTGCTGGAGCTGTTCCGCGATCTGCTCGATCTGCTGCCTGGCGTAGTGTTGTTTCTGGCGGCTGGATTGCAGTGCCGCCTGTGTCTGCACACGCTCATATTCCGCGCGCTGCTTGCGCTCGGAGAGTTCGTCGTACCGCTGGCGGCATTGGCCAAGGTCTTGCTGTTTATCGGCGAGTTCAGCTTCGACCTTTTCCAGTTGCGACGTGGCGATGCCCTGCGCGGACACGTGCTGTTCGAGCTGGCCGTGGAATGTGAAGTACTCCTGCAAGGCGTACTTGAGACGAAGCTCGCGGTGGCGCTCGGAATGTTCCTTGAATGTGCGGGCCCGGCCGGCCTGGATGCGCACGCTGCGCAGCCGGCGATCGACCTCGTCAACGATATCCTTCACGCGCAACAGGTTCTGATCAACCTTCTCGAGCTTGCGCTGGGTTTCCTTCTTCTTCTGCTTGAACTTGGAAATGCCGGCCGCTTCTTCGAAGATGAAGCGGCGTTCCTGCGGGTTGGCGTCGAGCATGGCGGCGACTTTGCCCTGTTCGATCACGCTGTAAGCGTCGACGCCCACGCCGGTGTCGAGGAACATCTCGCGGATGTCCTTGAGCCGGGACGACTGGTTGTTGACCTGGTACTCACTGGTGCCGTCGCGGAAGAGGCGGCGGCTGACGGCCACTTCGTCGGCGTCGAGTTGCAGGATTCGTGTTCCATCCAGCCGGCGGGGATTGGAAAAGACCAGGGTAACCTCGGCCATGCCCGACGGCTTGCGAGTTGACGAGCCGTTGAAGATCACGTCCATCATCGCGTCGCCGCGGAGGCTCTTGGCGGATTGTTCGCCCAGCACCCACTTGAAGGCGTCAACGACGTTGGATTTTCCGCATCCGTTTGGCCCCACGATCCCCACGATCGGCGCGTCAAACGCGAATTCCGTGCGATCGGCAAAACTCTTGAACCCGTGTACGATTAACTTCTTCAGTCGCATCTGGTCCTCCGTGACCGTTCAGATCAGCGGCCTTCCAGCCGCCCGAACTTGTCAGGCTTTCTAGTTCTTCAAGATCTTCTCGTTGTCTTTAACGACACCGGGCATTTTCGGCAGCGTCTCGCCCGGAATTCCTGTCAGACTCCGTCCCGCCGGGGCGCCGCCATCCGGTTCGACAATCGGCGGAGCGTTTTCGATGGCGGTCTCGAATCCGACGAGGTCCTGCAGCATGAAGCTGGCCGCGATGGCCTTCTTTTCTGATAGTTTCTGAAGTATGCCGACGACGTCCGAATAGGCGAATCTCAGACCCTCGTCGCCCGCGCCGCCAAGGCGCCGCGCCAGGTCCAGCACGTCGGCCTGGGACACGATCGACTGGCCGGCTGCCAGGCGATCGTTGGTGCGGTCGAAGACCACGAGCGTGCGCTGGTCCTTGTTCGTGGAAATGGTCAGCTTTTCATCCATGGCGGTGAACATGAGCGGAAGCTGGATGTTCATGTTCTTGCCAAACAAGGCAATGCGGGGCTCACCCGAGCGGGCGGCGTAGATGAGCGGCGGGCCGTCGCAGAAAACGCGATCGACCATGAACTGATCACCCACATTGCGACTCAGGACGACGGGCGACCCGTGGTCGGCAAGGATCTTGTATGCCTCGACCCGCACCAGGGCGTTGCTCACCGACAGAAGTTCCGTCAGCATTCTGTCCACGCGTGTGGAAGCCGGCAGAAAGCCGATGGTCCTCACGGCGTTGAGCTGAAATGCGTGCCCGTCGGTTCGGGCGATCTCCATGATCGCCTCGGCGCCCGCGGCATCGCCCAGGCACGCCCCGGCTCGCGCCGCGGCGTATGCCACTTCGGGTGCGGCGTGCGTATAAAGCGGCCTGATGAAGGGCAGTGCCTCGTCCGCCAGGCCTTCCCATGCGTAGGAGATGTCCTGCAGCAGGGCGTTGGGCTTGACGGCTTCGGCTGCAAGCTCGTTGGCCTTGGCGGCCGCGAACCCAGGCGAGCCGTTGAGATACAGGTGCATGACGATGCCGAGGTAATGCTCCCAGTCGCCGTTAAAATTCTTGGGAACGAAGGCCCAGACAATCCCTTCGTCCTGCGTCCGGGCGGCGTCCTTGGTTCCGAACCGCTGGGTGATGCGGAATTCCACTGCGCGGGAGATGGAAAGCTGGGGCTGGCGCAGACGAATCCAAATAGGCCGATCGGCGACACACAAGCCGCCGCCCAAGATCACCCCATTGCGCAGCGAGGCCCTGGCGGCGGTAGCGGATTGAGCGGCATCGCCCAGGTAGCCGGGATTGACGAATACCGGGCCCTGTGCCTTCATGTACGCGTTGATCCTGCCGCGCGGATTGAGCGGATCCACGCCGTTGACATATAGACTGGTCAGATAGAGCCGGCCCCGCGCCAGGCTGCGTGTCTCGCTGCCAGTGACCGACTGAACATACACATCCACTTGCTGCTTCTGCCGGGCACCGGGCGGGATCAAGCCGTATACCTCGACGATGGCCGACGCCGTATCGGCCAGAATCCGCTCGGGTGGCATCTTGTTCAGCCCCATGTTGAGCGAGCCAAAGCCGTGACGCACCATCTCGTCGATCATGAAATTGCGCACGGCCAGCGGCGTGCCGCGGTTGTTACCGGTATCCGCAAGGCCGACCACAAGTCCGTAACCGGAAACCAGATACGGCTCCTTGTTGTCAGCATCAGTCAGCTCGTAAACTGTCCCTTTTAGAAAGGCGGGGACATTGGTTTTAGGAGGCTTGGTCTCATACTTGGGCTTGGGCGGCTCGCGCTTTGGCGGGTCATCGTCCATGCATCCGGCACAGACGAAGATCGTCATCGCCAGAGCGCACCCGAGTACGAGCCGGTAGAGCGAGAAAGACGGGCAGTTGGTCGGGGCTGGATTGATCATTTTCTGCTGACCTCAAAGCACCCACGAGCCCGGAAACCACCGGACACCGCATCCGGCGCTGACCAACTTCTGGTCAGTTGTGAATATATAACAGGAAACTGTATCCTGTGGAAGCATCTTCTTCAACCGCAACAGGTTGGGGGTCGCACCCTGGGAAACACGGCCATCATCGGCCGTGGGCTGTTCCCGTTGGACACTCACCGGCGGAGCAGAATGATCCCCACGACGATGATCGCCAGCATCGCCATCATCGAGCAGGCCATGGCCGCGATCGACAGGGTTGTCAACCGCGAGTTCTGCCGCTGGACAATGTCCTGGACCGATTCGTCCTGACGCTGGATATTCTCCTGTAACTGTCGCAATACGTGGACGCCCGAGTCGCCGCTGCGGCCCATGTTGTCCACAGTGGCCGATACCTGTCGCAGGCTCTGGGCGATCCGGTCATTGTGTTCCAGCACGGATTCGACGCGTCCATTGATATTTTCCAGCACCAGGCGTTGATCGTCGTAAGACTGCGTGGCTTTGGCCGTAATCTCGGTCAGGCGGCTCTGGTGCTGGTTGTGCTGCTGAAGCTGTTGGCCGATGGTCCGGAGTGCCTCGCTCTGCAAACGTTGCGATTCCGGGAGTGAGTGCATGAGTTCCGGCAGATGCGCCAGGTAGGAAATCATCTCGTCCTGGCGGCGTCCCTGGCGTTCAAGGTTGTCGCGGATGGAGTTCATCACTTCCGACAGCGCCAAAAAGCCCTGTTGCAGGCCGGCAATTGCGGCATCGCGCTTGGCAAATGGCCGAAAGAACAGCGGCCGCCGGGTTGTCGTCCCTTGCGCGGGCGCCAGATCGTTGGCGGTTCTCTGAAGCGGCAGGTCGCCAGGTGGTGAGCCGATCATCCAGTGTCCTAAACGAGACCAGAATGACTTCTTCTCCATCATAAGTCACACAATCCTTCCCGGCGTCCATGCCTTGGAGGCTCTTGTCAGCCACCACACACCACTCTAGCATCCTTGGCTGATGGGTCAACCGAGAACAACATCAAGTAGGGCCAGCGTCCCCGCTGGCCATGGTCGCCAGACGATTGATGTTGCAGGCTGGCTAGCAAGGGCGCTGGCCCTACTTCTTCCTTTTATCTCTTTCCTTCCGGGCTGCCACCGCGCAACCACTCCCACCCGACCCACCACTCGTCCCACGGTTGTTTCGTTGGTTCCGGGGGCGACGGATCTCATCGTCGGCATGGGGGCGGCCGATCATCTGGTGGCTGTCAGCAACTATGATCGCCGCGTTGGACCCATCGCCGACCTGCCACGCGCGGGGGACTACGCCAATATCGACTGGGAACGCGTCGCATCGCTCCGGCCGGACGTGATGATCGTGTTCATGGCGCCGGAGCGCATGCCTGCGGCATTGAAGGAGAAGGCCGCGGAATACCATGTGCGTCTGGCCAATGTCCGGATTGAGCGGCTCGAAGATCTATTCGAGCAACTTGGAGTCGTGGGCGAACTGATTCACGAGCCAGAGAAATCCGCCGCGGTTGCCGCGAGCGTGCGGAAACAACTGGACTCCGTCCGGACTCGCACGGCGGGCAAAGTGAGGATTCGCACGCTCATCGTGCGCGAGCCGAGCCTGCTTGGCGTCGTGGGGCGGGCGAATTTTCTCAACGACCTGCTCGAACTTTCGGGTGGGGAAAATGTGATCGAGACGCCGGGCTGGCCGGAGATTGACAAGGAGAAACTGCTCGCATGTCGGCCGCAGGCCATCATCCACTTGATGCCCGGCGCGGACCAGGCGGCGGTCGCACAGGCCATGGCGGCGTGGCGGAATGTGCCGCTTCCGGAAGAGACGCAGAAGAATATCCACATCCTGACGGACTGGCACCTGCTGCAGGGCGGCGTGCATGTGGGACAGACGGCGGAAGAATTCGCGCGATTGTTGCATCCAGCGCCGTAGGCCGAGACTGCCCATGCGACCAGCGCATCCGCGCCGCCGACTTGTCAAAGGCCGCGTAAACGCTTATCCCACTCTCGTGCGACGCTTTGGACCGTCACAACTTCTCCTCCTTCTGGCCGGCGGGTTGATCCTCTGGATAGCGGTGGGGGGGTTCTGTCTGTGTGTCGGGTCGAACGGCCAGTTTGGCTGGCCCGAAGCAACGACGCGCGATATCCGGCTTGAATCGGTTCTGCTGGCATCGCTTGTGGGTGCTGCGCTGGCGGCGGCGGGTGTGGTTTGTCAGACGGTGCTGCGCAATCCGCTGGCTGATCCATATTTGCTGGGCGTCTCCAGCGGGGCCACGTTGCTCGCATTCATCTGGCGATCGACGGCGGTGGCGGCCATGCTCGGACCGGCGGGGTTCGCACTGGGCCAACAGGGGTTTGCGTTCGTCGGTGGCATCGGGGCGGCCAGCGCCGTGTTCATTATTGCCGGCAGGCGCGGACGGCTGGAACCGATCACGCTGCTGCTGACAGGAGTGATCGTCAACGCGGTCGCGGCGTCGTGCTATTTGCTGCTTAACTCACTTTGGCGCGACCGGCCGGGCACGGGCGATCCGATCAGCCTGCTTGTGGGCAGCATTCACACCACGGTTCTGCCGGCGGATCGCTATCTTGCGGCCGGTGTTGTGTTCGTGGGGTGCCTGGCGATGCAGGCGATGGCGGGACGACTCAATGCCATGGTGTTGTCCGCGTCCGAGGCCGAGTCGCTTGGTGTTCGCGTGCAACAACTTCGCTGGCTGTCGCTGGGTGTAGCCTCGCTGGTGACAGCGAGCGCGGTGGCGCTGACCGGCCCGATCGGGTTCGTCGGGCTGATCTGTCCGCACCTGGCGCGCGGAATTGTGGGATCGGACGTCCGGCGGCTGTTGCCGGTGAGCATCGCAAGCGGGGCGATCGTGCTATGTGTTGCCGATGCGGCCGCTCGCATGCTGGCGGGACTACACAGCGTGAGCACCGTGCTGCCCGTCGGCGTGTTGACCGGGCTGCTTGGCGGGCCGTTCTTCCTCTGGCTCTTGCTGCGACGGCAGGGGAGGCATGCGGATGCTGATTGAAGCGGACAAAGTAGTGACAGTGCTCTCACCGGCGCATTTGTGGCGCGTGTGTAATGCGATGAGGGATGCGTTTCAATGGACCCTACCCGCGCGGGCGGAGGTGTCGCCATGTTGATTGAGGCGAAAGGCCTGCGCGGCGGCTATGGCCAGAAAGGGATCCTCCACGGCATCGATCTGCGGCTGGAGGCGGGGCGAATTATTGCGCTGATCGGCCCGAACGGTTCCGGCAAGAGCACGTTGTTGCGATTGCTCGCGGGACATCTCCAGCACGAAGGTTCGCTTGATTGGCTCGGCCGGTCAGACTGGCCTCGGCAGGAACTGGCGCGAACGGTCGGCTACCTGCCCCAGTTTCCGAGTTTCGAGGATGAGCAGAGTGTAGGAGATGTGTTGCGGCTTGGCCGAATACCGCACCTGGGTGCCTTCGGGTTCGAGTCGCCGGCCGACACCGCGAGCGTCCGGAACGTGGCGAGCCTGCTGGAACTGGCGGAACTCCTGGATCGTCCCATGCGCGAGCTTTCGGGCGGCCAGCGGCAACGTGTATTCATCGGGCGATGCCTGGCGCAGGAGCCGAAGATTCTACTGCTTGATGAGCCGACGAGCGCGCTCGATCTGAAGCATCAGGCCGAGTTGGCTGGCTTGCTCAGGCGCCTGGCGGCCGAACGGCAACTGGGGATTGTGCTCGCCTGCCATGACCTCAATCTCG
>JANYKD010000092.1 GCA_025361735.1 Phycisphaerales bacterium
CTCTGCGTCCCTCTGCGTCCTCCGCGGTTCAATATCGCTCGATTGCCCCAGAAGTCCCGAAAAATGAGCCTGCCCTTTTTCCGCGAACGCGTAACCGTATAGTGTCTCTCCATGACCTCCCCCATCAACCTTCGATTCGGCCCCGACGAAACCTTCAAGCTGGTGCAGTTCACCGACCTGCACTGGACCAACGGCTCGCCCGACGATCTACGCACGCGCCGCCTGATGGAGGCGACGCTCGATGCCGAAAAACCCGCGCTGGTCGTTCTGACCGGCGATGTGATCGAAGGCGCCAAATGCGACGCCCCCGCCTGGTCCTGGCGCCAGGCGGTCGCGCCGATGGAAGAGCGGGCCATCCCCTGGGCCGCCGTCTATGGCAACCACGACGACGAGGGATCGCTGAACCGGCTACAGTTGCTCGATGTGCAACAGTCCTGTTCCATGTGTCTGACGCAGCGCGGGCCGGCCAAGCTGTCGGGGGTCGGGAATTTCGTCCTGAAACTCGTCGGCGAAGATGGGGCGAAGTCGGCGAAGAAGCTCGTCTTCCTGGATTCCGGCAGCTACGCCCAGCCCGACAAAGGAAAGTACGCCTGGGTACAGGAGGACCAGATCGAGTGGTTCCGCGCGACCATGAACGGCGACAAAGCGGCCGGCGCGCTGGTGTTTTTCCACATCCCGCTTCCGGAATTTGCCGACGCCTGGACGGCCGGAAACTGCCGCGGATCCAAGCACGAGAATATCTGCTGCCCCGAACACAACAGCGGGCTGTTCGCCGCGATGCGCCAGACCGGGCAAGTGTCGGGCGTGTTCGTCGGCCACGACCATGTGAATGATTACGAAGCAACCCTCGACGGCATCCGCCTGTGCTACGGCCGGGGAAGCGGCTATGGAACCTATGGCCGCGACGGCTTTGCGCGCGGGGCGCGGGTCATTCTGCTGCACAAGGAGAATCGCGATTTTGAAACGTGGGTGCGGCCGGACGGCGCAACCGGCGCGCCATGACAGGCGGATTCGAGTTCTTGTGGTTGTTCATTTCCCGAGAACTGCCGACGCTGGGCGTCCGTAGGGGTTCGTACTGGTCGGCTCGGTCACCTGAAACAGCGAGCGGGCACGGCCTTGGCCGCGACAACAGCCGCGGCGCTATGGACAACAGCGCAGTTTGAGCTCCAGGGCATCCTCGGACAACTGTCCACGGCCAAAGTGGGCGCGGACTCCCAGGGCTGGGAGCCGCGCCGGAGCTCTTTTACTTCGGAGATAAATATGGCCGATCGCATCGCGGGGCGCGTCTGCGCGCATGTCGAGACATTGGAAGATCGCCGTCTGCTCTCAGTGGCATTGGATTTCAACGGCGGGGCCGGCGGAATCGTCGGCAGCGGCTTCACGAGTATCCTTGCCAACAACAGCGGCGGCGGACTGCTCACCAACCGCCTGTCGCTCGGCAGCGGCAAACTCTCCATCGCCAGCACGGGCGGAGACCTGTATCAGAACCACAACAACCAGGACAACGCCCTGGCCGTCGGCGTGGACTCCACCAAAAACTTCGTCGCCCAAACCCGCCTGACCTCCCTGCCCTTCAGCGCCAACTGGCAGTACGCCGGCGTTTTCATCGCGACCAATCAGGACAATTACGTGAAAGTGCAGGCCGGCTACATCGGCGCCCCAGCCATTCAATTCACCAGCGAGATCGGCGGCGTCTTTCAGAGCACCTCCCTCGCGCCCGTCAGCTTCGCCGGGGTGAACACGCTCGACTTGCGCCTCGTGGGCGACGCGACAACCCATGCCATCACCGCGCAGTATCGCATCAACAGCGACAGCGACGCCAACTGGGTGAATGTGGGAAACACCACCAACGGCAGCATCTTCAGCGCGGCCGGTAAGACGGGAATTCTGACCACCAACGTCGGGAGCGCCGCTTCCGTGACCGTGCCCTTTGAGTCGTTCAATGTGAGCGGCGCAACGGGATCGACGAGCGGCGGTTCGCCCTTTTCCGTTGGCCCGAACATCAACACCAGCACGGCGGCCGGCAATCAGGTGGAGATGAAGATCGCCATCAATCCCGCCAACCCGAACAACATCGCGACCGTCGCCGAAAGCTCGCCCAATGCCGGCGCGGCGCTGCTGGTGACCCGAAGCAACGACGGCGGGAAGACCTGGAGCAACACCCCCATCAACGCGGCCGAGGACGGCTGCCCCTCGACCACCAACCGCATGGATCCCTCCATCGCGTTTGACGCCTTCGGCAACCTGTACGTGGCATATCTCGTCGCCAAATCGCGCACGGAAATCCGCGTCATGGTGGCCAAGAGCACCAACAACGGCGCGAGTTTCACGCCCGCGAT
>JANYKD010000095.1 GCA_025361735.1 Phycisphaerales bacterium
CATGTCCGCGATGCAATTCGCCAACGACGCGCAGACCACGCTGGCGGGCGCCATTGGTTCGGGTGCTGTTTCGCTCGCGGTGGCCAGCGCCACCGGGTTGGGATGGAAGGACGATAACGACGAGACGCCCCGGTTGATCAACGAAGCCCTTGATCGTGGCGATTTCGAGGAAGCTCGACGGCTTTTCGAGCGTTCCCCGGAGTTCTTGTATGCAGAGGACGGTACGGACATCTGGTTGTGGATGGCAGCTGCGAGCGGTGATTTGGCCCGCGTGATCTTCCTCGTCCAAGTCGGAATCGACGTCAACTCCTCCAGCGACAAGAATATGGTGCGCACTGCCATCGAATCCGCGGCAGGCGAAGGTCGTCTGGAGGTTGTTCGCTGGCTTCTGGACCATGGTGCAGTAATAAACCACCCGTATGGCCAGATTCAACACAGTTCGTCGCTTGTTTATGCCGCCCTCGGCGGCCATCTCGACGTCATCAGGTTGCTTCTGGATCGCGGGGCAGACATCCACGGCGTTGCCAGCGGCATGAATGCACTCATGCATGCAGAGGCTTGCGGGCATCAGGAGGTTGCGGCGTACCTCAGGTCGGTCGGTGCGAAAGATCTTCGTGAAACGACGCCGCCGGACCGCCCTCGTGCCCACAAACTGATTCACGATCGTATGGTCCAGCAGTTCGGACCTGCTTCGGACTGGAGAGCCGATCTGCCCGGTGACCCGGCTGTGGTGGTCCGGCGCGTGCCCGTGAGTCGCGCGAACCTGGCCGAGCAACTTCTGTTCACGGTCGGCCTCAGTGACCGTCGGTTGCCGTCCGGAAATCAGGAGTACGCATGTGGTGAACTTCGCCTGACGTTGCCAGTGGACTGGCCTGATCCTGACACTGCCGAAAAGGATCCCCAATGGGCATGGCCGATCCAATGGCTCAAGCGCATCGTGAACGAACTCCGCAGCGGAGATCGATGGCCTGCGGATCCTGTCCTGTTCCCCAATGGCAATCCGCCCCAACCGTTTCACTCATCGACGGAAATGTGTTGTTGGATGGTTCTCGTGGTCCAAGGAGGCAGCGTTCAGTGTCCGGATCACCGTTGGATTGATTTCCACGGGCTGATTCCGATTTATGCGGACGAGATGAAGCTTGTGCAGGAGCAGGGTCACGAGGCATTGGTTCTGCGACTCCAAGCACGCAATCTGCCGCATCATCTCGATCCGCAGCGACCGAATGTTTCAGCCGATCCCGACCCGAACGAATACTCCGATTCGGACGACGATTCAGACTCGGACGAAGATTTCGGCTCAGAGGATCCGGTCTCGGACGAATAGTATTCGCTGACGATGGTGAGCGATACAAACGTTGAAGCCGCTCGAGGTCCGTCTTGAAGAAAGACTGACGTAGAACCCATGAATCGGGAGCTAACGCATGTCCGCGATGCAATTCGCCAACGACGCGCAAACAACCTTGGCGGGCGCCATCGGTTCGGGTGCTGTTTCAATAGTAGTGGCCAGCGCCGCCGGGTTTCCGTCTTCCAATCAGTTCATCATCCAAGTTGGAAGTGAGTTGATGTTGGTGACGAGCGTTTCCGGCGTGAATTGGACCGTGACCCGGGCGCTCGAGTCGACCACCGCCCAGTCGCACTCCTCGGGAGCGACGGTGACGCTGGTGCTGACGGCGGGCTTCATGAACGGCCTGGTCCCCTTGACGGCCGACCAATCCGCCAACTTGGTGTTCGCGGGCCCGGCGTCGGGCTCGTCCGGCCCGCCTTCGTTTCGCGCGCTCGTGGCGGCGGACATCCCGGCGGGGATCGGCACGGGCACCGTCACGTCCGTGGGTCTATCGCTCCCTTCGGCGTTTTCGGTTTCGGGCAGCCCGGTCACCACGACCGGCACGTTGACGGCGACGCTGGCCAACCAGTCCGCACACCAAGTCCTTGCCGGACCCGCCAGCGGCAGCGCTTCGACTCCGTCGTTTCGCGGTTTGGTCTTCGCCGATCTGCCGGCAAGCACCGGAACCGTCTTCAGCGTGGGTTTGTCGCTTCCGTCGCTGTTTTCGGTGTCCGGCAGCCCGGTCACGGGATCGGGGACGCTGACCGCGACGCTGGCGAATCAATCGGCGAATCTGGTGTTCGCAGGTCCGTCTTCGGGTTCGGCGGCCGCTCCGGCATTCCGGGCCTTGACAGCGGCGGACCTGCCCGGCGGAACGGGCTCGGTTTCC
>JANYKD010000110.1 GCA_025361735.1 Phycisphaerales bacterium
ACACCGGCGGCACTACATGCAGTTACCCTCACCGGATCCCCGCTTTGAGAAATGCGACAAGGTCATCGCGGGTCATGTAGGCGCCCGTCTTCAGCGCCCGGCCGTCTGCATCGACGATCACGATCCGCGGGATGGAATCGATCTGGTATCGGCTGGCCACCTCTTTCATGCCGGCCGCATCGACGTTGGCGGCCAGCGGGATGTACGCATCGGCCGCCAGTTTCCCCACCTGTTCGTCAGGCCAGACTTCCCGCTTCATTGCCTGGCATGGGCCGCACCAATCGGCGTAGAAATCGATGAGAACCGGTTTGCCGGTCTTGGATGATTCGGCAAGCGCGGCCGTGAAATCGGTCCGCCAGGGGATGTTGTCCTTGGGCATGGCCACGCCCAGGCCGGAGTACACGAGGCCTTTGAATATCGGCCACTGCGCCCCCACGAGGATTCCCACGATGGCGACCCAGATCACCGCCCAGCGATGGCGATAGAGCCAGCCTCCGGTGTTGGGCGATCCATGCCAATCCGCCGACGGGCCATCGTGTGTGTCTGCCTGCTGGTTCATACTCATTCCTTATTATTGGCATGCCGGTACACTCATGACTCGCGAATCGGTTGCCCAGGCAATCCATGGAAAGGATTCATCCAATGACAGGCCGATATCTGAGCGCTGCTCTGCGATTTCTGCTTCTTGCCATCGGTCTGGTTGGGCCGCTGAGTCGCGCTGCAACCGAGCGCCCCAACATCCTCATCATCCTCACCGACGACCAGGGGCGCGGCGACTACAGCGCCTTCGGAACGAAGGATATCCGCACTCCAAGTATAGACCGCCTCTGCCGCGAGGGGATGACCTTCGACAACTTCTATGCCAACAGTTGCGTCTGTTCGCCGACGCGGGCAGCGCTGCTGACCGGCTGCTATCCCGACCGGGTCGGCGTGCCGGGCGTGATCCGCGATGAAGAGCCGGACAATTCGTGGGGCTATCTCTGGCCCAGGGCGGTGCTGCTGCCGAAACTGCTTTCGCCCGCGGGCTATCACACGGCCATGGTCGGCAAGTGGAACTTGGGCACGTCGTCGCCGAATACGCCGAACGAGCGAGGCTTCGACTTCCTGCATGGATTCCTTGGCGACATGATGGACGACTACTGGGTGCATCTGCGCCACGGCCGGAACTACATGCGGCGCAACAACGAGGTTGTCGACCCCAAGGGCCACGCGACGGACGTCTTCACCGACTGGGCCTGCGAGTATCTCGAAGGACGGGCCGGGAACAAGCAACCGTTCTTTCTCTATCTGGCCTACAACGCGCCGCATGATCCGATCCAGCCGCCGCCGGAATGGCTGGAGAAGGTCCGTCAGCGCGAGCCGGGGATGTCCGAGAAGCGCGTGAAGCTGGTGGCGTTGATCGAGCATCTCGATTCGGGCATCGGCCGCGTGCTGACGACGCTCGACAAGACCGGCCTGGCGCAGAACACGCTGGTCATGTTCACCTCCGATAACGGTGGCGTGCTGGCCAACGGCGCCAACAATGGTCCCTGGCGCAGCGGCAAGCAGCACGTCTATGAGGGCGGTTTGCGCGTTCCGTTCGCCGCCCGCTGGCCTGGCCAGATCGCGGCCGGCAGCCGCACCGGGCGCATGGCGATGTCCATGGACCTGTTCCCGACCGCACTGGAGGCGGCCGGTGCGGCGCTGCCCACGGGCATCGACGGGCTGAGCCTTCTCGGCACGCTGCGCGGCGAGACCAAGCCCGAGCCGCAGAGACGGCTGTATTTCGTCCGCCGCGAAGGCGGCATGGCCTACGGCGGCAAGACGATCGAGGCGTTGCGGCAGGGTGATTGGAAGGTGCTACAGGACAGCCCATTTGCGCCCATATAACTCTACAATCTCAAAGACGACCCGCAGGAGACAACGGACCTGGCGGGTAAACAGAAGCAGATGCTTGCGTCGCTGAATGCTGAACTTCGCCGCCAGATTCTCCGCGCCGGCGCCATTCCCTGGCAGGCTCCCGAGAAGTGAGGTCCGGACTTCACCGAGGACACGAGTATGCGGGCAATGATGTTTGGAGCGAGATTGCTGGTTGCGATGCTGGTCATCCTGGCCGCGTCGGTGCGGGCGCAGCAGCCCGGCGCGAGCGGCGCTCGTCCGCCCAACATCGTGGTCGTTCTCTTTGACGACATGGGCTACGGCCAGCCTGGCTGCTATCGCGCGGGGTCGGAGTTCAGGACGCCGAACCTCGATCGGCTGTCGCGCGAAGGGATGCGCTTCACCGACGCCCACACGGCCTGCTCGGTCTGCACGCCCACCCGTTACGGCCTGCTGACCGGCCGCTATCCAAGCCGCATCGGGCAGTACGGCGTGCTGACGACGTTCTCCGCACCGCTCATCGGGCGGGAGAGGACGACCGTGGCATCGATGCTGAAGCAGCAGGGGTATCACACGGCGTGCATCGGCAAGTGGCACCTGGGCATGACCTGGAAGCCCGGGCACGGCAAGGAGGAGGCGATCGGGATCGGGACGGCGATCGAAGCCGGTCCCAACGCCGTCGGCTTCGACGCGTTCTGGGGCTACACGCATTCGCGGAACATCGGCATGATCTTCGAGCAGGAGCGGGTGGCGGCGAAGATCCGGCCGGTGGAGGTGCAGCCGCTGCTGGCAAAGAAGGCGGTGGCGTACATCGACGAACGCGCCCGAGCCGCGGCGCCGTTCTTTCTCTATCTGCCGCTCAGCCCGCCGCACACGCCGATCGTGCCAGCGCCGGAGTTCGCAGGCAAGAGCGGGGCCAAGGATTACGGCGACTGGCTCTACGAGGGCGACTGGGTGCTGGGGCAGGTAATTGAGGCGCTGGAGCGGAATCACCTGAGCGACAACACGCTGCTGATCGCGACCAGCGACAACGGGGCGGCGGGGAGGGTTTACGCTCCGTTGCGCGGCTGTAAGACGGATATCTACGAAGGTGGCCATCGTGTGCCTTTCATCGCCCGCTGGCCGGGGATGATCAAGCCTGCCTCGGTTTGCGACGACACCATCTGTCTCAACGATCTTCTGGCTACGTTCGCCGAGGTTCTCAAGGTGAAACTCCCGGACAACGCGGCCGAGGACAGTGTGAGCATCCTGCCGGATCTGCTGGGGACGGCCAAAGGGCCCGTGCGTGAGGCGACCGTGCATCAGTCGCCCGGACGCGATCTGGCCATTCGCCAGGGGCCGTGGAAGCTGATCTTCCTCAAGAGCGGCAAACAGCAACTATACAACCTCAAGGCCGACCTCGGCGAGCAGAACAATGTGCTGGGCCAGAACCCCGAGGTCGTAGCCCGGCTGACGAAACTCATGCAGCAGTACATCGCCAACGGCCGGAGCACGCCGGGCACGCCGCAGAAGAATGCGGCGGTGATTCGCCTCGATGGCAAGGGCAAGACGCCGCCGGGCAAGATCGACGAGGAACTCAACGGGTTGCAAGCGGACTTCGATTGAGCCGCTGGTCAGCAGGCTCGGACCTCCTCCGCCCCTTCGGGGCGGGACATCAATTGTTGTCGTCCAATACCCAGGGTATGCGAGTACGCAAACCCTGGGCTAAATTCTTCGGCCCCTTCAGGGCCAAGACTGTGCCCGCCAAGCACCTCATGCACCCTGGGCGTACGCGCTACACCGTTGAACTTCTGAACCATCGCGATCATTATTCACCTTTCGTCTGCACATCCGACGGATTGACCCAACCCGGGTTCAGTCTTTCACCGCGCAGGACACGGTTGTAGAAATCCCGGAATTTGTCCTCGGCGTATGGATACTCATCAAACACGCTGCCCTTGCCGAACATACGCGGATCGTCCTGGGCTTTGAGCTCGTCGAAGAGTTGCTGCTGAAGTTGTGACCGCAACGCCTGCTGATCGACTTGGGCGGCCAGATTGGTGACGCAGTCCGGGTCCTTCTTGAGGTCGTACAACTCATGTTCCGGCCGCTTGCCGAAGCATTGCTCCCAGTACGCCCTTTGCTTGGGATCATTCCGCGTTTTGAGCACTTCGGTCTTCGTCGGGCCGCCGTCGCAATCGAGATACCCTGTTTCCGGATTGCCGCCGGGCCAGCGGGCGATCTCGAAGTTGTGCAGGTACAGCTTGTCGGCCTTGACGATTCCGCGGATGGGGTACCCGCCGTCATTCGGCCGGCCGATATCGGTGCGCTCCTTGCCGATGAGCACATGGTCGCGTGCCGGGTTCACCACGCCTGCCTTGTCCGAGAAGAGCAGATCCGTCAGACTCCGGCCGGCCGCGGGTGCCATGCCGGTCTGGTCCCAGCGCACGCGGGCGAGTTCGATGAATGTCGGGGCGAAATCGATGAAACTCACGTAGTCGTCGACCACACGCCCTGTCTTGCGAATGCCCTGCTTCCACATGATGGCCAGCGGCAGGTGGTTGGCATCCTGATACGCCTGTCCCTTGTCGTGGGGAAAGGGCATGCCGTTGTCGGAGGTGACCACGACCAGCGTATTGTCGAGCAGTCCTTGTTTCTCGAGCATATCGAGCATGCGCGCGAGGTGGCGGTCGAAGTGCTCGGCCTCGAACGCATAATCGAGCAGGTCGTTGCGAACTACCTCATTGTCCGGCCAGCAACTCGGCACGCGGTCGATATCCGACAGCTTCTTGCCGCCCTTGGCGATGCCGGATCCATATTCGTATCCGCGGTGCGGCTCGACGCAGCCGTACCAGAAGCACCAGGGCTGGCCCTTTGGGGCGGCGGCCAGAAAGTCTTCGAAATTCCCGGCGTAGTCGTTGTTGCCAATTTGTGGCGTCGGCGGGGCGGCCTTGCAGCGGTTGAACGGCCGGCCGGCCATCTGGCGGGGCTTGCCGGCGGCATCGTTGGCGACACCGGGACCCCAGCCTTTCTGGGTCATGCCCACGAAGTAGCCGTGTTCGCCGAGGGCCTCGGCGTAGGTCTTGAATTCGGCGGGGAAGTAGCAGACGTGATTGGCGGCCGCCTTGAGCTGCCAGGAATTGCGGCCGGTCAGGATGCAACTGCGCGATGGGGCGCACTTGGCATTGGGCGTGTAGGCATGCGTGAACAGGATGCCCTGCTCGGCGACGCGGTCGAAGCCGGGGGTCTTGACCCATTTGCAGCCATAGGCGCCGGCGTGGCCGTAGGACCAGTCATCGGCGATGGCGAAGAGAATGTTCGGCCGCGCCGGTGCGTCGGCGGCTGTGGCGGTCAGATGCGGCAGGATAAACCCGAGGAGAAGGATGACGGCGCGAAAAATGTTATTTGGGGGTTCGCGATGCTGGTCGTTACGATGTAAGTGTATACTGTATAGTCGCTTACGATTCTGTCGAAGGCTGCTGGGTGCCTGAAAAACGGTGTCCAAAGGAGGTCCCAGGGAGGTCCCGATTGGTCCCAAACCGGTCCTGTGCGGCCGGGAGGTAATTGGGGCGAAGGGGTGGGGGTCGAGGGCTTGCGGGAGTATCGATGATCTATTAACCATCATGGATACAGTATATACGAAAGATGTTTGGTTGTGTCAAGTGGGGAAGTGGAAGGAAATCGAAGAGATTGTCTCGCGCAGAGTCGGAGAGAATGCGGCAGAACAAGGACGCTGGCAGGAACATGGAGGGCAGAACGAGGAGTCCGTGCAGTCAGCCCCTATTCGAAGCGGAATCCGCCACTGGATAGTCGAGCATCGTTGGCACTAGTGACAGCATTGTCGCAGATGCCGCGATGTGGTGCCACATAAACCGACAGTCACCATTGCTTGGCCTCGTACCTCTTCCACCGCCAGCGGAGGATCTCGGAGAGGATGGCGCCGCGATGTTTGGTGTGTATCCGTGCTGGCACACACAGGTGCAATGTGACCGGCGGTCTGATCGAACAGCGCTCGCCTTGCCCGTCGCTTGTTCGAGACATAGATTGGTGTCAGGAGCTGAGCATGAGAAACCATTGGTCGGCCGCAATCGTGCTGATATGGGGTGCCGTCGCGCTGGGGCAGGGGAAGCCTGCCGAAGTCACCGTCACGATTCAGCAGGGACTCGGCGGCTACGCAGGCTGCGCCAGTGTCGATTCCTACAAGACGCCCATGAAGGGCCAGCCCGCAACGGTGGATTTTAATAAGGTCACACTTGTTTTCGACAAACTCAAGGTGGCGGGCAAGAACCCCAAGGTCGCCAAAGCGAGACTGTTGCTGAACTTTCGCGAGGAGGCGTACACCCGCATCAAGACGGCCACGCTCCAGATGTTCGATGCGGCCGCCAAGGAGGGCCAGTCGCTCGACAGCGTCAAGTTCGCCCAGCCGATCCCCGATCGGATCACGAAAGACAATCGCGCCCTCCCATGGAACCTGCCGGCCGAGCTCGTGCAGAAGTGGCTCGACGATCCGGCCAGCAACAAGGGTGTGTACTTCCTGGTCAAGCCCGACCAGGAGGGGCGGTTCCAGTTCATCTTTGACTGGACCGGCAGCAGCAAGCCCACCAAGCGCCCGGCACTGGAAATCACCTACAGCTTCGAAGGTGATGTGCCGCCGAACCTGCCGGAGTTGAAGACCGGCATCGACGGCAAAACGCTGGGGCAGTCGTTCACAGTGGAATGGGCGAAGATCAAGTTCGACTTGCGCGAGCTTGCCTGCACGTACGAGGTGGAACTGGCCGCCGAGGGCAGCGACTCATGGAAGAACATTGCCTCCGCGCCGGCCGAGCAACTCAGCATGAAGGTGGACCCCAGCAGCATTGGCGAAGGCAAGAAGTGCCGGCTGCGGGTGTCGGCCGTCAACTCCAAAGGACTGCGGAGCGAGTATGCCGCGCCGGCCGGGATGTTTATGATCGCGCCGGAGGGCGTGACGGCCTGCGTCTGGCCGGCCGACGCCGTCACGAAGGTGCAGCGGGAGCAGCCGCCTGTCTCTGTGCCGGTTGCCAAGGTTGCGCTGGCTGCGGCGCGGAACGAGTTCCAGTCGTTTCAGGTTATCCTTTCGAGCTTTGTCGATCTTGCCGATGTCGATGTGGCCGTGGATGACTTTACCGGTCCGGGTGGCGCGAAGATCGCGGCATCGAACTGCAGGCTGTATCGCGTTCACTATGTTGACTGCAAGGGCAAGGGCTTCCTGCCCGACAGCATGGTGCCGCTGATGGACCCCAGAACCGGCAAGCGGATTGGCGGGAAGTTCGGGGCACCCTTCGACGCGCCCGGCGGATTCAACTATCCGATCTGGTGCGAAGTGTACGTTCCGGCCGACGCCGTGCCCGGAACCTACGCGGGCGTTGTCCGCGTCGGCGGGTTGGGCAAGAAGGATCACACAGTGGGCGTCGAACTCGTGGTCTATTGCGTGACGCTGCCCAGGGAGACGACGCTGCTGACCTACTTCGAGCTCAGCAATGACCTGCCCAGTCTCGACTACCTCCACGAGTTGCACCGCCACCGCATTGACGTGTGGGAGGTCAGTGGTCTGGGGATAGGCCATACCTTTGAACGCGTGGCAGGCAAGCCGGTCATGAAGTGGAACGCCGAGTACGACAAGCTGATCGACTCGTACTTCGACGGGAGTCTCTTCGCCGACAAGGTGCCCGGCAAGAGCTGGCTCCTGCGCCGCGGTGCGATGCCATTGGCCGGCGTCAAGGATCCGCTCAGCACGAGCGATGAAGACCGGGCCGAGATTCTCAAGCAGTATGAGGGTCACTACAAGGGCAAGTCCTACGCGTCGAAGCTGGCGTGGTTCTTCATCGACGAGCCCAGGCCCGAGACGATCAAGAAGTGCATCGCCGCCGGCAGGCAGATCAAGGAGTACTCGCCCAGCCTGCGGTTCCTGTTGACCACGCGATACAACAAGGAGCTGGAGGGGCTGGTGGACATCTGGGACTCCATCATCAATAACGAGGTCATCGACTGGAACGCGCCGGGTCCCGACGCCTACCGCCAGGAAATGGCCAAGGGTCGCACGGCCATCAACTGCATCACCGTCAACTCGAACACGCCGACCTGCCCGAATATCTTCATTCATCAGGCGGCCATGAACACGCGCATCTGGCCCTGGGTGACGTTCGCGCTGGATCAGCAGGGAATCGAGTTCTGGGACACCAAGCCGGCGCCATCGGTGCTTGAACCCAGGCGTTTCGGCGATGCCTGGGGTGATGGCAGCCTGTTCTACCGCGGCACGGCGGCGGAACTGGGTGTCGCGGCGGAACTGCCGCTGCCGTCAATCCGACTGAAGCTGCTGCGCGATGGTATCCAGGATCACGAACTGCTGAGCATGCTCAAGAAGAAGGATCCCCAATTGGCGCGGGCGTTGTGCCGCAAGATGGTTCAGGAAACCCGGGAGTATGACAAGTCATTCGAGTCGGCCATCCAGCACATGAGCTGGAACTGGAACACCGACGGCAAAGGCGACCGGCAAGTCCCGGGACATGTGGTGTGGGAGTCGAACGCGTCGCGCCTTTCGGCCGTTCGAGCGGAGATACTCAAGGCGCTGGCAAGTATCTAACGCGCGATGCCGTGCGGGACTGGAGGGACCTGGTACGAGCAGTTGGTCAGGCCGGTCTGGACGCCAGTGCCGCTATGTCTGGCCCGACGGCGCGATGTGTCCGACGGCGCGTTGCCTTGTCGGACGGCCGAATGTACACGATAATCGCGGTCGCGGACGCGGCATCGAGATTCTGGATTCCCGCCAACTGGAGGCGAGCTGTCATGAGTGACACAGAAAAGGATGGAAAGCCGGCAGAGCCGACCGGAATCGGAAGCGTTCTGTGGCCACTCACCCTGGTCGCGTGGGGTGTCTACCGCGTTGCGCGGCCGGGGCCGTCGCGCATGTGGGATTGGGTGATGATCCTGGGCGGCGGGGTGTTTGCGCTGCTGGGGCTGGTCGCGTGGCGCACGTCCCCCACGCGCGGCGCGAAGGATATCGAAAAGCTCAACCGTGAACTCTACGGCGGCGTACACCAGCGCCGGGTTGTGGATGAGTCGACCATTGCGGCGTATGGGCTGGATATCGATTTCTACCAGCGGACGACGCAGGCGCTGGGGTGGCTCGGGTTTCGGCAACTCAAGGACATCGTTGACGTCGAGACTGAACAGGCGTGGCTCAAGTGCCGGGCCGTGATCCGCACGTTCCTGAGCCGCGATGGGACGACGATGGCCGGTGTGTACCACGCGCGATTCGGCGGGTGGGTGCGTTTGCTGGCGATGGTCGGGCTGCTGCCACGTAAACACCAGATCACGGACTTCGAGACGGAGCTCAGCGACGGGACATTCGTGACGACGTCGGACGCGTCGTCGGCCGGCAAGACGAGTGAGTTTCCCGGGGTCGCGCGGCTGTTCTTGTCGCCGGGTGTGTCGACGGCCGATTTGTGGGCCGCACACACCGAGCATGTGGGTCGCGAGTTGGCCGGGCGACAGGGTGGCGTGATGGCGGTGGTGATGCGGACGTATGAGGAACTGGGGGCAGCGCAGGATCGCCTGCAACTGCTCAAATGCGCGTATCGCAACTCCGCCGCGTTTGATCCGGCGGCGGAATGCGCACGCGTTGCGGAAAAGCCGCTGACGCCGGAGCAGCAGGCAATGGCCGACGAGGCGGCGCGGTTGCACCGGGAGCGGATTGCGAAGGAGTGACGGTGCGGCAATGTTTTTCGGGAACACATGGAGTAGCACAGGCGTCTTGCCAGTGTCACGATGTTCGGACACAGCCGAGACGGCTGTGCTACGTTCGTCGGCCTTGGCGTCTGCCCGAAAGAATTGCCGCGCCAGGAGTGAATGGCCGGTGATGTCGGTTTGACTTCGCTGGATCGGCAGTTTAGCGTCGCGGCGGCGTCGATGGTGCGATGGCTCGGCGTGGGCTGGACATCGAAGGACTATGCAGAATCAGTGCGGCACGGCGCATGCAGGAGATCGCATGAAATCGAGGAATTGGGCTTCCGGAAGATCGGGTCAGATTACTTTCATCGGCGGCTGTGAATTCCTGGTTGTGCTGGCACTGCTGGCCGGCGGGGCCGGGCGAGCCATGGCCGGCAATTATTATGTGGGCGGCACGGGCGCGTCGGATCGCAATCCAGGCACGGCGAGCCAGCCATTTGCGACGATTCAGAAGGCGGCGAGCGTGGCGGCGGCCGGGGATTTCGTGAATATCCGCGCGGGGACTTATCGGGAGACGGTTACCCCGGCCAACTCTGGGACAGCCGGCCATCCGATCACCTTTCAGCCTGATGGGAATGCCGTCGTTACGGTGAGTGGAGCGGACTTGGCCGATGGTGGCTGGGCGGTTTACAGCGGCAATATCTATCAGAAGAGCATCGCCTTGCCGCTGACGGGGTACGCAGAGCAGATTACCGGCAATGGCACGTTGCTGGCCAATCAGGTGTTCGTCGGCGGCAAGATGATGATCGAAGCCCGCTGGCCGAATGTGGCCAACTCGGACGATCTGTTGAATCGAGCTGATTTCCGGCGGGTTGAGAAGGGGGCCTGGACGGCCGGAACGGGCGGGGCGAACGCGACGCTGCGGGATGCGGGCATACCGGAGATTCCCGGCGGCTGGGCCGGGGGTATCATCTGGTACATTGGCTGGTACGTGCCGCAAAGCAGCACGATTGCGGCTTCAGCGGCGGGGCAGATCGAGTTCCCATCGAAGGCCCAGGAGAAGTTTCATGATTCGTATTACCTGACGGGGAAGCTGGGTGCGCTGGATGTGGAGAAGGAGTGGTTCTACGACGGGAGCAAGTTGTATCTCTGGGCGCCGGGCGGGGGCAGCCCGGCCAACGTGGAAGTGAAGCAGCGGAATTACGCCTTTGACCTCAGCGGAAAATCGAATCTCACGATCAAGAACCTGCGCGTGTTCGCGGCGGCGATTACCACGGATGGCAACAGTACGGACATCACGCTGGACGGGCTGAAGGCGCAGTACGTCAGCCATTTTGTCACTGTGCATGGCCACGCTTCGCATACCAAGGAGACCGGCCTGCGGCTGATGGGCGCCCGCAACGTCATCAGGAACAGCGTCGTCGAGTACAGCGCGGGCGTGGGGATTGCGCTGGGCGGCGAGGACGCCGTGGCCGACAACAACCTTGTCCACGATATCGCGTATGGCGGGACGTATGGCTGCGGCATCTGGCCGGCACCCGGCAATGCCCGGCAGACGATCACGCACAACACCATCTATCGGACGGGGCGGTCGGGCATCGACGGCGTCTACAGCAACAAGGATATCGGCTACAACGACATCTACGCCTTCGGGCTGATCAATACCGATCTGGGGGCGATCTATGCCGCCAACGGGGCCGATCTGACGGGGACGCGCATCCATCACAACTGGCTGCACGACGCCGGGAACGACGTGGGCCACCAATTCCCGGTCGGGGCCGGGATCTACTTTGATCAACATGCCAAGCCGGCGCAAATCGATCACAATGTGTTCTGGAACAACCACATGAACGATGTGCGGCTGGAGCAGGACAAGCCGCCGTTTCATAAGGTCTTCAACAACACCCTGGCGTCGACCGATGTCAAATACTGGTTTGCTTTCCATTCCTATCCGGGCAGCAGCCCCGGTGACAGCCGGAATAATATTTACCGCGCTCCGATCAAGCCCAACACGCCGGGGACCAACGAAATGACGGCCGCGACGGATCCGAAGTTTACGAATGTGGGCGTCGGCGGGCTCAAATATCGCCTGCAAGCGGATTCGCCGGCCATTGACCGCGGGGCGGTGATTCCAGGGGTTACGGACGGGCATGTGGGAAGCGCGCCGGACCTAGGCGCCTATGAGTACGGCGGAACGGATTGGGTGGCGGGGTGTACGCTGCGATGATGCAGACGAGAAGTCCGAGGGGCGTTGCGGCAGTGGATCGGACCTGTCCGGTTATTTGCGTTCAAACCTCAATCTGGGAACTGTCGATTGTCGAGTGAACCTTTACGGCCCTACGCGCACTGCATATACATGATCTCGTCGATTCGACATATGATTCGGGCGTATCAGGTGCGGGTACAATACTCGTGCCACGGCCGACCGCTGCCCCGAATGCGGCGAAAACGCGATGTCGCCGCGAGAATTGATTCCTGCGGCTACGTTTCTGGCGTAAGGCGGATCACTATGCGACTCACACTGCTGGTTGCCATATTTCTTTCGTTAAGTGGTTGCCAAGTGCCGAGCGTTGCTCAGGTTGACCGATCCGACTATCTCTTGGCGGAGCCATCTGGAACGACGCGGCTCCATGTCGTTCAACTAGCCATCGAGAATATCTTCCCCGCGGCTTCGGATTTGCATCGAACATTTCTCGTGGAGCAAGTTCCGCAGACTGTCGGTTCGTCCGATGCACGGCGGATAATGGCAATCGCCGACAAAAACAGGGATTTGGACCGGATCTGGCGAGCGGCAGAGTCCATAACCAAGAACGCACGTTCCGCTCAAATCCGTTGGATTGTCTCGACACAGCCACTGGCAGTTGCCATCGGACGCGAGACCCCCAAAGGAGATCGGTTATTTATGGGGGTGGATAGTCGGCCTCGGGATCAGCGAGGAGGACTTGTCCTTCTCGGCATGAACCAGAGACTGGTCACCGAGGCCAACCTGAACGAGCCTGTAGAAACGGTCTTCATGCAAGACGAGTGGACCGGCGGTTGGGAAGGGGAAGACGCAAAACACACGGTGACTGTTCACCTGCAACATGGAACGACGATTGGGCAGTTGATCCGCGAATGGCCACCGCGAGAAATGACCCGGCCACATGAATAGGAATGAGACGAGGACGCAGGTAGCGCTTCTCTCGCGCCGTGCGTTTCAACCCGGCCACAACGAAGCTGGCGATTAGTTCCGAACGTTTCACGCCCTTCTTCCTGTTCAGCGTATCGGCGCCCCTTAGCACGCCACGTTCCAGAGAACTGTGACTCCGTCTCATTCCTTGATTCCAACTGGACGTATCATACAATCCGATGCAGGAACCGAACGGAACACTGAGTAATGCCGCGTAAAATCCGTCAACTCATCGCGGATCTGGAGGCGGAGGGGTTCGTGTCGGTGTCGGATGCAAAAGGGTCGCACCGCAAGTTTCGCCATCCTCGATTCGCCGGAGCGGTTATTCTGAGCGGCAAAACCGGGGATGACGCGCATCGCTATCAGGAGAAGCAAGTCCACAACGCAATTCGCGAGGCCAGCAAATGAAAACCGAGGACCAATACCTGAAGTTTGTGCGCTGGAGCGACAAAGATAGCGCGTATATAGGCTTCTGCCCGGATCTTTTTCCGTGGGGGGGCGTCTGTCACGGCAAGCATGAGGAACGGACTTATCGGCGTTTATGCGAACTGGTGCGCGAAGAAATCGCGGAACTCCAAGCCGCGGGTGGTGAACTTCCTCCGGCACACACGCGCCCGATGCGCGAACCGGCCGGGGTATAGCGGTTATCCGATCCTGCTCTTACTCTTCATCCTGCTCCTAATCCTCTTCCTAATCCTAATCTTCATCTTAATCCTACTCCTCTGCGAATGTTGATGGAAGAGGCATCACCGCACCAACAAGCCGGTCGTCCGAGGAGGATCAAGAGCAAGATGAAGAGTCAGATTATGAAGATGAGTAAGAGAAAGAGCAGGAGTAAGATTAGGTAAAATCGAACCTATTCCGCTATTTTCGTCCTGGATCACTCTCTGCGTCCCCGTCGGATTGCCCCGATAGGGACGGAAGGGGAGAATTTGGAGTTGTCAGCCACGAAGAAGAGCAGGCGATGAACCGCGGATCATCAGCCTGACGGCCAGCGGCGGCTGATGCATTATGTAGATATCTGGTCCCGACACCGTTTCACTCGCCGACTACGCACGAAATGGCGGAGCATCGCGCCGCCCTAGAGAGCGTCTTGCCGAGACCTGCGCGATGCTCAGCCAGACGGCAATCGTCAGAATAACACACCACTTGATGGCTTCGACAATAGACCCGCCGAGGGTTATTGGCGACCAGGCCGGAAATGTCTTGCCGCGATTGGCAATGTACCCGATCAGCAACCACGGGCTGAAATAGACTTGATGCTGAAAGATCTCCGCCCAATATGCGCCCGTCATGCCGTTGTAATAGTAATTCCGGCCGATCTGTGCAATATGCACTACGGAAAAGAGGGCGAGCGGTGCAAGCAGGAAAAGCGCAACCCGTTTCGGGCCGCTGCTGCGCAGCGCATCGAAGAGCGGGACACACGCCAGCAAAACCGCGATTGATGAGAAGGCAACAAGGGCGACCGGCAACATGTCCCTTGCATGGGGTCCGTAATGAAGGTAACCCCAGCTGCAGTTAACCAGCAGTAGTGTCACTTTCGGTTGGTGTCGCAACGGCAGGCTTAAGAAGACACTCGCGATGCTTGCCGCGACCAACGCGACGATAAACAGGACTTGCACCACACTAAGCAACAGCACAACATAACTGCACAAGACGCCCCAGCGACGAGTCCAGTCAAACCGGCCAGCGCGCCGGTTCCGCTCTTTCGAGAAGAATAAAACGATCCCCATACAGAAAAGCAACGGCTCATACGAGCTTGTGAGAAAAGAATCGTCGAGCGTGAATCCGCCGGGAATGCCGAAAATGTTCGGTATGGGCGCGCACGAGGGCATGAACGTATTCAATGCGTTCAGGAGCGGCAGGAACAACAGAATCCAGATGCCGGCAAGCATGCGCCGCCGCCAGCGCGGGTCGCTATCGCGCCAAGCAGGCCGGCGAGGGATCGCCGCCAATCGCCGTGATTCCGCCACCGAAGCAGCGCATTCCGGGCATATCCCATCCGGCGGATGGGCACGCAGGTCGTATCCGCACTGGTGGCACGGAAGTTCAGCGGACATCTCAACAGGGTGAGCCGTCATCGCACAACTCCAGAGATACAGGGGCATGAGACGGGGGGAATGAGACGGGGACGCCGTTCGCACTTCTCCCACGCCGTGCGTTTCAACCCGGCCACAACGAAGCTGGCGGTCAGCGAAGTCATTCGACCCTGCTCTTACTCTTCATCCTGCTCCGAATCCTCTTCATAATCGTAATCTCCATCTTAATCCTACTCCTCTGCGAATGTTGGTGGGTCCGGAAAGGACACCGGACATTCGCGCCTATGACAGACAAGAATGTCTGTCCTACTCGCCATTCGAGGACAGACAGGAATGTCTGTCCTACTGCCCCTCATACGCCTTCCACAGCCAGCGAAGAATATCGGGGAAGATGGCGCCGCCGTGTTTGTTGGAGTGGCCACCATCGCCCCAGGCGTGGTTGAGCTGATAGCGCGGGCCGGGGGCGGCGGACCTGTCGGCCTTGGCGTTGGCGTATTCCAACGCCGAGAGCATCTGCTGGTTGGCCAGGAACCAACTTCCGTGGTCGTTGTTCAGATCGCCCGACCCATCCTGCAGGAAGACCTTGAGCGGCTTGATGGGGGTTTTGCGGATGAAGGTGGGGTAGAGGTCGCCGCCGGGGCGCAGGGGTTGGCCGGGCAGGGCGGGGCGATAGGCGATGGAGGTGAAGCTGCCGATCATGCTGACGACCTTGCGGAAGGAGTCGGGACGCTCCCAGGCGACGGTGAAGGCGCAGATGCCGCCGGAAGAGAGCCCGCAAATGGCCCGGCCGTCGGGGTCGTCGGTCAGTTTGTAGGTCTTGGCGACTTCCGGGAGCATCTCGTCGAGAAGGAAACGGGCGCATTGATCGGACAGCGTGTCGTATTCGAACGAGCGGTTGCTGGCGCCCTTGCCGCCGGGCTGGGCGGGCGGGAAGGTGCCGGGGTTGATGAAGATGCCGATGGTGACGGGCATCTGCTGCTTGTGGATCAGATTGTCGAAGACGACGGGGATGCGGATGCCGCCCTTGGGGTTCATGTAGCCTTCGCCGTCCTGGAAGACCATCACGCAGGCCGGGGTTTTACTCGCGTCGTACTGCGCGGGGACGTAGACCCAGTAGTCGCGGACGGTGCCGTCGAAGATCTTGCTGGTCCAGGTGTGCTTCGTGACGGTTCCCTTGGGCACGCCGTCCTGCGGCTGGGAGTCGGGGCCGAGTTGATAATCGTCGGCGGCGAGGGCGAAGTGAGTACCGACGAGAAGCAGCAGTACACTGAATAGGCGGGTCATGGTTGGTCTCCGTATGTAGTGCCGCCGGTGTCCTCACCGGCGGAGTGCGTCGTCGTCTGCGGATTTCGGATTCC
>JANYKD010000522.1 GCA_025361735.1 Phycisphaerales bacterium
TGTCCCCGAAATTACGCTCTGCCCATGCCTCGCAATCCATTGCTTTCAAGAGTTCCTTCCGTTTGGTCTTCTAAATATCCGCCAAACGACTGCCGAAACTCAAAAAGATGTGGGGAAAGATAAGCGCTTCAGCGGACGCGGAAAACCGCGGGCACGCCATACCGCGTCCGCTGAAGCGGACCCCACAGGCCACAGGCTTGACCGGCCGCCGCGATCCTCTGGCTTATATGGTCTCCACCTTCACCTGCCCATTCGTATAGATACAGATCTCCCCGGCGATCTTGAGCGCCGTCTCGACGATCTCTTTCGCCGACAGCGTCGAATGCGCCAGCAGTGCCTTGGCGGCGGCCAGGGCGTAGGGGCCGCCGGAGCCGATGGCGACGATGCCATCCGACGGTTCGATGACATCGCCCGCACCGCTGATGATCAGGCTGGTGGTGCGGTCGGCCACGGCGAGCATGGCTTCGAGCCGGCGCAGGACGCGGTCGGTGCGCCAGTCCTTGGCCAGTTCAATGGAGGCGCGGCGGACGTTGTCGGGGTGTTCGGCCAGTTTCTTCTCGAAGCGTTCGAGCAGGGCGAAGGCGTCGGCCGCCGAACCGGCGAAGCCGACGAGGACTTTTCCGCCGCCGACTTTGCGGATTTTGACCGCATCGTGCTTCGCGACGACGTTGCCGAGGGTGACCTGCCCGTCGCCGCCGATGGCGACGTCGGTCCCTTTTCTCAGGGCCAGTATGGTGGTTGATCGAGCGGCTTTCATCGCGTGTATGCCTCGGTTTCATGGAGTGCCAATGGTGTCCCCATTGGCGGAATCAGGTGATGCACGTGTCACGGCAGACCGCCCGCGAGGCACTGACACTCATCGTCACTACAGTACACTGGAAATGCCGAAATGCACGAAGAGCACCCAGGCATGAAAATAGTTCACGATGACGGATGGCACGGCGGCGTTCTTGGGGTTCACAACGCTGTTTTCGTGACTGGCACGCGGGTTGTTACACGGAATAGCGAACCGGGCCGTGACAGTATGGGTTTCCCTCCCCCCCCCCCGACCACCCCATGCTTCGCGTCCGGTTTTTTTCTGCGCGCTGCGGGCGTGGCGAATCCAAACGGTTTCACCGGTTTCCAGCATTCGCAGAAGAGCAGGATTAAGATGAAGCTCAGGATTAAGAAGAGGATTAGGAGCTGGATAAAGAGTACGTCCCCGTATCTGCTCTCCTGGTCAATTCGCTCGTTTGGTGGCCTGTCTGGCACGGTATCTGGAAACGTGCCGGAGAAGGTTATGGGCGTTGGAGTCATCAGGAGGATCCAGCGGAATGGCGTGTTCCTCCAGGGCCGCCAGCAGCTCCGATACGGTCGGGATGGGGAGGAATTCCGGCATGATCTTCAGTGGTTTCCTGCCGCGTAGGTGGAGCACGAGGCGCAACAGTTTATGTGAGCCAGCGCTCTGTAACGCCGAAATGGGATCCAACGCGCTTTCCAGCGCGACTTCCATCACCGTCTGTTTCTTCAAGGCCAGGGAGGCCCGCTCGATCTCGTCGAATCGCGCCGCCCGTGAACCCATGATCGACCGATAGCGCAGCCCGTCGTCAGTCAGTTCCAGCCGCAGCAGCCGGCCGAGAAACATGCACGCGGCCCACGCCCCGCCGAACGCGGCCACCAACATCCAGGCGCCAGCGATACGAGTGGCCATCAGGTAGAGCCCAAGGATCGCTGGCCCGCCGAGGAGGATATGAGCGCAGACAGAGAGGGCTCTGGACATCCCACAGAAGGCTCGCCTGCGTGAATCTCGCTCGGCCACCGCTGTCAGGGCTGTCTTGGGTTGCGGGGTGGTCATGGGCGTCAATGCCTCCTTCGCTGCACCATCAATACCACGGCGGCGCGGACGTCGCAATGCGGCGCACGGTCATGCGGTTGGTGGCTGGGAAATGCTCGACGGGAGCCCTATCGATTCCACGGGGGCGGGGTTGCATGTGCCGGGGGGGGGGGAATGGGACGGGGCCGCAGCTGGTGGTTCCGCGCTCATTAGCTGCGTCCCGGTTTCCCATCCCCCCGAGATGCCCGAAAGCCGACTGGCTTACGGAGCGACAATACAACTTTTAATGATATCGAATAGTTAGGGATGATGTCAATATGGAGTTCTGGAAATGTTAGCCGGTAGTCAGTAGTCAGTCGTTGATAGTTGATGGTGGGCGGCAACGGAGTGAGTGAGGGCGGCGGGTTGGGATTATCTGGGTCCCCGTCTCATTCTCCTCGGCTAAGGCGGGTGCCCTGGGGGACGATGGATAGCGATGAACCGTGAAGGACGCGCCATCTGCGCCCCGGTCGCATTCCCCATTCGGTCGGTCGACGCCCGCCTGGCGACGTGGTAGCTTAGACGCAGTGCAATATGCCACGACGTATGCGACTACGTGAATCAGCCCATCTGCGCAGTTGCGTGTATCGTCTCGCAATTGTGATCTGGATGATCGCCGCTGTACAACCTGCTTCAGCCGATCTGGGGCAATCATCGTATCTGATCCCGTTGGGCGGGGACTACGCTATCTGGTATACCGGCACTGAGGATGAGAAACCGGCCGACACGTCTTACAGTCTCGTGCAGATTCAAGGTCATTATTCCAACGCGAGGATTGTGTCGCACATCCGCGAAATCGATATCTAGGGGGCATACGTCGTCGGCAGCACACGGGAAGGCTATTTCCTCATTGACACCGGGGCTGCCGATCCGCGGCCAGTAGTTCTGGCCAATCTGGATGCATTGCGGTTGGCTATTCGTGCGGTTGTGCCTGGGCACGAAATTCAACTGAAGAGTCCAGACATCTTTGCCGCCAAATTACCCGAAACAAAAACCCGTCCGTGGCGATATCGCATGATGCGCAACCGATTTGGCTGGGCGGACGACACATGGTCAGAGGTGGTCATGCTGTCAGGCGCTATTGGCAGCTTCCTGAGCGGTGTTCTCATAAAGAACAGACGCGAGTGGCTTATTGTATGCATCACCCTTGGTCTCTTGGTCGATGTTTTAGCTGAAGTAATCATTACGATAGGCGGGCCGACAATCGCACTGGGCGCGGTAATATACCCCGCGTTCTACGTAGGTATTGCCTACGGCGGCTTCGCCCTGGCCCAACATCGGAGTTTGCGGCGAGCGGCTCAGCCATGAAACTCGATGCAGGGGGGCGGCAAATGCCGATCACCTCGCCGGGCCAACATCCCGGCCCGTGGACAGTATAAAAAGGCTAACGAGGCAAAGGGCGCGTGAAACGCAATCTCCATGATTGACTCGGTGCAACGTCCCAACCGCCTGATCGAAACCCCTCAGTGAAATCGGATGGGGATGCGGTTAGAGTGAGTACACGATCCACCATAAATGTCCCCGACTCGTTGTCTTGATCGGAGAGCCTACAATGAGGCAGAACATTCCATTTGCCATCTTAGGACTGGTCTTACTGGTGGTCGGGCTTGGGTGCCTGTGCCCGATCGGCAGAGTCCTCGCGGGTGAGGCCTCGCCCCAACATCCAGTGGGAGACACATCGTTGGCTGCCCAGACGAAGCCGACAACCCGGGCGAACCCTGCGGCATACAAGCTCGATCTGGCTAGCGCGTTCATTGGAATTGGCCGAAAACAAACCTATCAATTAATTGAAGATCAGGGCCTGAGGCCTCCACGGGACATCAGGTGGAGAGAAGGACAGATGACCGCCCTCGAAGACGCAATCGGATCCCTGCAACATGGACGAACCGTTAAATGCCTGGTGGTAGACACATTTGAGATCAGGCCGAACGGCATCTCCTTGATGAATTCCCAAATCTTCCTGCACAATGACAACGCCAATAAGGAAGTATTGGAGAAAATCAAAATCACTAACTCCGATCGAGTTGAATCCCAAAGTCTGGTCCTCACTGGAACCCTGGGTGGAGAACGCCGTCTCAGGTAAGATCCCCGATACACGTCAGGAAGCGTCCCACACGGTCGCAATAATCACTTACTTCAATGGTGCCACTTGGCGCAGAGCGGTGTGGGTCAACACACGGTTCCCGGAGAATGCGACAGCGAGCTTTGTGAATCTGATGACCGCCTTATACGCTTTGGATGGACGGATATTGGACGTATTTGACTTTGACGAACTCGTCTTTCATAAATATCGAGCGGCAGTTGCACCCGCCGACGTGACTACAAGACCGTGAATGGGAATGGGGTGGTTTGTACCCCGCGATCAGACGTCACACGCTTTGACGGCCTGGATCAGCGCCTTGATCGGATCGCCCTTGGGGCCGTATTCGTGCGATACGTATCCTTTGTAGCCCGTCGCCACGATGGCACGCATCAGGCCGGGGTAGTAGATTTCCTGGTTCTCGTCCAATTCGTTCCGGCCAGGATTGCCGGCCGTGTGGTAGTGGCCGATGCAGTCCTTGAATTCCCGCACGTTGGCGATCAGGTCGCCCTCCATGATCTGCATGTGATAGATGTCATAGAGCAGCTTGACCCGCTCGCTGCCGACGGCCTTGCAGACTTGCGCGCCCCAGGCCGTGTGGTCGGCCTGATAGTCGGGATGGTTGCGCTTGGAGTTCAGCAGTTCCATCACGATGGTGACCTTCTTCTCTTCCGCATACCCCGCGACCAGCTTGAACCCCTCGATGCAGTTCTTGGCGCCCTCTTCGTCCGAGATGCCCTCCTTGTCGTCCTTGCCCTTGTGCCGGTTGCCCGAGAAGGTGATGACGTTCGGCCAACCCGCCTCGCCGGCGCGGTCGAGACTCTTCTTCATGTCTTCTACCAGTTTGGCGTGGTTCTCCTTGCGGTTGAATCCGACAGGAATGTTTCCGGCCCCGCTGGCCAACGAGCAGACCAACCCGTACTTCTTCAGCGTCGCCCAATCATTTGGCCCGGCAAAATCCATGCTCACCAGCCCCATCTTCTTGATCATCTCGCACTTCTGCTCCAGCGGCATCCGCAATCCGCAGCCGCAGATCCCCTGGTTGATCCGGCCATTGACCACAACCTTCTCAATCTTGTCCATGTCCACCGTCAGCGGCGGCTGCTGAGCGGCCTGGGCGGCCTGAGCCATGGCCCCGGACACGACGATCGCCGCCGCGCCGCCGGCCACCTGGCCGAGCATTGTGCGGCGGGAAAGTCCTGGATTGCTGGAGGGAACCGCAAACGAGCCGTTGTTCGCTGGAATCATGGCAAGCTCCTTGGGTACGGAAATGTTGCCTCGCCCGGCCCAGCGACAACCGCCGGCTTGGTCCCGGCGAGGTCCGACCAGCTTAACACGTGCCCGGTGCGTCACAAGTGGGACGGACCCATGAAACAATGTCGAAGTGTGCCCAGTGTGTCTGGACAAATGCTGCGAAAGCAGGCGTGGTGGCGACGGCTCGCCGAGCGGTCGGGGTTTACTCCCCAGCAGCGGTTTCGGCGAAACCGCCCTACCCGTGCCCGCCATGGGACTCAATCAGCGCGTCACGTCTTCTGGAAGAACCCCACGGTCGACTGCATCACGCGATCGCGCAGGGCGCGCGGGGCCTGCGCGGTCTGGGACTGCAGGTCGTTCAGGTTCGCCAGGCAGAAGCGGCAACCCAGGCGATGGATGTGGAAGTCGATGTAGTCGTGCCAGGCGGTATCGAGGGTGCCCAGCAGATACCGCCCGACCGTGCTGCGCTTGGGGCAACTCGGGCGATTGTGTTCCCAGACTTCGGTCAGCAGCGACTCGGGACAGTCCGGCAGATCGTCGGCGCCGGCCGCGCCGAGGCGGCAGGCGACATCCTGCTGCAATTGGCGGAGCCAGCGGTGTTTGAGCATGGCGACGGCCGTTTCCTCGAGGTCCAGCAGCCGGGCGATTTCCTTGTTGCGCAGTTGGGCATAAAAGAGCATCTCCACGGCCCGGAGGTCGCGGAAGTTGCAGTCGTCCTTCAGCCGGCCGACGAGCGCGGCCAGCGATGCGGCGAGAACCTCGCGACGGCGTTCCTGGTGTTCATCGCGCCGGGCGTAGGTGCTGGCGGTGAGATCGGCGGCGGCGACTTGCGCGGCCGGCGGCCCGGCGGCGTCGCTGTCGGCCGAGTCTTGCAGGGCGCAGACGTTGATCCTCCGTCCGCGGAAGAAGTCGATGATGCGCCGGCGGAGGATCGTGAAGAGATAGGTTTCCATGCCCGCCTGGCCGCGATAGGTGGACAGGCCGCTCAGGAACTGGAGGAAGGTGTCCTGGACAAGGTCGTCGGCGTCGGCGGTGGAGACCGAGCGGCTGCGGGCGAAGGCGAGCAGTCGCCCCTGGTAGCGGTCGACGAGCTGCGCCCATCCATCCTGGTCGCCCCGGCGGATTTGCTCCAGCAGGTATTGTTCGGCCTGGTTGAGTTCGCTCATGATCACGCCACCATGATAACCAGCAGAACGGCCGCAACTAACAGGCCGACGGCGGCGAGGCGCAGCCGCAGCGTGAAGTATCCGCGGGTGACCATGTTGAGGAACAGGTACACCAGCAGAATCAGCAGGGACAGGGCTCCGATGGCGCCGGCGGTGCTCAGGGTATGAACCGTGTGCTGGCGTCGTTCGCCGGCCAGTTGCGCGCAGAGGATGCCGATGTTCTCGGGTGATGAGCGGACGAGCACGGCCGCCTTGAACACCGAGCCGTAGGGCATCGCCATCTCCTGGACGAACTCGTCCTGGATGAAGCCCGGGCGGTGAAGGGCGGCGCTGATGCGATTCGTAAACCACGGCTCGCTCGATTCGACAATGCCGGGCCCGTAGTCGGCGAGGCGTTCGTTGATGAGCGTCCGGAATTCGGTCTCCGCCGCGTTGCGGGCCTGTTCGAGTGCCTCAACCTCGCTGGCGCAGGGAGCGTAAGACCGGCCGACGATCGCCCCGCCAGCGACGTTCAATGGCCCGGTGCCCGCATCGGCGGCCCAGGGTTTGTCGATGAACTGGATGGAGTCGTCGAATGTCCCGGCCGCGCCAATGGCGAATGCCTTGAGTGCGCCATGCCGTGGAACCGGCGACAACGGCGATGTCACCGCCGGCCCGGGGATCAGTTCGATGCGGAACGTCGCATCGTCCGCGGTGGCCGGGAGTGTCGTTCCATCGGCATCGAAGGACTGCCGGGCGTGCGGAAACGCCTTGCGCAGAGCGGCGGTGACGTGGGGACGGATCTCGGGCGGGACGGTCAGAGCGATGCGGGCCGGCTCGTGGCGGCCTTCAGGGAGGCTGGCGAGCGAGTCCGCGATTCGCGTGGTCAATTGGGCGGCCGCCTGGCCGATGGAAGGGAACACCGTGGCGTGTCGCAGTTGGTCGGCGGACGGCTGGAAGCTGGCGCGCTCCACGGTTGCTTCGATGCTGACGGGCGCTTGTCGAGAGACGTAAGACCGCGCGAAGAACCATCCCGCCAGGAGGAGCAGCCCCGGCACGACGAACATGGGCAGTCGGGGTTTTCGGATCGCGCCCAGCACCGCGATCAAGCCGATTACCACGACGGCGATCAGCAACAACTTAAACGGCAGATCGAGATTGTAGGCGAATATATTCATCGGGCAGCCTCCGTTGGCAGGGATGCGGGCTGGTTTCGCCGCTCATTCGGCCGCCACAGCAGATCCATCAGTCCGATGCTGAGCAGCACCAGGGCGACGATGGCAATCTCGGGACGTGCATCCTGTATGGCCCGGTCAAGGCAGGCGCCCGGGAGCGGGCCGGCGGCGGCCCGGCGCACCAGCAGCCAGCCGCCGCCAGTCCCGTAGCGAGAGAACAAGGCGACGCTCAGCAGGTATTGCCCAACCAGGATGATGGCGATGCCGATCGGCACGCGGACCATGTGCAACGGATCCCGTGTGCCGCGACGGGCGGCCAGCAACATCGCGGCCGCGAAGAACATCCCCGTGTAGGTAACGACATAGCACAGGGCACGCGCCGAACCGGGCCAGGCGTTGGAGCCAAACCGTGTGTTCAAATGTCCCGCGAGGCGCGGATCGAGGATTCCCGCGCCAATGAATCCCGGGACATCCAGGGCAGCCGCGAAACCCAGGAGCGATGCCAGCAGGAATACCAGCACGCCCGGCACGGCCCAGAGGAATCCGGCCTGGAATCGCGGACGGTCGGCCCGCGCGATGGGAGCGGCTGCCGCAGCCGCGGCCGGCGGAGGTGTCCACGACGGCGTCGGCTCAATGGCGACGGGCGGCGGCGGTTGAACGTCGGGCACCGGCATAATGGGGACGGGAATCGCCGCCGACGGCTGCTGCAAACGCACGCCGGCATATCGCGGGCGAACGCGGATGGCCATCAGGATGGGGAAGATCACGACCGGGAAGATGATGAAGAACATCGCCAGCAGCCACTCGTCATTGTTCAGGCGTGCGTTGCCGATGATGATCGAGGCCAGGAGCACGGACTGGATGCATGCGTAGACGATCGCCGGCCGGACGAGGTAATACCACCAGCCGCGAAAGTTCTTGGTGCAGGCTCGCACCAGCGAGAATATGGCAATGAACAGCATGCCCACGCCAAAGGCGAGAGCGATGCAGAAATCGGTGTTGTGCATCACGGTGCCGGCCGCGATCGTGAGCAGCAGTCCTCCGGTCGTCATCGCCGCCAGCACGCAGAGCCAGATCCAGCGGACGTAGTCGGGAACCTGTTGAAACGCCGGGACGGTCGGCAGGGGAGGCCGGGCGAACGGCTTGGGCGCGGCCGCGTTCCAGCCGGGCAACGGTGGCGGAGTCACCGTGGCCGCCCCGGGCGCGGCAACCATCGCGGGCGCCATGCCGGCGTTGGCATGAGTCGGATCTGCGGGCCGCTTACGCGAAGTGGCGGACGGATCCCAGGGAGAAGCCACCTGCACGGCTATGGACGTCGCGCAGACGATACCGATTACCAGCACCGGGTTGCCGCCCAGGACAATCGAGGCCACGAAGCCGAACAGCCCGATCATGATCAGTCGGCGAAAATCCACGCGTTCTGAGCGGTTGCTCGCCATGGCTGTCGGCCAGTCGGTGAGCATCAGCATCGCCAGAACCGCGAAGCCGCTCTGTACAAGGTACAGATGACTGCCGCGTGCCATCGCCCCGGACGCCAGGGCGACTGCCACAAGGGCCCAGAAGATGCCGCCCATGCCGCCGAACACAAAGTACTGCAGTGGCTTGGACTCATGGGCCAGCCACGCCCCCAGCTTGCGGCGGGCGAGCCGGATGCCTGAGAACGCACCAACCGACGTGGCAAAGACGAAGAGGATCAACGGCACGATGTCGTCGCCGCCGCGGTGGCCAGCTCCGGCAAATATGCCGGTGCCGATGCTGATGGCGCCGATCGTCATGATCGCCAGAAGGCGGCGCTGGCGGCTGGGAATGGGATCGCGCGCATCGGCGGCCGCCAGCTCCGGATCGGGCGAAACACGGTCGCGAAGGCGACCCCCGCGAATGCGCGAGCGCGCAGTCCGGAGCCGGTCGGCGATCTCGGAGACCCGAGTGCCCGCCCGGTCGGCCAGGCCGCCCATGCGCGACCAGACATCGCTGTCGCGCGCGGGATAATCCTGCCTCGGTGTCGCGCCCGAAATGCCTCCGCCGGAGGATCCGCCGCCCCCGGCGACCACGCGCTCGGCGACACGAGCCGCCACCATGCTCAGGCTGTCGGGCGAAAAGCACGACATGCTTTGCCGCACATGTTCCGACCCGAAGACCGCCTCGACCATCTCCTGTACGCTCTGGTAGCGTTGCGCGGGATCCTTGGCCATGGCTTTGCGGATCACGGTGGCGAATGGTTCCTCGATGCCGCTTACCTCCGGCTCGGCGGTCATGTGCTTCATGAGAATCTCGCCGGCGCTGCCGCCCAGGTAGGGCGTCTGGCCGGTGAGCATTTCGTAGACCATGGTGCCCAGGGCATAGATGTCGATGCTCCGGTCGTATCGGCCGGCGCCGATCTCGGGCGCCATGTAATGCACCGTGCCCACGGTGACCGTCTGCTCGCTGCGATGATCGGCGGTAATGGTCTTGCTCAGCCCGTAATCGCCGATCTTCACGCAGCCGTTTTCGTAGAAGATATTCCCGGGCTTGAGGTCGCGATGGACGATGCCGCACTCGTGCAGAAAGGTCAGGCCCTTGGCGATCTCGCGCAGGAAGAACGCGGTCTTCTGCGTGCCGATGCCCGCCGGCGATTCGTCGAGGATCTGCCGCAGCGACGGCCCGGCCACGAATTCCATGATGACGAACGGCGTGCCGTCGTTGTTGTAGCGCACGTCGAAGATCGTCACCAGGTTCGGGCTCTTGAGGTTCATGCACTGGCTGACGCCGCGCAGCTCGATTTGCTCGTAGCCCTGGATGACCTTCAGCGCAACCTCGCGGCCGCTGTCGCTGATGGCGTAGTAGACCTCGCCGAAGCCGCCGCGGCCGGCTCCACGTTGAATGGTGTAACCCTCCAGCGGGCGGTCACCATGTTTGTATCTGAAAGCGGCCATAGTTCTGCTCCGTGCGACCTTCACGTTTCGATTGTGGTGCGGGCGTTCAGCCTGACTGGTTCTCCGCGCGGACTGCCCGCCCGCACCGCAATGTCCGTTGTCTCCGCCGCCGTCTAAACGGTGGGACAGGCATTCCTGCCTGTCGTACGGCAGACATTCTTGTCTGTCGCCTCACTGTCTTCTTACGCCTCCGTCACCACAAAACCAACTTCGCCGACTCGTACCGGGGAGCCCAACGCGATCGGTGCTATTGTTCCCGCCGGCTTGCCGTCGATCACGATCCCGCGCCGGGCCTGGCATACGAGCCGGCCATCGCGAACCATCAGGATAACCGCTTCCGGCGCCTCATCGCAGCGCACATGTGCGGCCGCTCCCGGGCCGATGACCAGTTCGCGGTCCATGAGTATCACGCGCCGCACGTCCACGCGCGGCATCCGCCCGGCTTTGAGATCCAGAACCGCCGACGTGCTGGCCGGGCTGGGCAGGCGGAAAAGCAGTTGCGACCGCGCGGACAGCGCCAGGCGATCGCCGCCGGCCAGGAGTCTGCCCGTGCTCGAGCGTTCGTTAATCGCGATCGGAACGGCCGACCGAGCAAAATAATCATCTTCGATCCGCTCGATGGTGATCACCGGCGTCTGGGCCTCGGTCAGCAAGCCCACGTCGCACGCCGGCGACGAGCTGATCGGACCGACCGTGACGCGATTGCCTCGCAGCACCCAGAAGCTGCCGGCGCCGTCCACCTGCAGCAGGAACTTCGCCGGCAACGGCGTGGCCGGGGGCTCATGACGCACGGGAATTTCCACGGCCGCCAGCGCCTCGGGAAATGCCGGCCGGGGCAGCGTGCGCCTGGGCTCGCCGCGATCCACCAGACCGAGCGGCCCGGATCGCAGTTGTTCCATCACCTCGCCCGCCTGGCGCATGTTTGCGATCGCCGTCTGAATCCAGGGCGCGTCGGGAAGCATGGCCGCCAGGCGCCGGGCCGACTCTTCCGCGAGCCGCATATTCCCGGCCGACACATGTCCCCAGGCCATGTGACATTGGTCGACGATTCGCCGCAGTTGTTCCGCGTCCACACTGCCGCACGCCAGCCGCTCAAGCCGGGTCAAGAGCGACCCCGCTACATCGAGTCGTCCGGCTCGCAGCGCTTCGGTAATCTGTTGCGACACTCTTTTCTCCACCTGCCCGGCCAATTCGCGGACCCGCAGGTCGGTTCCGGCCGCCGCGGGGGCCTTGGCGAGTTGATCCACGGCCGCCTCCCAGTCATCGCGGCCCAGACACTCGCCCGTCCGGGCCACCAGCGTATCAAGCATCGCCCGTTGCTGAGCGACATCGTGCAGCAGGTCGGCCGCGGCGGGCTGGGTGTCACCGAGGTTCTTCAGGATCCGCTGCCCGACCGAGAGATGACCCTGGCGGATTTCCTGCCTTGCCGCCGCCAGCGCCTGTGCCTGCTGCTGCTCGGTCTGTCGCACCGCGGCCGCGGCCGCCGCCACGGCGACGCGGAGTTTGGCCACGTCGCCGGTATTCCCGGCCAGCCTCGCCGCCTTCCGAGTGTCGGCGTCGGCCTGGCCCAGCCGGCCGGCGGCCAGATGCTCCCGGCCGCGCTGTACGAAGGCATCCGCCAGCCGCCCCGCGAGTTCCTGCCCGCGCCGATGCGTCCGCAGATCGTCCGCACTGACAAGTTCAAACGCCTCGTCGAGCCGGCCCGCATCCAGGGCACATTCAGTCTGTTTGATTCGGAGGATGAGCACGTTTTCACTCCGCTGGAGCCGCTACCATGGGTCACTATAGCGTCACGTACGAGCCTGACCATTCTCCCGGACACCTGCACTTGAACCAGGACGATGGCGGCGTGGTCGGTTTACCGACCACGTCGGGTGTCCGTAGTCCGACACCACGCTTATGGCTTTTGTGCCGTCGCGGTCCGCGTGTCTGGCTCGCACTGTGTCTTGCCGGCCTTGTCCGGGTTGAAATGCTCATCCACCGTCGTCAGCAGTTGCTGTTCGTTGATCACGTCGATCCGCATCGGCTCGGTGAACCGCGCCTCATGCGCCAGCACGCGCTCGGCCACATCGAGTTGCGTCTTGATCTGCCCGATCAGCTTTTCCGTCTGGGCGAGCTTGCTGTTGTCGACGCCGACCTTCGATCCCACGGATGCCGCCTGCACGAGCCGGAATTGCCCCTGCAGCGACTCGATCTGGCTTTCCAGGAGGGCCTTCTGTGATCGCGACCGCTCCACCATCTGCATGCTGGCGGCCAGTGCCTTCTCGCGATTCTCCAGCAGCCGCCGCTTCCCGGCCAGCACGACCTCGGCCTCCTTGTACCGGTCAAACCGTCGCGCCAGTTCATCCTTCACCTGCTCGCGCGAATAGGTGATTCCACCCATGCAGAAATTGGTCTGCGACGTCGCCAGCGAATCCCGCAGCGTCGTCACGCGAGCCTGCTCGTCGCTCAGGCTCCTGGTGTTCTGGGCCACATCGGTCTTGAGGTTGGCGATCTCGACCTCCTGCTGGGCGATGATGCGGATATTCGCCTGCATTTCCGGCACGATGTCATCGAGCAGGTCGCGCGCCCGGCGGAGTTCGAAATCGATGGGTATCGCGTCCTTGGCCGCGTGCTGGACCGACCGGAACGAACTGCGTACATAGCTCCCCGCGTCCGTTCCGAACAACAGTGCCCCGCCCGCCACAAGCCCGATTCCCGCGATCGTCGCCAGTTTGATTGATTTCAGGATCATGATGATGCTCCACAAAAAGGACCCGGTCGAACCCAAATGCCATGGCCGAACGCCGGCCACAAGGGGGTTGTCGAGCGAGGGGCGGGAATATTTCAGAGTTTTGTTGGTTTAGCCGGCGAGATGGACGGCAGGGCCGGATGAGGTGAGCCTAAGCACGCAGCCGGTTCAGCCAGCGTTCCAGGTCTTTTGGCATGGGTGAGGTGAAGTGCAGCCGTTGGCCGGTGATCGGGTGGGTTAATCCGATGTCGCAGCAATGCAGGGCGTGTCGCGGGGCGTGGCTCGGGTCGGTACGGGGCGGGCTGGTGGGGGTTTGTCGCAGATACACTTTCTCGCCGCAGAGCATGTGGCCGGCCTCGGAGAGGTGGATGCGGATCTGGTGGGTGCGGCCGGTCTCCAAGCGGCATTCAACGAGCGTGTAGGCGCCCTTGATGGCTTCGATGGGCTTGATGTGGGTGATGGCCGTCTGCGCGTCGCCGGTCTCCTCGTCGACGCATCCGCGGATCCCGTCGCCCCGGTCGCGGACGATCCAGTTATCGATCGTTTGCGGCGAGGAGATGACGCCCAACACCACGGCCTGATAGACCCGCGTGATATCGTGCCCGGAGAACAGTGCGATGAGCCGTTCTTGGGCGGGAATCGTCCGCGCATAGAGCATCAACCCGGACGTATCGCGGTCGAGCCGATGCACGGAGTAGACGCGGGAGCCGGTAGTCCCCAGGTGCCGGTCGAGCACGCTGGTCATCAATTCATCGAGCACCGGCTGGCGCGCCTTGCGGTCCTCCGACCAGTTCTGCTCCTCGCGGCGGCGCTCGACGATCAGCCCGGCCGGTTTGTCCACGATGACCAGATGCATATCGGCGTAGACGATCCGGACACTGGCCTCGCGCGGCACGGGAGGCTTGGATTGCTCCAGGACCTCAATGACTTCACCGGCCCGCATCCGCCGGGCTTCGTCGAGGCAGAGCGTGCCATCGACGGTCACCTTGCGCGTGTGGATGAGCCGCTTGGCTTCGGACCAGCTCAGGCCGGGTTTGAGTTGGCGCAACGCGCCCGCGAGCGGCTTGTCGGCGAGGGAGGATGGGACGATAAAAGGCATTGAGGCACGAAGGCACGCAGGCACGAAGTGCGAAGACCCCGCACTGGGGCGTTCGCATTCGCCACGCCGACTATAACGGCAAGAGGCGGGAAACGCTTGTGCCACTCTACCACTTCGTGCGGCACTGCCTTGGGTGCCAGACGGAACTCACGAGAGGTCGTGGCCTGAAAGGTCGGGTGTGTGATCACTCTCCCGGGCAAGCCATCCTGACCAGCAGGAAATCGCCCCTGCTGCGGCGGGAGATTCGCGTCAAAGGGTTGGAGGCGACGGGAATATGCTGTTATACGTAGAAAACATATGGTCCTTTTTCTGGGGTCAAGATACGCAACAGCACCTATCGCACTGCCTTGAGCACCGATGTGAGTCGCCCCGCCGAGCGGAGGAGAGCGAGGTAGTGCGCCTTCTGGCTGAACTGCTCATCGACGAGATTGAGTTGGGCCAGCAAGAGGCTGTCCTGCTGCGTGAGGCGGTCGAGATTACTGACCGAACCCAACTGGTAGGCGCGTTCTGACAGATCAAAAGCCCGCTGTGCAGCTTCGACTTGGATCTGAAGATCGACGATCTGCTTGCGGCTACCCTGGAGGTTCTGGTGGTTCTGATTGATGTCGTCGATCACCAGCCGTTTGGTTTGGCTTTCGGTCAAGCCCGCCTGGCGATAAACACTCCAGGCCCGTCGGATGCCGGCCTCGATGGACAGGGCGGAGAAGATCGGGATGTTGGCCGAGATACCACCGGTCCAGTTCTGCACGCTGGATGGGTCGGTGTACAGGAAATAACTGTAATTGACGCTCACCGACGGAAAATACTCGCGGATGGCAGCTTCAAGGCTGGCCCTGGCGGCCTCGACCGTCCTCGCTGCGGCCAGCAGATCCTGCCGCTGGGCCAAGGCCTGCTCCTGCCACAAGTCCACCTCGCCTATTTCCGCCGGCGGTTCAAAGGCATCCACCAGTGGCCCGCGCACCGCCGGCACACCCATGAGGCGGGCCAGGGCACTGCGGGCGTTGGCCGCATCGGTCTGTGACTGGGTGAGACGGGCACGGGTGCCGGCCAGGTCGGCCTGGCTCTGCGCCAGGTCGAGAGGCTTCACATTACCCAGCTTGAGGCGCAATTCCTGATCACGCACCTTTTCAGCTTTCAGCTTCAGGCCGTTCACATAAACGTCGGCCTGCCGCTCGGCCCGCAAAACGGTGTAGTAGGACTGGGCAACCTGAAGCAGAATCGTCTCGCGCTCGTTCAGAAGCAGTTGTGCCCGCTGCTCCACCGTGTAGCCCGCCGCCCGCAGGTTCGAGGCATTCGACAGCGAACCGTTCGCCGACACATTGGCGGGAACCGTAAACTGGTGACTCGTCCCACCTCGGCTTTCGCCAACCGGCGCAGTGCTCCCCGATGTCGAGATCCCGTCTGTGTTCGTCAGGCTGTAGGAAGGCCCCAAGGTCAACGTGGGGAGGAATGTCCCCGCCTGCCGCATCTTCTCGGCCAGTGCCTGGATGTAGTCCTCTCCGCGCGAGGCGATCGCTTCATTGTCTGCATTGGCCAGAGCCAGGGCATGTGTAAGCGGCAGCGGGTCGGCTGGATCGAAAGCTGGCCGCGTGGTCGGCTGTGCTCCATCCAGCACTTTACGGTAGAGCGCCACATCGCCCGACCAGTTCACGCAACCGCCCAGCCAGAACAGAACCGCGTACACGGCAATGCGTCCACTTTGATGAAGGTTGGAATTACTCATAGCGCAATGCCTCGATGGGATCGAGTTTGGCCGCCCGGCGGGCCGGGTAATAGCCGAAGAACACGCCAACGGCCGCGGAAAAGCCGATAGCCAACAGCACGCTTGGTGTTTTGACGACCAGCGTGATGCTCGACTGGAGCGAGGAGATGAGCTTGGCCGTCAGTATGCCGAAAGTCACGCCCAATAAGCCACCCATGGCGCTCATCACGACCGATTCGATCAGGAACTGCCGGAGGATGTCCCGCTGTCTGGCGCCGATCGCCTTGCGCACGCCGATCTCGCGCGTGCGCTCCGCGACGGTCACGAGCATCACGTTCATGACGCCGATCCCGCCCACCATCAGCGAGATGCCGGCGATGCCGCCCAAAAGCAGCGACAGTACCGTGTTGATCGTGGAGGTGGCGCTGAGCACATCGGCCATGTTGCGCACATTGAAATCATTGTCGGCATCGTCGGCCAGGCGGTGGCGCTTGCGCAAAAGCAGGGTTACCTTCGTCTGGACCATAGCGAGCTTCGACTCATCTTTAGCGCTCAGGTCCACTTCGTTGAGATAATCCAGCCCCAGCACCTGCCTCATGGCCGTCGTGTAGGGAATGAGTATCTGGTCGTCGGGGTTGAAGAAGCCCTGGTCGCCCTTGGCTTCAAGCAAGCCGATGACGCGGTACTGCACCCCCTTGATCTCAATCGACTGGCCCAGCGACTGGCCGAAATCATCGCCAAAGAGATTCTTGGCCGTCGTAGGCCCCAGAACGGCCACGCGAGCGGAGGTATCGCAATCGGCGTCGGTGATGGATCGGCCGCTCTGGACCTGGAAACTGCGGATCGCGAAATAGCTCGGGGCCGTGCCCAAGAGGTTTGGCCGGGTGTTCTTGTTGCCATGCTTGGCCTGAACGCCGCCGCGCACAACAGGCGAGACGCGCGAGACCTCGAGGATCTTCAGCATGGCCAGCGCGTCCTCGACCTTCAGGTTCTTCTGCGTGCCGGAGATCACACCGCCTGTGCCGCGCTGGCCAGGCGTGACCATGACGACGTTGGTCCCCAGCGAGGACATCTGGTCCACGACCTTCTTCTGCGCCCCGGCCGCCAGCGCCAGGGCCGAGATGACCGACCAGACGCCGATGATGATCCCGAGCATGGCCAGAAACGAGCGGAGCTTGTTGGCCGCCAGGCTGCGCAGGGCAAGTTCCACTATCGTCCAGAAGATCATTGGGCACCCCCGGCTCTGTTGGAGGCAGTATGAACCACTTCCGCGTCAGGCGGAGGGACAATCTGCCCATCGCGGAGGTAGATCTCCCGCTCGCAGTGGCGGGCCACATTCAGATCATGGGTGACGACGAGGATGGTCCGACCCTGCGCGTTGAGCTGCTTGAAAAGGGCCAGGACTTCTTCTCCGGTACGCGTGTCCAGCGCGCCGGTGGGTTCATCGGCCAGGACAATATCCGGATCATTGACCAGCGCCCGAGCGATGGCCACGCGCTGCCGCTGACCGCCACTGAGCTGGTTTGGCTCATGGTGCATGCGATCGGCCAGACCCACCACCTCCAGAGCGGCTTCGGCTTTCTCGCGGGCGCCCTTGCCGCCCAGGTAATGTACGGGCAACTCGACGTTCCGCAGGGCGCTGATCCTCGGCAGCAGGTTGAACGTCTGAAAGACAAACCCGATCCGCTGACTGCGGACGGCCGCCAGTTCATCGTCATCCAGTGTCGAGACATCCTCGCCGGCCAGCACATAGCGCCCGTTGTCCGGCCGATCCAGGCACCCCAGGATGTTCATGAGCGTGCTCTTGCCCGAGCCGCTGGGACCGCGAATGGCGACCATCTCGCCGGCGGCAATCCGGAGGCTAACATCATCCAGCGCATACACCAACTGGCCGCCCAACTCGTAACACTTTGTGATGTTCTGGACTTCGATCACGGCATCTATCCGGTTGAAGAAAGGAACGGACGGCAACCAGCGGCGATGAAAGGTCAATCGGGACGCGGTGGGCCGCCCTGGTCCTTGCTCTTCCACCGCGTCGGTAACTCGGCCGTAATCACGCGGACTTTCTCGCCCTCCGCCAGGCCTGAAAGCACCTCCACCGACTCGTTGCTCTGCAAGCCCAGCGTTGCGGCGCGTTTCTGTCCGTCAGCCATGGTCACGAAGCTCTCCCCGCCTTGCCGGACAATGGCCGAGGACGGAAGCGTAAGGACATCCTTCCGATCATCCTGGATAATCGTCACGTTGCCCGTCATCTCGGGCCGCAGAAGACTCTTGCTTTCATCCATGACCTCGACCTTCACCTCGAAGGTCACGACGTTGGAGGAGTTCACGCCCTTGGTGGCGAGGCGCACCACTTGGCCCGTGAATGTCCGGCCGGGGAAGCTGGCCACGGTGACGCGCGCCTTCTGGCCCACGCGCACCTCGCCGATATCGCTTTCATCCACGGTGGCGATGACGAATACCCGCGAGAGGTCCGAAAGTGTCATGATCGTTGTCCCGCCGCTGAATCCGCTCATACCGGAGGCAACAATCGTCCCTTTTTGCACGTTCAAGGCGGAGACAACGCCATCAAGGGGCGCTGTTACCGTCGAATATGCCAACTGCTGCTTCTCGTTGTCCAGCCGGATCTGGTCGGACTGAAGCTGGGCCTCGGCTATTTTGACTCCTTCCCGCTTGAACTCGATCTGGATCTCCTGCTGCTCCAGTTCGTCGATGGCGATTTGTGCCGCCTGCAATGCCGTCTCGGCGGTGGCGGCCTCCGTCTCGGCCGATTCCATCTCTTCCCGCGAGCCCAACTGCTGCTGCACCAGTTCCTTCTGACGCTCCGCTTTCGCCCGCAGGTTGACGGCCTTCACCTTGGCCGAGGCAAGCGTGGACTCATTCCTCCGTCGGGTGGTTATGAGGTTCTCCTCAGCGAGTTTCAGGTCGTGCCGGGCCTGGGCGAGCTTGGCATTGGACTGGGCTACCGCAACCTCGGCCGAGCGTACAGCCAGCTTGCTGTCGGTGGGGTCCAGTTGGCACAGCAGATCTCCTCTCTTCACTGTCTGGCTGATGTCGTAGGGGAGCGTGACAACCTCACCGCTGGCCCGGCACTTGATGTCCACATCCAGATTCGAGACCACCCGGCAGGAGGAATCTACGGCTTTCTCCACCCGGCCGCGGGTAACGGATACCAGTTCCGCGGCGTTGACGGCCGCGGCCGGCACTGGGGGAGCGAGTCTTTGTTTGCCCCACCATGCGCCGCCCGCAAGCAAGGGAATCAGCAGCAGGAATGGCCATCGCCTCCGACGCCGCTTGATGGGGCGAGGCCGGATTGCAGGTCGCTCCCGGCGAACTTCCGTGGAAGGTGAAGACGGCTGGACAACCGACGTTGGCTCACTGGACGTCCGCATGCCTGTATTATTCACCTGAAACATGTGGATTAACAATGCTATTAAGTCCGGAAATATGTTGTGATCGTCCACGAGTATCCAATCCAGATGTATAATTAGAACATGAAGACGAAGCGCAGCACAGCGGTACTCGATAGTCGGCGCACGGGGCGGCCGAACCGGCACCCGCTGGCTCATCTTGATCCGCTGACCCAAGTCTTGGATGGCATCCGTCTGCGCTGCATGCTCCCGGGGGCACACGAGATGACCGCGCCCTGGGGGGTGCGCTTCGGGGGCCTCCCGCCGGCCGAGATGCGGAAGCGCATCGAGTCAATGGGATTTGATGTGCCCGCGCACGATCCGCCTGTCCTGCGGGGGTCGATCATTGCCATCATCCGGGGAAACTGCTGTCTGGAGGTCGAGCAGCACGCCGTGAAACTGCCGCTGTCAGGGGGCGACGTGGTCCTGATTGCCCGCGGTGATCCGATCGTCCTTCGAGACCAGTGGGGCACGCCCGTCAAAAACATTCACGATCTTCTCCGCCGTGAAAATATCGAGACCCTCAGCGGCGTGCGCTACGGCGGCGGAGGCGTGCCCACCACCTTTTTGAGTGGTGCATTCTTCAGCGAGGACGACGAGGGTTGCCCCTTGCTCGCGTCCTTGCCGCCGGTCATCCATATACGGAGTTCGGAGTTGGAGGCTGCTCCGTGGCTGGAAAGCACGCTCAGGTTCCTGGCCAGCGAACTGGCGGCGATGCTGCCGGGATCGCAGAGCATTGTCAACCATCTGGCACACGTGCTGTTTGTGCAGGCGGTGCGTGCCTATGCCGCTACGCTGCCCGAGGACTCAACCGGCAACTGGTTCCAGGCGATCTTCGATTCCGACCTTGCCCCGGTGCTCGGCCTGATCCACTCCCGGCCAGAAGAGCCCTGGACCGTGGCCGGCCTGGCCGAAGAGGCCAACATCGGCCGCAGCGCCTTCGCCGCCCGATTCACGGCCGCCGTCGGATCTCCACCTCTGCAATACCTGACCGAGTGCCGGATGCGAAAGGCCCGGGCACTACTGAGGGACACGGATTTGGGGGTGAAGACCATTGCCGCCAAGGTCGGCTACTCGAACGAGTCGGCCTTCAGCCACGCATTCAAGCGGGCGACGGGTATGTCGCCGGGCGGTTACCGACAGTCACGAGATGTGCTGCTCAGGCCGTAGATGATCAGCAGTCAGCCCACGGATCCAGTAAACGAGAATCCCTCCAGCCTTTTGGGCCGGAGGGTTCGCGCTTGCCCCGGCCGTTGCCCACACGCGGCGGTAACTGCCGCGGCGGTGAACGATCAGGCTGTGATATCGAGTGAGCCGGTGGTCGAACTCTCCTGTGATTGCACCGGGTTTTTCAGGCTGTACAGGATCTCCTCCATCGTGGAGACCGTACCGTCCTTGTTGGCATCCTTCTTGTCGTAGGTCTTGCTCGAACTCGCACTGCTGCCGCTGGCACCTGATGGCTTTTGCCCGCCGGCGGGGGACGCTCCACCCGGACGCTGTCCGCCACCAGCCGCTCCGCGAGAGCCGGCCATGGCGCCACCCGCGCCCGGTGCCTGCGCCATGGTCTTCTTGATGTCGCCGTAGGCTTGTTGGGCAGCTTTGACATCACCGGATTCCACCGCTTTGCTGAGCGCATCCATCTTCTGGCTCATCGGATTGTCGCCACCGCCTCGCGCGGGGGCAGTCTCCTTCATCTGCGCCAGCACGTCCTTTGCGCTCGACAGATCGCCTGACTCCAGGGCGCTGCCAAGTTGTTCGAACGACTGTTTCATCTTGCCGATCGCCTGGGTGCCGCCGGCGGGTTGGAAAGATACACTGCTGAGTGAGCTAATTTGCATGGGGCTGTTCTCCTGCTCTTGCTGGATCCGTCGCCCTGAGCGGCGATCGACCCAAAGCAATGAACCGATATTACAGAAACCACGTCAGGTTGTGACCGTGCGATCGGGAGTGATCGGGTCTTGCCCGTGACATCTCTTGTATCGTCGGTGGTTGGGCAGTCGCTCCATGTCAAAGCGTCCGCGAATCTTGCGATTGCGTCCGAATCCAAGAATTGTCCCGCTGAGCCTTGGTCGGCCGGTTTGCTGCAGCCCCCGAAGACCCAGAAGGAGGGCCAGGTGTGCGAGGGCAAGAAGAAGTCATAAGTCCGAAGCCCGAAAACCGAATGACGAGAGAAGCCCGACCCGAACGACCAATAACGGCACCTGCGCTCAGCAAGGTACGCTGGTCATTTGCACATTCGGTATTCGGATTTGATTCGTCATTCGGGATTGCGAGGACGTCAAGGCACGAGGGGAAAAGCTGTATACACTGGACACAATGTCCAGTGAGCCTTGTTCCGGACCCCGTTTCCTGACCCCGCCTGCAACGACGGCCGTGGACCATTGACTATGGATCTCGTTCCTTGTAGTGTTTCCGGTACTTATGCAGCAACTTCCCATAACAGGTGTGCGTGCGTTGGTTTTCTCGGCTCTGATGTTGTGCGGGTGTGCCTCGCATGGGCCGGACCTCCCCGATTATGCCGCACCCAATCTTGAGGAAGCCCAGGCGGCCGTCGTGAAAGGCAGCGACGGCACGTACATCATGACCGTGGACAATACGACCGTTCCCGGAACCGGCATCAGGATGGACAACTTTGGCGGCAACAAAGTGCTTCTGACGCCCGGGCAGCACCGTATCACCGTGGAACGCCGCACCTCAACGTCCATGATTATGCACTCGAACAGCGTCGCCTACGAATGCGTTTTTGAAGCGGGCCATGTGTACAAAGCCTGTGCAGCTTCTTTCTTCAGCACCCTCCCGAAATTGACCGACGTCACCGCCGACAAGGAAATATCGGCGAAGTAGGCCGGCCGCGCAGGGAAAGAGGCAACACACATGCGCCTGGTGTACAGCACCCTGCTTTCGTGTACGGCGCCGTTGCTCTTGGCCGGCTGCGCCGCGGGCTACAAAGCCCCGCAGATGCCGGCCGAAGAGATTGTCACGCTTCGTGGCAGGAACGCCACGTTCATCCAGAGTGTCGATCAGCAGCCCGTGCATTCCGTACATATGGCCGTGCTGTACACCAGGCGCATGTGTGTTGCCTCTTTCCCTGCGCGGCCGGCCTACTTCGC
>JANYKD010000523.1 GCA_025361735.1 Phycisphaerales bacterium
TGTCCCCGAAATTACGCTCTGCCCATGCCTCGCAATCCATTGCTTTCAAGAGTTCCTTCCGTTTGGTCTTCTAAATATCCGCCAAACGACTGCCGAAACTCAAAAAGATGTGGGGAAAGATAAGCGCTTCAGCGGACGCGATTCGGTGTGACTACGGGTCTCCGCGTCCGCTGAAGCGGACCGTAGGGGTGACTCTCAGAACCCATTCCCCTTCCGCGGCACGAGCACCGAATCCAGCGGCCCCTGCGGGTCCGGCCACAACGGCACGCTGGCGGCCGGATTGAGCTGGTTCCCGGCCGCATCCAGCTTCGCCGAGGTGTAGATGTTGTCCTTGTTCACACCCATCCACGGCGACTGGCCCCATTCCGCATGCCCGTCGTTGTAGAGCACGTTCTGGCCATCCTGTTCGTGATTGTGGCTGTTCAGCGGCCTCTGCTGTGTCTGAGGTGACGCCGACGTAACGCCCACAAACGCCTTGGGATCGGCGTCGTTCCGATCCGCCGCAATCGCGAAATCGGCCGTCACATTCGGGCTCCACTGATATCCCAGCTTCACGGCCGCCGTGCCGGGGTACATGTTCGTGAACGAGTAGCTCAGGTTGTTCGGGCCCGTGAAATTCGACCGCTGCATGCTCGTGTATGTCACGTTGTTCACGGTAAACGTATCCTTCTCCTGGTTCGACGACGGGCAGACGAACACTTCCTGATTCATATCCGTCGTCTTCACGAGCAGGAACATCGCCGCCGTCGGATCATTGGCCGCCGGCCCACCCGGTCCAAAGGGAATTGCAGCTCCGGCCCCTGTAAAACCGTTACTCAGCGGCTTGGTCGGATCGTACGTTGTCTGCGGATAGCATTTATTTCCGTTGGCGTAGAGCTGCAATGCCTGACCGATCTGCCGCAGGTTCGAGGCACAATGCACCCGATTGGCCCGCTCCTTTGACGCCCCAATGCTGATCGGGACTATCCCTGTCAAGAACAACGCTCCAAGCACGCAAATGATCATAATCGCTGCCAATGAGAACCACCGCCCCGCCTTCTGGTTCGCCGCCTGCATCGCCTGCGAGTTGAAATGGTCCAGAACCTTCGGTTTCTCATCCTCACGCGGTTGGTTCAGATTGTCGTCTGGCATGTGCCCATTGTACCACGTCGCGGATGGAATTGTAGGGGACGCTTCAGCGGACGCGTCCACGTTACGCCGAACCGCGTCCGCTGAAGCGGACCCTACACCGCTCTTCCGCCATTTTTCCTTCTACCATTTGCCTTGGCCCCGCCTCCTCGCTCACTCGTCCTTCTTCTCTTCCTCGTCCAACCTCTCCAGATTCTTCCACCGCTGGCTGCCGTCGGATAACGCCGTGAAGTCAGGCGGCGCCGCCGGCTCCGACAGCGACGTCGCCTCGGCCTCGCGCGCATACTTCCCGGCCCGGCGATAGAACCTGTTTCCCAGGTAAATGCACCCCGCCGTCGCGGCCATCCACAGCCCGATCACGCCATACGCCGTTGCCGTACCCGCCGCCGGGAACCGGATCGCGGTTACCACATTCCAGATGCATTGCCCCGCGCCCGCCAGACAGCCGATGGCGATAATCACGCAGTACGACCTGCTGCGATACGCGGTCCGCTTGAGCATCGCCACCCGCCGGATGCGCGAACCGTCGAGATCGTCGTCATTGTGCGGCGCGGGCGTATCGTCGGTTACAAACTCTTCCTGCCCCCGGACTTGCGCCACCGCCAGTTGCTGCCCGGCGGCCGGCAAAACAAATGGCTGGTTGCAGTGTGGACAATCCAACACCTGCGGCCGATCGGAGGGAATGGCCTGCACCTGCCCGCCACAGTGCGGACACGGGAACTCGCCGGACGATTCGTCGGATGGGTCCATGGGGAATAGACTACCACTTTGGGCTGTTCAACGGAATGTGCAACTCGTTAGGATACCGTGGATGTCCATGCAGTGTCATTGTCCCCTGGTAAGGAGATCTAATGTCCATTAAGAGCGTGATTGCGGCATTGATGATCGGGCTGGTTGGAGCGTCGGCGATCTGCGCCCAGGAGGCAACACTGAAAGTGGGCGACCCCGCGCCCAAACTGCAGGTTGGCAAGTGGGTCAAGGGCGAGCCAATCAAGGAGTTCGCCGCCGACAAGATCTACATCGTCGAATTCTGGGCCACATGGTGCCCGCCGTGCCGCGCTTCGATCCCGCATCTCACCGAGTTGCAGAAGAAATACGCCGACAAGGGCGTGATCTGCATCGGCCAGGATCTGGACGAGTCCGAGGACAAGGTGGTTCCCTTCGTCGAGAAGATGGGCGACAAGATGGACTACCGCGTCACCGTCGATGCCGATGGCGCCATGGGCAAGGCCTGGTTCAAGGCGGCCGGGCAAAACGGCATTCCCTGTGCCTTCATCGTCAACAAAGAAACCAAGATCGTCTGGATCGGCCACCCCATGGAAATGGACAAGGTCATCGAGCAGGTTGTGGCCGGAACCTGGGATGTCGCCAAGGCGATTGAAGAGAAGAAAAAAGAAGACGCTGCCGCTGCGGTGCAGCAGAAGCTGAGCCAGGATCTCGGCGAGGCCGCCAATGCCAAGGACTGGAAGAAGTTCATCGAGGTTGTCGACGCCGCGATCAAGAACAACCCCGACATGGCGCTGCAACTTCAGTTCCCCAAGTTCCACGGCCAGGTCGAGCTCGGCGATCTCGACGCGGCCTACGCCACCGCGGGCAAGATAGCCGAAGACCCCAAGGCCTCGGCACAGATGCTCAACGCCATCGCCTGGACAATTCTCGACAAGCCGGGTCTGGCCAAGCGCGATTTCGATCTGGCGCTGAAACTCGCCGAGAAAGCCGATGCAGCCACGCAGGGTGCTGATCCCGCCATTCTGGACACGCTCGCTCGCGCCAACTTTGAAAAGGGCAATGTCGACAAAGCCATTGAAATACAGACCAAGGCCATCGACAAAGCTCCCGAGGAAATGAAGAAGGATCTCCAGGCGTCATTGAAGAAGTATCAGGAGAAGAAGGCGAAATAAAGGAGTGGTCATGTTCATCAGGCAAATGTTCGCGGCGGTCATAACGTTCGGTTTGCTGGCGACGGTGTGCGCCGCCGCCGAGATGGCAACGCTCCGGGTCGGCGATCCAGCGCCCAAGATTCAGGCATCCAAGTGGGTCAAGGGCGAGCCGGTCAAGCAGTTTGACAAGGGCAAGATCTATGTCGTGGAGTTCTGGGCGACCTGGTGCGGCCCGTGTCGCGCCAGCATTCCCCACGTCACCAAGCTCCAGGAACAATACAAGGATAAGGGCGTCGTCATGATCGGCCAGAACTGCTGGGAGGAAAAGCAGGACGGCGTCGCCGCGTTTGTCGAGGAGATGGGCGACAAGATGAACTACCGCGTGGCCCTGGACGATCTGAAAGGATCGGACAAGGGCCAGATGGCCGAGTCGTGGATGGCCGCGGCCGGTCAGACGGGCATCCCCACGGCGTTCATCATCGACAAGGAGTCCAGGATCGCCTGGATCGGCCACCCCATGGAAATGGACAAGGTGCTCGAGAAGATCATTGCCGGCACCTTCGATGCCAAGAAGGAAGCCGAGACGCGCAAGGCGATCGAGCAACTCAGCGAGAAGCTCAGCGCTGCGATGACCGACGAGCACTGGGACAAGGCGCTG
>JANYKD010000184.1 GCA_025361735.1 Phycisphaerales bacterium
CGCCCCGCGTCTCTCGCCACGCCGGGCCGAACTGTTCGCCCAGATGCATCACGGCCTGCGCGACCTGACCGACACCGACGACTACCGGCAGTTCAAGGCTGCCCTCGAGCAGCAACGCGGCTTGGCCGACGCGCAGCGTGCCATCTTCGACCGCCATCTGTTCTATCTCATCCAGCCGCGCACGCGACTGCAGAGAATGATCGACACGACGCGTGCTTCCTTCGCAGGCTGAACACTCGGCGTTATCATTTACCGCATTATGAAACTCGCCTTCTCGACCAACGCCTACACGCGCTTTTCCCTCATCGACGCTCTCCGCGGCATCCGCAAGGCCGGTTTCACCGGCGTTGAGATTCTCGCCGATACGCCGCACGCCTATCCCGACGCCATCAACGGCACACTCACCACCGAAGTCTGCGATGAACTGTCGCGCCTGGGGCTGGCCGTCAGCAACATCAACGTCAACTGCTCCTTCGGCTACTGGCGCCACGCGCCGCCGGAGGCGTATTTCGAACCCGGGCTCATCAGCCCCAATCCACAGCACCGCGCCGATCGCACCCGGCTTATTCTCAAGTCCCTGGACTTCGCACGCGCTGTGGGCGCACGCAATATCTCCATCACCACTGGCCGGATGCTCGGCGGCATGCCTCCGATCCCGGCCGCGAAACAGTTCGCGGAATCGATCAAGCCAATCCTCGACCGCGCCGACGCCCTGGGCATCGACGTCGGCATCGAATGCGAACCCGGCCTGTTCCTCGAATATGTGGCCGAGCTTCGCGAATGGATCGACCGCCTGAATCACCCCCGCTTTGGCGCGAATCTGGACATTGGTCACAGCCAGGTCATGGGGGAGAACATCGCCGACTCCGTCCGCCTGCTCGCCGGCAGTATCTGGAACCTGCACGTCGAGGATATCCCCGGCCGCAAGCACTACCACATGATCCCCGGCGAAGGCACGCTCGACTGGTCCGGCCTGCGCAACGCCCTGCGCGAAATCAACTACGACCGCTTCCTGACCGTCGAACTCTACACCCACACCGCCAATCCGCAGGAGGCAGCCGAGAAGAGCTACGTGTTTCTGAGGCGTGCCATGTAGTTCCCGTCTCATTCCTCACTCCAATGTACATTCCTTGCAAGGGTAGGGCGGTTTCGCCGAAACCGCCGTGGGGCGCATCTGGATGGCTCGGCGAGCCGTCCCTATCAACGCTGCTTTCGCAAGAGTTGCCAAAAGAACGATGGGCACACCCGTCAGGGAAGGCACTGTGCGCAGGCACGGTGATTAGGGTGTAGAATCATCGCCACTATGACAAGAGCCATTTGTATAGCGGCGTTCATCCACCTCTTTGTCGCCGGCCTGGTCGTGGCCGCTGAAGGCAAGGCTCCATTTGCCGACGCCGCCGCCGTCTGGCACATGAGAGATGCACGGGACTCGGCCAGCCCGGGCGCGGAACTGACGCCGCACGGCGATGCCCGCGTCGGTGTCGAACTCACCGGCGCGGATCGCGATGCCTCGCTGGCCCGCGGTGGCGATGGACGCGTTGCCCAACTCGATGGCGGATATCTCGACGCCGGACAGGGGGACAAGGGCAAGCTGAATGTCAAGGGCACCGCGTTCACGTTGTGCGCTCGTCTGCGAGACACCGGCGGCAATTGGATGGCGCCGCTGTTCTCTAAGCACGGCGGCCACGAGAAGCTCGTCTACAACCTGTTCTCCCACGACTTCGGCGCCGGCAAGGTGATTGGCTTTGAACTCGGGACCGACGCAACCAAGGGCGTCACCCAGGTCACTGTTCCGCTGGCGATGATCGGCGCCAAGGATTGGCATGACATCGTCTGCCGCTTCGACGGGGCCACGCTCCAGATGTTCGTCGACGGCGTGTGGATGGACGAAGGGTTCCCCATGGGTTCGCTGCGTCAGGGCAACACCGACTCGTGCTTTATCGGCGCCGAGTCCAAAGACGACGCCATCAAGTCGGGCTGGCACGGCCTGGTCGATCATATTGCCGTCTGGACGCGCGCCCTGTCGGACGCGGAGATCGAAACCCTGAGCGGCGGAGCCGGGCCAATCGCCGCCAAAAAACTCCAGTATCTCGGCCCGTTACCCTCTATGCAGTATTTCCGGCCGCACAACCAGTTCAATGTCGGCGACACGCTTCCCTTCTTCCACGACGGCACGTTCCACTTCTACTATCTGCTGGATCGCGGCCACCACTCGGCCAAGGGCGGCAAGGGCGCCCACCAGTGGGCCCACGCCAGTTCTCGCGACCTGATCCAGTGGACCGAGCATCCTCTGGCCGTACCGATCACTCGCCAGGAAGAAGGTTCCATCTGCACCGGCTCGATGTTCTTCCACGATGCGACGTACTACGCGTTCTACGCCACGCGGGTTATCGGTAAGGGCGAGCAACTGAGCCTGGCCACGGGCAACGATGGGATTCACTTCGTCAAGACCGAGCCCAATCCGCTGTTCATTACCGACGCGAAATACGTAAACGGCTTCCGTGATCCGCACATCTTCCGCGATGAGAAGACCGGGCTGTTTCACATGCTCGTGTCCACGATGCTCAAGGAAGGAAATCGCGGTTGCCTGGCTCAATATACATCGAAGGATCTGAAAACATGGGACGAGGTCGAGCCGTTCCTGGTCCAGGGCAAGGAAGTTCCCGAGTGCCCGGACTATTTCCAATGGAACGGCTGGTACTATCTCCTGTTCAGCAACGGCCAGGTGGCGCACTACCGGATGTCGAAGCAGCCGCTTGGGCCATGGGAGCGGCCGGCGACGGACACGATCGACGGCGCGGCCGCACGCGTGATGAAGACCGCGGCGTTCACCGGCAACCGCCGCATCGGCACGGCAAGCATTTGGCCCAAGGGTTATGCCGGCTGGGCGGTGTTTCGCGAACTCGTGCAGAACGCGGATGGCACGCTGGGCAGCAAGTTCGTGTCCGAGATGATTCCCGCCACTGGCGCGCCAGCCGCCCTGGAATTCAAATCGCTTGGCGATGGCGTCACGGGCGACGCAACGCAAGTCCGTCTCCGCTCGGTCGAAGGTAAGACGCAGGCCAGTTTGAGCGGCTTGCCGAAGAACGGCCGGGTGCAGATGCGCATCGACGCGAAAGCGGCGAGCTTCGGGCTCCGCCTGCGGGCGACGGCCGACAAAGGTGATAGCCACGAACTGCGGTTCACCCCGGCCGATCGGAAGGTCTCGGTAACCGGCGGCAAGTCGCTCACATCCGTTGCCAACCTGGACCAGCCTTTCACTTTGGACATCATCCTCAAGGACAGCATCCTCGATGTCAGCATCGGCCAGCAGCACACGCTTGTAAACTGGGTCCCCGAGCTTGGCGGAGACCGGCTGATCCTGTTTGTCGAAAAGGGCGAGGCTGGCTTTGAGCGGATCTCCGTCAGCCCGTTGCAATGATGTTCTCTTCGGCATGGAGCCTCCCGTCATGAAATTGCTCATCGCCGTCCTTCTGCTGGTGTCACTCCAGGCGGCCGCCGCCCCGTCGCGGCCGATGTCGGAACTGCGGCAGATCGTCAGCGATGCCATCGCCGCCAAGGCCACACGCCTGGTGATCCCGCCAGGCGAGTATCGCGGCGCGCCGGAAAAGGGTGGCCGGATTCACCTGGCGATCAGGAGCGTATCCGACCTCGAAATCGTCGCCGATGGCGTGACGATGATCTGCACGCAGACGACACGGGCGATCGACATCCGCGACTGCTCGAATCTGACCCTGCGCGGCCTCACGGTTGACTACGATCCGCTGCCGTTTACACAGGGCGAAATCGTCACGGTGAATCCGGCCGAAAACTGGCTGGATGTGAAGATTCACGCCGGGTATCCGGTCGAGCCGTTTAATCGTATCGACATCGTCGATCGTCAGACCCGTTACCGCAAGCAGGGCAAGCCGTACATGTGGGGAGCGACGGCGGCCGTGCGTCCCGCGGGCGTGGTCCGCGTGACCAGCCACGCGGCCGCCGGATTCGCCCAGGTGGGCGACCTCGCTTCGCTGGGCGGCTACGGCGTCAACGTCATCCCGCACGCCGTCGTGGTGGATGATTCAACGCGGGTCACGCTGCGCAATGTGACCGTCCATGCATCCAACTGCATGGGCATCATCGCCTCCGGTGGCCAGGGTGGCCACACCTTTGCCGCTTGTCGCATCGTGCCCGGGCCGCCGCCGCCGGGAGCAACCGAGCCGCGGATTCTCAGCGTCTGCGCCGATGCCATCCTCACGGGAACCATGCTCAAGGGCGTCCTGACCGAGGGGTGCGAGATCCGTGACGCCGGCGATGACTCCTGGAGCGTGCAGTCCAGCGACTACGTGATCCTCAAGCGCGAGGGCCGGACCCTCTGGCTCGCGTCGCGCGATGCACTGGCGCTGAAGAATGGGGACAGGCTGCAGGCGGCGCTGGGCGGCCCGGTCGCCACCTTGCGGGATCGCGCTGTCGTGCGGACCAAGGACACGGCGATCCCGGCCGCAATCATGGAGAAACTCGGCAGCGCCGGCCGCTGGGGCTACTGGCGCCTTTCGCAGGCGTTCCCGGACGGCAGCGTGTGCAAGGTTGCGCTCGATGCCGACGTCCCCTGGAAGGAAGGGGACTCCGTCTATGACATCGACGCCCAGGGCAATGGATTTGTCTTCCGCAACAACATCGTGCGCAGCTCCGGCCGCATTCTCATCAAGGCCTCGGGCCTGATCGAGAACAATCGGATCGAAGGCCCGTTCGCGATCTCGGTGTCGCCCGAGGCGCCCTATCCGGCGGCGGCCGGGATCGCGGAAGTGGTCATTCGCAACAACACCATCATCGACGCGCACATGTTCAATCCATTCTGGGATTCCCCGCAGGCCGGCGCCATTTCGGTGACCAGCGAAGACGATGCCGGCAAGCAGTTCCGCCCCGCCGGTGTGTTCGGGAAGATCGTCATCGAGAACAACACCATTGAGGGCGGCAACGGCGCGGGTATCGTGGTGACCTCCGCGGGCGAAGTGGCTATTCGCGGCAACGGGCTGGTGAGACTGCTGCACATTCCTCCAAACAACACTGGCGGGAAATACCAAATCGACAATCACGCCGCCGTCTGGCTGGCGCAGTGCGGGCACGTCGTCTTGAACGGCAACGAACTCGTAACCCCCGGCCCGGAGATGAGCCAGAGTGTTGTCCGCGGGCCGGGCGTGAGCAATGTGGAAGGCGACTTTTCAAAGAAATAGTCCATTCGCCGAATGTCATTCCATGTTGTGTGACTGAGGCGGGCAACTGCGATCGATATCCGGGCAACTCCCGTTGATCTCCAGATCCCCTGATCCGCCCCTTCTCGTTGGCGGCCGGTGAGTTAGAATGGCGACCATGAAACTGACGACCATCGCAATCGCGTGGGCGTTGTTGACGGGAACGGCGGGGGCCGACCCGGTTGAGCGGGCCGGAGAAGCATTCGAGAAGGCAGTGGAAAAGGCCGCACCCGCGCAGCCTGTTGTCAAACCTGAAAAGCCCCGGCGCGTTCTCGTCTATGGCCGGGTCCAGACTCACCAAGAGGCCGTGCGCCAGCCTTTCTCGACCATGGAAGTGCTGGCGAAAAAGACGCGAGCGTTCGAGGTCGTCCTCAGCGGCGACCCGGCCGTCTTTGATGCCGACAACCTCAGGCGTTTCGACGCAGTGGTCATGAATAACAATCACGAGGCCTCGCCCATGCTCCCCGCGGACTTCAAGACGCTGGACGAGGCGGCACAGGCGGCCGCAAAGCAGAAGGAACCGATCTATCAGCAGAATCTGCTGGAGTTCGTGAAGGATGGCGGCGGGCTCGTGGGATGGCACGCGGCCACCGCCGGCGTGAAGTGGACGGAATACAACCAGATGATGGGTGGCCAGTACGCCGCGCACTTTGGCGGCAAGGTTCATCTCAGGGCGGAACGGCCGGACCACCCGCTGTGCGCGGGCATCAGGCCGGAAGGCTTCGACCTCTCCGACGAAGTGTACGAGTTCCGCGAATTCTCGCGCCAGCAGGTGACGGTTCTACTGAGCCTCGATGTTGCCACGGCAAAGGCCGCCGGTGGCAAAGGCGAGGATTTTCCGGTGAGTTGGATCCGGTCCTACGGCAAAGGCCGCGTATTCTACACCTCGTTGCCGGCGCACAACGGATCGAGCTATCAGCAACCGCAGATGCTCTGGCATATTCTGGCCGGGATTCAGTACGCGACGGGCGATCTCAAAGTGCAACCGTAGGGTCCGCACTGCGGATCATTGTGTGGATCGGCCCACACCCTACGCGTCCGGACGGAATGGTCCCCAATGCGGGCCCTACGAAGGGAGTTGGGCATGGCCAGGCGAATCACTCGACGAGCTGTTCTCGGTGCGACAGCGGGATTCCTGATTCTGAGCGACAGCCGCTCGGCATATAGTTTCGCGGCCAACGAGAAGATGAACCTCGCCCTTGTCGGCGTTTCCGGACGCGGCGACTGGTTCGTCGGCTGTCTGCCGGGCATGGGCCAGAACCTTGTGGCCATGTGCGACGTCAACGAGCACCGGGCCGGCCCGGCGTTCGACAAGTTTCCGCAGGCGAAGAAGTTCTTCGATTTCCGGACCATGCTCGACGAGGCCGGCAAGGAGATCGACGGCGTGGTCATTGCCGTGCCCGATCACAACCACGCCATCATTACCATGGCCGCGATGAAGGCCGGAAAGCCTGTGTATTGCGAGAAGCCGCTGACGCACGACATGAAGGAGGCCAGGGCGATTCGTCTGGCGGCCGGCAAGTTCAAGGTTGCCACCCAGATGGGCAATCAGGGCGGCGCCTCGCCCGAGTTCCGTAAGGCGCACGCCATTGTGCAGGCGGGGTTGCTCGGCGACATCACCCGTGTCTACGTCTGGAACTCCGACGGCGGCCGGGGCAAAGGCGCTCCCACCCCGGAGCGGCCGGAATGTCCGAAGTATCTCCACTGGGATCTCTGGCTCGGGCCGGCGGCCGACCGCCCGTATCACCCGTTCTGGCTCCAGTGGCATAGCTGGCGCGAATTCGCGACGGGCAATCTGGGCAACTGGGCCAGCCACACGGCCAACCTTGCGTTCATGTCGTTGAAACTGGACAAACTCTGGTATCCACCCGATGCCGGCGGATTCGAGGGCAAGATCAACGTCGAGGCACGGGTATCGGGCCTGTCAACGGATGTGTTTCCAAAGTGGGAGGTCATCCACTATGACATTCCCGCACGCGGCGATTTGCCGCCGGTGAAGATCACCTGGAGCGCCGGCTCGCAGGAGATGC
>JANYKD010000211.1 GCA_025361735.1 Phycisphaerales bacterium
ATTATGCGATTTTAGTTTCAGCGCGAAAAAAGTGGCGCAAAACGCTGGGAAATCAGAGGAATTGTGCGCTTTCAAGGCCAAGACAGTTTGCGGCGTAGGCTGGCATGGGCAAGTACTCTTGCCCGTGGCCGGCGCGGAATCGCGCTGTCTTTCAGTGTTGCGTCGCAAAGATCAGGGAGGCGAGAAATGGCCGTCGCAAATTTGCTTGACGCATGGGCACGTTGGGAGCCTGAATCGAAGCCCTACCTGCTCGACGGTGACGAAATCATCGCAGAGAAGAACGATCCAAAGTGCCTCGCTCCACTGCACGATTGGCGGGCCATTATCCGTGCCCCCGATTTCTGCCGTCCTGGGGACAAGCGACTGCATCTCGGGCTTATGCCCCAGCCGTTCTGGGGGGACGTGCGTCGGGCCAGCGTGTACGTTCTCTTGCTCAATCCCGGCCTCAGCCCTGCCGACTACTTCGGTGAATACGAAGTGACTGAGTATAGACAGGCGTTGCGCCGCAATCTCAAACAGGAGTTCCGCGAAGACGATCACCCGTTTCTCTTCCTCGATCCTCAATTCGCGTGGCACGGAGGGTTTCGCTGGTGGCATCGAAAACTGTCCGGCATTATCGGCGAACTCGCCGACCACGATAGATCCGACTTTGCCGCGGCGCGCAAGAAGCTGGCCCAATCCATCGCCTGCCTTGAACTGTTTCCCTACCACAGCGAAGACTCCGGTGCGGTGTCAAGATGGCTGCGCAAGAAGCTGCTTTCCGTCTCGCTCGTTCAGGACTTTGCCAAGACGTATGTGATGCCGCGCGTCCGGCTGGGCAAGGCCATTGTTATTGTCACGCGCAAATCCAAGCAGTGGGGTGACCTATCGTCGGATGGGGGAGTCATCGTCTACTCGGGCCAGGAGGCCCGGGCGGCACATCTGACCCCCCATAGCGCGGGCGGGAAGGCGATCCTCAAGCATCTGAAAAGGGTGCGCCCATAAGAGACCGGAAAGGTGAGTGCGAAAGTTGCCCCTTTTTCCCGCTCGCTCAGCGACACTGGCATCAGTTCACCAAATCCGCTTGATCGGGTAGGCATCGAACAAGCAATCGCTGCTCATAAGCGGGACATTCTCCGCCAACGACTGGGCGATCAGCAAACGGTCGAACGGGTCTTTGTGATGGAATGGCAACTCGGCGACGGCCGCCAGGTGCTCGTCGGTGATCTGCAACATCTCGAAGTTGTTTCGCACCATGTGCTGGTGGATGAACCCGCGATACGGCGCGCCCAGGTCGAGCTTCCTAAGGCTCACCTTGATGGCGATCTCCCAGCAACTGGCGGTGCTGATCAGCTTTCGGTTCCCCGGATCGCAGATGGCTTGTTTACCTGTCTCGCTCAGTTGCGGGTCGTCCCACCAGAACCACAGAAATGTGTGGGTGTCGAGGAGGAGCGTCATTCCATGTACTCCTTGAAGTCCTCCAGTGGGGCGTCAAAGTCCGGGGCGATCCAGTGCTTGGTGTCCTTGGCCGAACCAGGCTGGCACGGCCAACTCTTGAGGGTCGGTCGAGTGACCACGGCCAGTGGTTCGCCTTGCGCCGTCAGGACGAGTTCTTCGCCGGGAACCATCCCCTCAACAATTTCCCGCAGATGGGTCTTTGCAGCGTCAAATGGTAACGTCCGTGACATGATGCTATGCTCCATTTCTTGAGCAACGGTCCACTGGATCATTTACGCTTCGGTTTCATCATCTTAGCTGTGCTACCCAATAATACGAAACGTGAAGCGACCCTCAACCTCCCCAGCCGCGGCAGTGGATTGGAAGCCGTGAGGCCATTCAATTCCCCCGATCACTCACCGTAAACGTGATCTCGCGCTCGGGGTTCGTGACCGTCACATCCTTGGGCATGCGATAGCTCGCCGGAGTCAGTCGTTTGGTCTTGTCGCCGGGCGTGGTGGCTTCTTCGGGGGTAAGCTCGAGCACAGCGGCGGCCGGGAACTTCTGGAGGCGGAGTAATTCGATGGCGTCGGGCGGCCCGCTGACGCTGACGTTGGGCAGAGTGACTTGAGCGACCGATACCTTATACCGGTCCTTCTCAACCACGACCGCGGGAAGTTGCACGACCAAGGGTATCGTCTGCAGATTGAAGGTAAGCGACTCACGCATGTCCACCTTGGCTTTGACAGTCGTCGGGAACGTGATGCGGTCGATGGCCATGGGGAACGAGAGGGGTACGGTATCTTCGTATTTTCCGCGTGGGCGCACGGCGAACTTGCTCATGTCGGCGTCGAGCACGAGCTTGTCCTCCGGAATCGTGTTCAGCACACTGGCGGGGCCTTCAATCATGGCCGTGTCCGGCTCGAAAACAACGTCGCCGACAATGCGGGTGTGCTCCGCCTGCCGGATGCGAACCTTGCGGGTCATCTTGGCTTCAACCTTGACTCGGAGCGGAGGTCGGACACGGATGACGCTGACCGCGTTTCGCACAAATATGTCCGTCTGGCCGATCTTGGCCGCGGCGTTGATCTCGCCGTCGAAGCCGGGTTTGTCGTCATCATCGAGAATCAGCACCAGGGGCTTGCGGTTGTCGGAAAGCTGATCCCGGACGGCCTCGATACTGGATCGCGGACCTTCGAGGTCGAGGATCAGGCGGTGGTCTTCGGGGACGACGAGGCTGACTAGCCGGTCGGGCTGGTTGGTCCGCACATCCACCGTAACGCCAAAGTCCTTGAGCGAACCCATTTGCTCGCGCTCGGCATAAACCCAGAGTAGCAACGTCAGTGGGGCGACGAAGAGAAAAGTCTTGACGCCCTGCAGTACGCGGGATGGCGTCGCCGGGTGGTCGTGCAGACCCCGCACGTACTGCGGCGGGCGCGGCACATGCTGCAGGAAGGCGAATTTGGATTTCTTCTCTTCGGCCATGTCGGCAAATCCTACTACGCGGCGGCGGCCTGTATCTCGGCCGAAGACCCGCTGGATCCGGTCTGGCGGGTGAGCAACTCGGTCAGCACCGAACGCAGGTTCTCGGGCGACAGGCGGCGGATCAGCCGACCGGCCTCGGCCACCGAGATGTCGCCCGTTTCCTCGGAAACAATCATGACGACGGCGTCGGTTTCCTGGCTCATACCCACGGCAGCGCGGTGACGGCTGCCCAGTTCCTGCTCAAAATCCTCGTCTTCCGCCAGGGGGAACTGTACGCCCGCATACAGGATTCGGCCGCCGCTGACAACCACGCCAAGGTCGTGCAGGGGAGAGTTCGGCCAGAAGATTGTGTTGAGCAGGTTGGCCGACAGGTCGGCATCGATTCGCGTGCCCGATTCCGCAATGCCTCCGAAGCCCACCTCGCGCTCGATGGCCACCAGCGCGCCGATCTTGCGTCGCGAGAGAAACGTCGCGGCCTCCACGAGCGCTTCGATGTCCTGGTTGATTTCAGCAGACAAAGGCCTGAACAGCCTGGTTTCACCAAGCCGCATCAGTGCCCGGCGGATCTCGGGCTGGAAGACAACGACCAGGGCGACGGACGCGAAGAATAGGAATCGCCCGTACAGGAACTCGATTCGTTCGAGGTTCATGGTGGCGCCGAAGATGCGGACGATGAGATAGAGTACGACCAGCAGAACGCCAACGCCCTTGAGCATGCGAGCCCCGCGGGTTCCCCTAAGGAAGCGGATGACGCTATAGACGAAGATGCCGATCAGCACCAATTCAATTCCGACCTGCCACACACCGTATAGGCGAATGGCCCGGATGAAATTTCCGAGATGGAGCAGATCAAACATCGGTCTTCAAATCCAATCGAGCGACGACCGTCCGAGAGAAACAGAAGCCACCCAGGCTCCCTTTATATAAGTGAGACACACGAACCGCCACCGCCGTTTTTGAATTTTACAAAAATATTTTCTATGAGGGCGACGGAGCCCGCCGAATCGCGTCGATCATTTTCACAATGTTGGCCATTTCCGAAACATCGTGAACACGAACGATGTTGGCCCCGGCGGCAACGGACCACGCAATTGTCGCTGCCGTGCCCATAAGCCGGCGTGAAGGCTCGGTTTCGCCCGTGACCCGCCCGATAAACCCCTTGCGGCTCGGGCCGATGAGCAGGGGATGTCCCAGCGCCGTGAATTCACTCAGGAGACGGAGAATATCGAGATTGTGTTCGAGCGTCTTGCCAAAGCCGAGGCCGGGATCAATCACGATTCGGTGTGCGGCAACGCCCGCCCGTTCCGCGGCATCGATCCGCTCGCGGAGGAAGGCCATGACTTCCGCAACTACGTCCGAATATACCGGGGCAACCTGCATCGTCGCCGGCTCGCCCTGCATGTGCATGAGGATCAGTGCAATCTTGCGTTGGGCCGCCAACTCAAGCATGACGTGATCGTCACGCCCGGCCGAAATGTCATTCACCAGGGCGACGCCCAGATCCACGGCCGCAGCCGCGACATCGCTTCGTGTAGTGTCCACGGATATCGCGGTGTTGGTACTCACCGCGAGCCTGCGCAGGACCGGCGCGATACGTGCGATTTGTTCGGCCGCGTCGATCCTTCGGCTTCCCGGCCGCGTCGATTCGCCGCCAATATCAATCAGGTCCGCTCCCGACTCAACAAGCTGCAAGGCATGGGCGGTCGCCGTATCGGCCGATAGGAATTCGCCGCCGTCGCTGAAGCTGTCCGGCGTGATGTTGACGATCCCCATCACCAGCGTGCGGCGGGTAAGGGAGGCAAGCCATGTTTCAAGTTCGATTGGGGTCATCGCAAATTCCACGTTCAGTTGCCGTTAAGGGCATGGGCGAATCGGCCGATACCGATGGGTGGAGAGCGTGAGAGCATGACGGCACTTCTCTCAGAATTCAAGATCATCCTCGTGATTGCCGGAGTCCTGGCCGTCACGCTGTCAGTCGCACGCTGGCGCCAGGCTCAGGACGCACCCATCTACCTTCCCGCGGCCGATCCCTATCTTTATGGCCGGGTGTGCAGTTCCGCGTGTCCAGGCCCGACCTCCGTGGTGCCCGACGGCGCCTCCGAAGCGTCGCTCGATGCGGAAGAGCCACAGCGATAGCCAACGCGGCTCGCTTGCCTCTCCGATTCTAATCGTAGTAACCAACGCGTGGGGTGGAAAAGCACGAAGCCGAATGCCCGGTGCTCAACGCTAATCGGTAACGGTCTTCTCGAAAACGACCAGATTGTCGGCGTGGGTTGAGTCCCAGCGGATGCCGACAATGTCATAGCCCACCTCAATGGCGAAGTGGATGAACTCCCTCTGGTGGTTTAGGCACTCACAGCGAACGTACTCATAGCCGTGGTCCTTTGACCAAGCCTGCTGTGCCTCGTGAAGCTGCCTCGCCACGCCATGGCGTCGCACATCCGACACAACCCCGCCCAGCCAGTGATAGAACAGCCCCGGCTTAAGCTCGAAACCCACCCAGAAACCGACCGGGTGTTCGTCCATCCGTGCCAGCAGGGTCAGCATGTTATAACGGCCCATGAAGCGACGTTTGAAGAAGTCCACCTCTCGCCTGGGCCGGAAGATGGCGTTGTAGACCTCCACCGCCTGAGGCACAAGTCGTTCGTCGGCAATAATGATTTCAGCCTGCGCCACGCGGGATCAACCTCCTGATGGGCAATCAACCAGGCGCCGGCAGAGCACCACCGCCGAGCCCCGGCTGGACACCCGTGTCAATCGGCGCGGCCTGCGGCGGCATAGGCCGCTGTTTCTGTTCACGTTCGAGCAGGTCGCCGACAGTCGGCCGGGTCAGATTCTCGCCGCGCATAAGCCGGTCGACATCCGGACCGTCAATCGTCTCGTACTTGAGCAGCGCTCGCGCAACCGCTTCGACTTTGTCCCGGTTGGCTTCCAGGATCGCCTTGGTCTCGGCGTAGAGGCGATCGATCAAGGCTTTGATTTCCCCGTCGATCAGCCGGTTGGTGTCTTCGGAATAGTCCTTGCCGCCCAGTCCGAGCTCGAAGCTCGACCGCGATTCATCTTCGCCATAGAACACAAATCCGAGATGGTCGCTCATGCCCCAGTCGCGGATCATCTTGCGGGCAATTCCGCTTGCCTGGCGGATGTCGCCGTAGGCGCCGCTGTTGACGTCGCCACAGAACATTTCCTCGGCAATCCGGCCGCCAAAGCAGACCTTCATGAATGCAACGCACCAGCGCTTGGAATAGTTTGTGCGGTCCTTCTCCGGCAGGCCCATCGTCGAGCCGAGTGATTGCCCTCGCGGAATGATCGTCACCTTATGAAGCGGATCGGCGTCCTTCTCGATGAACTGCACGACCGCATGCCCGGCCTCGTGGTAGGCCGTGGCGATCTTGTCTTTTTCGTCGATCACATGGCTCTTTCTCGCTCGGCCCCAGCGGACCTTGTCTCGCGATTCCTCCATGTCATCCTGCTCGATGTACTCCTTGTTCGCGAGCGTCGCATGCAGGGCAGATTCATTGATGATCGCCGCCAGGTCGGCCCCGGAGAACCCCGGTGTCGCCTTGGCCAGCCGCAGCAGATCGACATTGGGCCCAAGCTTGACCTTCCGGCTGTGGACCTTGAGAATCTCAAACCGTCCCTTGACGTCGGGCAGTGGCACATGAATCTGTCGGTCAAACCGGCCCGGTCGCGTCAGGGCTGGGTCAAGCACGTCCACGCGATTGGTCGCCGCGCAAACGATGATCTGATCGTTGGTTTCAAAGCCGTCCATCTCCACGAGGATGGCGTTGAGCGTCTGTTCGCGTTCGTCGTGTCCACCTGAGGAGAACCCGCTGCCGCGCCGCCGGCCGACCGCGTCGATTTCGTCCAGGAAGATGATGCACGGTGCGTTGTCCTTGGCCTGCTTGAACAGGTCGCGCACGCGGCTCGCTCCCACGCCCACAAACATCTCCACGAAGTCCGAGCCGGAGATCGAGAAGAACGGCACATCAGCCTCGCCGGCTATGGCTTTCGCCAGCAGCGTCTTGCCCGTGCCCGGTTCGCCCACCAGCAGCACGCCGCGCGGAATCCGCCCGCCCAGTCGCTGGAATTTCTTGGGGTTTTTCAGGAATTCGACGATCTCCATCACCTCGTCCTTGGCCTCCTGAATACCGGCCACGTCATCGAAGGTGATGTTCGTATGCTCCTTGGAAGTAATCCGATGTCGCGACCGCCCGAAATTGCCGAGCATTCCGCCGCCGTTGGCGCTGTTGCGCAACTGCCGGAACAGGAAGAAGTAGATGAATCCGAAAACGAGGAGCCAGGGAATGAACGGCAGGAACAAGGAGATGAATACATTCTGTCCGTACTCCGCCACCACCTCGGCCGGGTGCTCACTCTGATTGTTCAGATCCAGCAGGCGGCCAGTCCCCGGTCCCTGCAACCAGCCGGTCGGTGTCTCGGATCGAAAATCCTTGATCTTCTGAGGGAAAAATTGCGGGTATGACCTTGCCTCGCCGCGAATCTTGCCACGAACCTGATCGCCTTCGAGCCAGATCTTTTCTACGTCGCCCTGGCGAATGAGGCGCTCGACCTCGCTAATCGGCAGCATGGAAGACGTCGTGTTCGACATCTTCAGCAACAGGTAGACGGAAACGCACAGAGCGATGACCAGGAACCACCCGAACAGGCCGCGGCTGAACTTCATGCCGCCATTTCCGGGGGAACCCCTGCCACTCTTGCGGTTTGGAGGACGATCACCTTTGTTTTCAGTCATATATGCTAACTAGGCCTTCCTGGCCGGTTTCCAATAGCAAACGGCGTTCCCATCTCGTTGCCATGCCCGGTCGGCTACTCGACAGTATGATAGACGACGTCTCTGTCCAATATCCAGTATGCCGCTTCTTACCAATCCGCCTGCATTTCCTGCACGATGTCCATGGCGAATTTCTCAACTGCGTCCTGTGATCCGATAAATTCGCCTTCCCCGAGCGTCGGATAGAACACCACCTGCCTTGAGAAATTCTTTCGCTGCATCAGAATCTGCCCGTTCCGCAGGTCCTTCCAAATCAGATCGACCGTTATGTTCAGAATCTGCTCGCGAGGCAGATTGGTCTGGTAGTCACGGGTAATCGCGGCCGCCCACACCTGGGTTATTTGCCCTTCCAGCACCGTATCTGCCCGGTCCTTGGGCACAACCTTGTATGGCGCCCGGGTTTCGATCTGTTTAATTACGGCCTCGGTCAGTCGAAGTTCGACGCCCCGGCGATAGTCCTTGTTTGTGAAGATCGGTACCGCTACGGACTGGACATCTTCCCGGAACAGGGAATTCCAGTGGTATCCGCTGGTAATCTCATTCTTGGAACTACCCGTCTGGTTGTATCCGCACCCGGTCAGCAACAGAACGGTGAGCAAAAGGGCGACATGACTTCCGCAGGCCCGAAGGGCCGTTGCCTTCGGTAGCCGTGGCCGTAAGGATCGGTAACTCATGGCATCTCCTTCTCAACGGCAGGCATCGTTGCAGGCCGGGTCACCGGAGGCTCCGGTGCCAACAGCGCCTCGGGTGGCAGTTGGGCCATTCGTTCGGCCGCGATCTTCGCCTCGGGTGAATCGGGATACTGCTTGATGACGTACTTGTAGTAATAGGCCGACGACGCCGGCTGGTGCGTTCGCTTGTAGAACGCCGCCGTATCGAGCAGCTTTTTCGCCAGCGACTCGTCAATGCGCGAGATGATCGAGGCGACATTTTCCTGCTCGGCGAGATCGGGATACATGCGGGCGATGTCCAGCAGTTGCTGTCGGGCGTCGATGATCGGTGTCGCATCAAAGCGAATACCCCGGAACTGCGCCAGCGACGAGAACGCCATGCGCAGACGAACCCGCGGCACATGCGGGCTCTTGGGATATCCGCGCACGTACGCGGCATAAGAGTCAAAAGCCAGGTCAAAGTCGCTTTGCGAGTAGAAATAGTCGGCCACGCGCAGCAGCGATTTTTCCGCCAGCGGCGATCCGGGCGCCCGCTGCTGGATGCGATACAGCATCTCGGTGGCCTCGGACGTGCAATCGAGGATCGCCATGCCCAGAAACCGTCGCTTGTACCCCCGCAGGAACTGATCGGCGATGATGTACTGCTGTTCGAGCGACGGATAGAAGAAGCGGCTGTTGGGGTACAGATCCATCACCTCGTCGAAGTCATAGCACGCTTCGATGCGGTCGCCGTTCATGAAATTTGCCATGCCCAGCAGGTAGACCGCGCGATCGCGAAGGGGGTGATCCTTGTGGCTGAGAATCCACGCCAGGCACAGCTTGTGGGCGGCCTCAGACTGCTTGCTCTGGAGCATCTCCTCGACGCGGTCCAGCGTGTCGTCCGGCGCGGGCTGGCTGGTCGGGCTGGTGGCCTGCTGCCATTGTCCGCCTGGTTTGAGTTCCCAGGCCGGCGGCGCAGCCGGGGCGGCCTTCTCATCCTTCTGCTGAGCCGTCGCGGTTGATGCGATGGCGAGCGCAGCGGCGATTGCAATCACAGGCATCTTGCGCATAGACCCAAATTGTACAGAGACTTGCGGGCATGGCAAACACGGGGACATGCCTGTGTCAGCGCTTCATCGCTCCTCGTCACGACGCACGCCCGTAATCACTTCTCCCCCGCCCGCATCCTGATCTCAAATCGCACGACCCGCTTGCGGTCATCGGGCATCACCGGTGCGGACAGCACCCCCATCTCCCCACCCAGCTTCCAGTCCAGCAGTCTGCCCGTGAATGGATCCACCGGCGGCGGCGGGTCCTTCAACTCCCCCAGCGTCGCCGGCAGTTTTCCCCCATGCTCGCCCGCATAGCCCCGGATGCACTCGATCGTACATAGGGCCGCGAGGTCGCGATCCAGCGAGGCCATCCGTTCAAAGCACTTCGCCACCGCCGGCAGGGCCATCAGGAACAGATTTCGCGAATTGGCTTCCTTCTGGAATGCCTCTTCAACCCGCGCAATTTCCGGCCGTGCCTGCCAGTACGGCACCGCCGTCCATTTGTTCAGTTCATCGCCCCATCCCTCGTAGGAATCAACATAGTAAATGCCGATGGCCTGGGTCGGCGGCATCGCATCCACCTGCTTCTGCGTGTAGCCATGCCTTACCAGGTAGTCTTTCGCCACCCCATGGTTCATGATGCCCCACGTCGCCGCCTTGACCCCACGCGCCAGCGGATTGTCGTTCTCGCCGCGGTTGTTTACGTCCACGATGCCCATCATCTCGCTCACGAGCTTCTGCCATTGTTCCGGAGTCATCGGGTTGCTGCGAATCTCCCTGAGCGTGGGGAACGTGACATACAGCCATGACCGTTCCCATTCCAGCATCCTCCCCAGTTCCTGCGATGGCCGCGGCAGGCTCACCAGCGGCCACGCCAGATTCGGTGCATCCGGCGCTTGCGAAAAGTCGCTCATCGCCTTGTTCATCTGCCCCACCACGCCCGCCGACACCAGCCCCTGTATCAGCACGGCCTGGGCGTTCAGATGCCGCGCTATCATGTACCCCACCCCCAGCCAGTGCGCCGCCGATTCATACTTTCGATCGGCCACGTCCAGCCGAACCCGCAAGCGGACAATCTTCGACAGCTCTCTGATCACATTCAGATGCGGCAACAGCGTACGCGTGCCTTCCTGACGGATCGGCAATCCCCAGTCGCACGACTCGCGCAACGCCGCCAGCTCCACGGTTCGCAGGCAGCCACTGTACCCTTCGAGCAGTTTCCCGGCCGCCTCCCGATCAAAGTCCACCATCGGGCAATCCAGCAGCGTATCCAGCGACTTCGCATCCGTGTCCTTGACATTCCCCTTCGACATCTGCAGCAGCGCCATCAAATACAGCGTTGCGGCATTCCCCGGAATTTGCTCCCCGACGATCGGCATCAGTCGATAGCGCATCGCCGGCCGCTCCGCCGCTTTCGGCGAGAGCATCAGCACCACTGTCGCGTCCGCCTTCGCCGGCGCAGGCTTGGCCGCGCCAACCTCCGCTGCCTGCCCCATCGTTCCAACCGCAGTCAGCCCCAGCGCCATCGCCAGGCCCCAGCGCCACAGGCGTCTGAATCCATGAGACTCCCGGCGGGCACGAAGGGCGGCCCGAGGGGCCGCAGGAGCCAAGCCCAGGGTTTGCGTACTCGCATACCCTGGGTATTGGACGACCGGTGATGCCCCGCCCTGAATGGGCGGAGGAAATCCGGGGCGCATCGATCCTTGGCGATTCCTCCGCCCTTTCAGGGCGGGTAAGGAATGACTATTCATCGCCACCCAGGGTAGAGCTTCGCTCAACCCTGGGCTGGAATCTTCCGGCGCTTCAGGCCGCGGAACCGCTGCCCAAATCGTCCCGTGCCACGTGCGCCTCACCCTTGCGTTCGCTTCGTGTGGCTTCGTGTGGCTTTCTGGGCAATCAAAAGTATTCTCGCGTTTCATAGTTGCTCCTGCTTTAACGGATTCCACGTCGGCTCGGCTCGCCTGGGCTCGGCCCGCTCAGGCCCGCGTTTTGCCGCTCCTTCATCCAGCGCCGACAGACCCACCGTCAGCACCCGGTCCCGCAGCGCCAGATAATTGTCCTTTGACACCGGCACAACCGGAACCTCATGCACCGTCGCCATCGGCATATCCCTCACCAGATTCACCCTCGCGTCCGGCCGTTCCCGCGTTTCCGCCGTCCGCTCTCCGCCCCGTCGCTGCACCAGCACTCCCGCGATTCCCGCGACCACCGCCAGCACCGCCGCCGCCCGCCACATCCACACCTGCCGGCTCATTCGCCGCAATCGCGCCTCCAGCCGCACGTTGGCCGCATCAAACCTCAAGCCCACCGGCCGAAGCTGCGACAACGCCGCCTCCATCGCCTGTTCTTCCGGACTCAGTCCATTTTCTTCCGACATGGCAACTCCAGTCTTTCGCCCAATGTCCTCAGCGCCTCTCGATACTCCACGAACACCGAAGCAATCGGCCGATCGACGAGCTCGGCCACCTGCGCAAACGTCAGCTCGCCCCAGATCCGCAACACCACAATCTCCCTCTGCTGCACCGGCAATCGCGACAACGCATCTTGTGCCGCCTGGGCATCGATCGAGTCATCGGCCTGCGCCACAAACCATTCCGCGCTGCGTCGCGCCTCCTCCCGTCGTCGTCGCCGCACCTGCGACCGTACCTCGCTGATGGCCGCATTCCGCACACACCGATACAACCACGCCCCCATTTGTTCCGGCCACCGCTCCAACTCCACCAGCCGCACAAACACCTCCTGCACGACATCCTCGGCCGCCTGCGCATCCACCCACTGCCGCGCGTACAGCCCCAGTTTCCCGGCGTACCGCGAAAACACCTCATCGAGCTTCTCCGTCTTCTGGTCCCGCATGGGTTCGCACATCTTAAACGACACGCCCCGCCAGCTTTTCAGAAAAACCCCGGAATACCCCCGGAAGACAACGGCCAAAAAATCCGCTAGACTTCTCCCCTTCGTTTGGAACCAACCGCCGCAAGGCGAAGAGGATACGTATGAGCAACGCTGAGTCTGAACACAAACCCGCAACCCCGGAAGCCGATTCCGTCGGCATGGACTTCATTCGCCGCATGATTCATGAAGATAACCGCACTGGCCGCTTCGGCCAGCGCGTCGCCACGCGCTTCCCGCCCGAGCCCAACGGCTACCTCCATATCGGCCACGCCAAGTCCATCTGCCTGAACTTCGGCATCGCCGAGGAATTCGGCGGCACCTGCAACCTCCGCTACGACGATACCAACCCCTCCAAGGAAGAGGAGGAATACGTCACCTCCATCGAGGAGGATGTCCGCTGGCTCGGCTTCACGCCAAGCAAGGTCCTTTGGGGTTCGGACTACTTCGACAACATGTACGCGTGGGCCGTCGAATTGATCAAGAAGGGCCTCGCCTACGTCTGCGATCTCAACTCCGACCAGGTCCGCGAGCAACGCGGCAACCTGACCCAGGGCGGCCAGGAGTCGCCCTACCGCAAGCGCCCCGTCGAGGAAAACCTCGACCTCTTCGAGCGCATGCGCAAAGGCGAGTTTCCCGACGGCGCCAAGACCCTGCGCGCCAAGATCGACATGGCCTCGCCCAACTTCAATCTGCGCGATCCGGTCATGTACCGTATCCTCCACGAACCCCACCACAACACCGGCAACAAGTGGTGCATCTATCCCATGTACGACTGGGCCCACGGTTTTGAGGATTCCCTCGAAGGCATCACCCACTCCATCTGCACGCTCGAGTTCGAGAACCATCGGCCGCTCTATGACTGGTTCATTGACGCGGTGAATCAGGGCCGCACCGACGACGGCTCCGGCCCGTGGGGCAAGAAGATCCACCATCCGCAGCAGATCGAGTTCGCCCGGCTCAATCTCACCTACACGATGCTCTCCAAGCGGCGGCTGCTCCAACTCGTCCAGGAGAAGTCCGTCCGCGGCTGGGACGACCCGCGCATGCCCACCATCTGCGGCTATCGTCGCCGCGGCTATGTGCCCGAGGCCATCCGCGCCTTCTGCAAGCACATCGGCATGAACAAGTTCAACAGCACCGTCGAGATCGGCGTGATGGAGAACTTCCTGCGCGACAGCCTGAACAAGGCGACGCCCCGCCGCATGGCCGTGCTCAACCCGCTGAGGGTGATCATCACCAACTATCCCGAAGGCCAGTCTGAGCAGCTTGAAGCCATCAACAACCCCGAAGACCCGTCCGCCGGCACGCGCCTCGTGCCTTTCTCGCGCATCCTCTACATCGAACAGGACGACTTCCGCGAGGTCCCGCCGCCCAAGTACTACCGCCTTTCGCCAGGCGTCGAGGTGCGATTACGCTACGCGTTCTTCATTAAGTGTACTGGCGTGGTCAAGGACGAGAAGGGCAACGTCAAGGAAGTGCATTGCACCTACGACCCCGCCACCAAGGGCGGCGATTCGGCGGATGGCCGCAAGGTCAAGGCGACCATGCACTGGGTCTCCGCGCCGCATGCCGTCGAGGCCGAGGTCCGTCTCTACGAGCACCTTTTCACCAAGCCCGACCCCTCCGATTTTCCGCCCGGACAGGACTGGAAGGTCAACCTCAATCCCAACTCCGAGCTGGTCATGAAAGACGCCCGCCTCGAACCCAGTCTCGCAGGCGTGACGCCCGGCCAGAAATACCAGTTCGAGCGTCTCGGCTACTTCTGCGCCGACAAGGACACCACCGCCCAGCGCCCCGTCTTCAACCGCACCGTGAGCCTGAAGGACTCGTGGGCGAAGGAACAGAAGAAGAAGTAAGTTTGCGCCTATAGCCTCTGTCTCGGTTTGTAATTGGCCGCCCGGTTTCCGGGACTATCCTCTGCTTCGTGTGAGTGGTCCTTTAGCGGAGGAGACCGATGGGATTCCATTGCCCGTCCTGTGGCCGGGAGGTTTACATCCGGCGGAGAAAACGCTGCGAGTTCTGCGGCGCGGAAATGCCCCTGTCGCTGCGCCTCTCGGCGTCACAACTGGCGTACATCCTGCGACTCAAGAGCGACGAGGCCCGTCGCGGTCAGGAGCCCGCGGAGCCGGAGCCGCACGCGACCCCGGTCAATCCCGACCTTGGGAGTTCCGTGCAGGAGACAGCACCGTGCTGACGGCCGGCAGTCACCCCAATACCGTTCACTTAAGCGGTAGCCACGATCGTAGATCTCGGCCAGTTCCTTCTCTTTTGCCGGAAGGTGATACAATGAAGCCGAGGTCAATTGAATGCCAGTTCAGCATATCAATCGGATGGGCGAAACGTACTTCCTTCACCAGGGGACGACGCGCGGCGGCAAGCCCAAGTGGTTCTTCTCGCGCAAGCGGGACGGCCAACTGGTCGAGGGCGTGCCCGACGGCTACGAGATCTATGAGAAGCCCGAAGGACAGGTGTTTCTTCGGAGGATTCCACGGAAGATCATCCGTGACGAGGAACTGGCGATGGTGCGCGACATCTTCCGTCGGCTGGCCGGAACGCCACATGTCATTGTCGAGGCGGTGAACAAGGCCATCGTAGTGCATTCGGCGGACAAATCGGATTTCATTGACAGATTCGTCAACGAGTTTGGCCTGCGGCGCCCACCGGCCGCGGAAATGGACCGACTTGTGCAGCAGAACCTGCGATACCACCCCATGTTCCGATTCGAGCTTGTCGATCCGGAGAACCGCGAGTTCATCGTATCGCGGTGGTGCTTCCACGGCTCGATTGATGACTGGTCGCATCCGCTCGGGGACGGTCCATTGGAAGCGATGGCGCAGAAGTATGCGCCCCATCTGGAGGCTGACTCATTTTTCGATCTGATGTGAAATCGGGTAAACTTGTGATCAATGGATATACCGGAACGCAACTTGATCCCCGCCGACTGGCTTGCTGAGTTCGAGGCGGCCGCCCGCAGGCCACTGGCTCTGCGGATGAAGTACGCCCTTATCCGCACTTACAAGCCGGTGATGGATGATGAGAAGTTCCGTGCGTTTGACACCATGGAAGAGTATCGCCAGTGGTGCGAGAAGAACCTTCCGGACTGGCTGGGTTATGGCCGCGTTTGAATACCGTCAGGCTCAGGAAATCCGCGACGCCTTCGCACGACATGGTTGCCGGTATCTGTTCATCGGTAAGTCCGGGGCGATTCTGCTGGGCTTTCCCGACACGACTCAAGATGCCGACCTGTTTGTCGAGAAATCGCCTGAGAATGGCCCGGCAATGGTGGCGGCATTGAGGGAGTTGGGCTTTGAACTGACCGACGAACAAGCGGGGCACATTTGCCGCGGCAAAGACTTCATTCAACTCAAGAATGGCCCGTTTGATCTCGACTTGATTTACGCCCCCGACGGCATTGAACGCTTTGCCGACGCTTGGCGCAACGCCATCTCGAGGTGGATGGTTTCCCCGTCTGCCACATCGACGACATCATCGCGAGCAAAGCGGCCACCAATCGCCAGAAGGACCGGGAGTCACTGCCGCGGCTGGAGTCATTCCGAGTTTACCTGCGGGAACGGAAGAAGTGACTGCTCGGATGACGCCAGGGCATCATTCATGCATAGGTAAATGCGATGTGGCTGGTAGTGCCCCGGGGAATCTCGAGGCCGTAGATGGACCAGACGCCACCCCATGGATACTTACCCAAGACCACGCCACACGTATTCTTGAGCCATCGGTCATGAGGCTGCTTGCGTTGTCGTTCTAGCAAGTGACGACTCGCCCTCCTCCTCCAACGCGCCGCGTGCAACGATCGCGGGCCTCGTAAACTCTCCGGTTGCTTTTGGAGCACCTGTCCGTCGCCAGTACTTGGCCGAGGACGTAGCCAGCGGCATCATACGTCGCGATGGTTGTGGCGATCGAACGACGCGACGGCGCGTCCCGACTCGACAGCACCCACTGATTCCCGAGAAACGTAGCGACGGGGAGTGCTGCGTGGATTCTGAAAAACAACCCTACTGGGGTCGTTCACAAGTCTTTGTTTTAGAAGGGGTTAAATGCGCCATTCAGGACTTGAACCTGAAACCCTCTGATTAAGAGTCAGATGCTCTGCCAATTGAGCTAATGGCGCTCGTCACAACGGGGCTCACGGTAACCGAACCCGTGACCTCCAAGTTTTTGCCTTGAAGGCATCGCCCAACGCTTCCATGCTCTTTGTCCAAGAGCGTAGCACGGCATTATACGGGCCGGGCGGCTCACTGCAAGGCCTCGCGTCGGTTTTGCTCGCTCGTGTCACAACTTGATTCTCGCTTCGGGTTATTCGATCATGGCCGACATGAACCGGATCACTCTGTTGTTCGCCGTGTTTGCCCTTGGTCTGGCCGGTTGTCACTCGACGCCGGAGGTGAAACCACTCGATGTGCGGATCTACGATGCCCACGGCTGGGATCGCTATAAGGACGCCCAGGCGCTGGCCGGGGATGTGCATGTGGCCTTCAAGGATGGGTCGCAGTTTGACGCGCATTTTGTACACGAGATGAAGAGCGGCCGGACGCGGATGCAATTGGCTGATGAGTCCGTCCTGGTATTCGACGGGCAAAGCACGTGGGTCTGGCCGGCCAATTCGCCGGTGAAGGAACCGCGCTACAACCTGACCACCTGGCCATTCCTGGTGACGCTGCCAATGCGGCTGCACTCGGAGGGCGCGACGCTGTCGGAGCCCGCAACCCGGAAATGGGCCGGCATGGACTACGACTCGCTCACGCTCAGCTTTGGCCCGAACGCAGGCGACCGGTCCAACGACTGGTTTGTGGTGTATGCGGACAAGGAATCGCACCTGGTCAAGGCCGTGGGATACGTCATCACCGGCGGCCGGTTGCTGGTCGTTGCGGAAAAGGATCCGATTGGTCTGACGATGTACAACTTAAAACAACACGGCGGCGCGCTTTTCGCCGAGGATTGGAAGATCTGGCGGTATAACAAAGCCGAGGGGTTCTTCGGGCTGCCGATCGGCGAAGCCCGGGTCTACAACATCGAGTTCTACCAGCCTGGATCAAACACCTTCACGCCGCCGGCGGGGGCGCGGCAAGTGCCGTAACAGTTGATAGTTGATGGTTCATAGTTGATAGCCGGAATCTCTAGGCTATCGACTACCCACTATCAACTATCAACTATCAACTACCCACCATCAACTCACTTTTCCGCCACCACATCGTCGATCGAGTTCAGGTACTCCACCAGGTCGCCGATCTGCTCCTTGGTGAGCTTGGACGTGTGGCCGTGTTTGTTATCGGGGTTGAACTTCGTGAAGATCTCTTCCAGCGTGGCGGCCCGGCCGTCGTGCAGATAGGGAGCGGTCCGCCAGGCCTCGATCAGTGACGGCGTGTCAAAGCTGTCCTCGCCCTGATGATCGAGCTGGCCGTGCGTGCCGACGTTGAAACGCTTGAGGTTCGTGTAAAGAGGCGCGGCGTGGCAGTGAGCGCAGCCCACTTCCTCGGTCTCGAAGATCGCCTTGCCCTTCTTTGCCTTTTCGGAAAACTGTCCCGGCGCCGGACGATAGGGGCTCGGCTCGGGGCGAAGCGAACGGATGTACGCCCGCACCGCATCGAGGTCCTGTTTTTCCGGTTGCCTCGCGGAGAAGCGGAATCCGGACATGGCGGCCTCGTCCATGCCCTCGCGGATGCCCAGCCACATCGAGGGCGGCGTCACATGCGCGTATAGCAGGGATTTATTGTTCTTCGGATTGCCGATGCCGTCATTGGGCAGGTCCCAGTTCAGGCCATCAACCCGGCCGTTGTTCGGATGGCACGTTGCACAACTGAGCCACTGCTGGAACGAGTAGTTGCCATCGTGGAAGATCCGCTCGCCGGTGCGAACGTCATCGAGCACGGGCATCGGGCCCGTGGCGATGGTCGCCTTCACTTTCGCCTCGGCCGAGTCAAGCAGCAATACCTGGCCGCTGAAGTGCATGGCGACGGCCAGCGTCGAGCCGTCGGGGGAGATGTCGATTCCGCGCGGGCCCTTGCCGGGCAACTTGATACGCTGAATGAGGTTGGCCACGTGCATGGCCGCCAGGTCGGTGACGAGATCCATGCGCTTGGCCGGGTTCTTCTTGATTTCGGCCCAGACACGCGTCGCACCTTCGCCGCCGGCGGGCAGGGGACCCTGGCCGGCCAGAAGCTGGTGCAGCGTGCCGAGGCTGATCTTTGCGAGCTGGTGTGTGCCCGAGAGGGTGATCCACATCGTCGCGCCATCCTTGGACAGGGCGATGCCCCAGGGATCCGCCGCGCCTTCGTAGAGGCTGTCGAGCAACACGGTCGTGTAGAGCGACTTGGTGGTGAGATCGATGATGCTCATCGCGTTGGTATTGACCCAACCGCGATCGAGCTGCGTGGCCGGCAGATTCGAACGTCCGGTGGTGTGGACCACGTAAGCCCATTTGCCATCGGGCGAAATCGCGACGTGGCGCGCAGACGTGGCGTTGGGTGGAAGCTTCACGTTGCTGCACTGGCCGCTTTCCATGTCAATCAGGCTGACATTCGCGGTTTGTTCCGGGTCGGTCGAGGCGCCACCGGCCAGCAGGTTGCTCACGACGGCCATTTTTTCGTCAGGCGTGATGGCGATGCGATACGGTTCGCGCACGGCCTTGACACGCTTGAGTTCCTTGCCATCGGACAGTTGGACGATCGAGATGTCGTTGGAGGCGATATTGCACGCCAGCAGCCAGCCTCGCTTGGGTGCAATCGCCAGTCCGCCCGGGCGCCAGCCCACGGCCAGGCGCGAGGCGACCTTGCCGTCGGCGCCGAGGCGCATGATGCTGTTGCCGAGATAGTCGGCCGCCCAGACGGATCCGTCCGCGCCGAAAACAACATTGGCACTGCGGGCGGGTTTGTCGCTGCTCTTGCCGACTTTTGCCCCGGCCACATCGATCCACTGAACCTTTTGCAGGGTCGGATCGGTGACCACGATTGAAGAACCATTGGCCGCATAACGGACTTCCAGGGGCGACGGATAATCGGCCGCCCGGACGGGAAGACCCAGAAGCAGTCCACAGAACGCACCAAGGCCGAGCCAGGACATCACTGATCGCATAATCACTCCAAAAAACAGGCGTTAGCAGTCCGTTGATGGTTACCCCGCAAGCGCGCCGTCGTTGTATCCCGTGTGAGGCGGAATCTGAGGTCGCGACCGCCGATGTCAGGTTCGGCTTGACCCTCTCTTCCGCCCCCGTATCATCCCCGGCCTGTGTCTGAATCAAACAAAAGTCTCGCCAGCGTCTTTACCGACCTGCGCCAGCGCCGGCGCATTGGTCTGATGCCATTCATTCCGGCCGCGTATCCCAGCCTCGCCGCGACCGCTGCGCTGCTGCCGGCCATCGAACTGGCCGGCGCCAGCGCGATCGAAATCGGCATTCCATTTTCCGATCCCGTTGCCGATGGGCCGATTATCCAGGAGGCCTTCTGTCACGCCCTGGCGCACGGCACCAAGGTCCACGACATCTTCGCCTGCATCCGCCAGGCCCGGCCGACCGTCTCCATTCCGCTGGTCGCGATGGTGAGCTTCTCCATCGTGTTCCGCTACGGCGTGGAACGCTTCGCCACTGACGCCAGGGCGGCCGGTTTCGATGGCTTGATCATTCCCGACCTGCCACCGCCGGAAGCACAGGCCGTCTGCGCCAAGGTCCGAGCGGCCGGCCTCGATACGATTCTTCTTGTCTCGCCGACCACGGCGCCAGAGCGACGGCCGGAAATCACGAAGCTCTGCTCGGGCTTCGTTTACTACCTATCTGTCAGCGGCATTACGGGCGAGCGCGACCGCCTTCCGGCCAACGTCGAGGAGAACCTGCGCCAGCTTCGCAAGATCACCGACGTACCGCTTTGCGTGGGTTTCGGCATCTCCAAACCCGAGCACGTGCGCCAGCTCGCGGGTCTGGCCGACGGCGCCATCGTCGGCAGCGCCGTCGTGCGGCGCATCCGCGACCACGTTGCCTCGCCTCTTCCCGAGATGTGCGCGGCGGTTACGGACTACTGTCGGGAACTTTGCGACGCGGCTCAGTAGCCCGCGTGCGCGCAATCGGGGAAGGCCGACGAGGGTGCCGGCCTCACATTTCTGTGACCGTAGTTTCCACATGCAATTGCCCGGCGGCAGGCTGGGTCGAGGCTTCCTTACCCGAGCAAAGAGTCTTTTGACTCGCCGCGTGTTGCTTCCGTACAGTCACCCAAGTGCCCGCCGGTGGAAATGTCGGCGCCGGGCGGGTGCATCTCAACAAAAATGGTCGAACGCGTGAGGTTATCACAATGCGACGGAACACAATGTGTCTCGCCCTGGCGGGCGTGCTGGTTCTTGCGGGTGCGGTTTTTGGCGCGCGGGCCGACGAGGCGGAGGCGTTGAAATACATCGACAAGGCGAAGGCCGCCATCGAGGATCAGTTTCCAAATCTCGAAACGGCCGAGGGGGCGCTCAAACTCGCCGAGGCCGAATTGGACGATGTTGCCGCCCCGAAGAAGGCGGAACTGACCAAGCGTATCGCAGACCTTCGCAAGAAAGCAGGGGAGGTCAGTGGGGGCAAGATCAAGGCCGCCGTCGACAAGGATGTCAAGGACACGCTCCGGAATTTCGAATCGCGGTTCGGCGAACTGTCGCGCGTCGCCGGGGACATGACCCCGGAACTGGATGAGTTCGAGGCCAGGCTGAAGACCGATGACTACAAGACGGCGCTTGGCGAGGCCGAGACCGCGAAGCTGCTCAAGAAGCTGGCGGTGTATCGCAAGGTCAACGCGGGGAACGTCGCCAAGCGGTCCGTTGGCGAGTTTACGAATCAGTTGGAGTACCTCGACAAGAAGTGGCCGGAGATACTGGAAGGACTAAAGGAAGAGGGCAACGGCCGGGACAGCGCCGCGACCGATTTCGGGCGCATCCAGGAGAGGGTGGACAAGATGATTCCCACGCTGCCGGCCGACGACCCGGCCGTGGTCAAGGGACTGGAGAAGTACAAGAAGGCGGTGGCTCAGTTCAACGAGATCTATGGCAAGGCGGTGGCCGCCGAAGTTCTCGTCCGGCTGAAGGAGTCATGGGAAAGCTACAAGGACGACTGGACGGGTTGGGAGAAGGAAACGGCTGGCCCGACCTTCGCCGATATGCTCACGCACCAGAGCGATGCAATGTCCAAGCTGCTGGCGCCCAAGAGCGCCGAGTTGATAAGCAGGGCGAACGAGTGGCTGAAGAACTGGAACGAGGACGAGAAGGTCAAGGCGCTGGCGAGCGAGCCGTCGATCAAGGCGTTCGTCGACCAGGTGAAAGCGAAACGGCAGGCGTGCTGGGACAAGATCGCCAGGAGCGCCAATGCGGTTTTGGCGGAGGCGGAGAAATCTAAACTGAACAAGGATTCGCGCGATCGGCTGGAGCGATTCGGCAAGGACGATCTGCGACTTTCGCTTGAGGGATATCCAGGCCTGGAGCAGTTGCAGGCCCGCGCCCAGAAGCTCGTCGAGGCTTTCGATGGCGGGGCCACGCTCGATGCGGCCGCAATGGAGAAGGCATACGAGCAGTTGGTCGCCTCGGCGAAAGACAACTGGCCGAAACTGATATCGAGCGTCAAGCCGGTCGAAGGGTTCGATCCCGGGAACGCGGCTGCCTTCAAGGGCAAGACCGTGGTGATCAAGAAGTGGAACCGCATGGGCTGGGACTTCAAGCCCAACGGATTTGAGTTCGCCTGCAAGATCAACGGCCGGCCGGTCGCCGCGAAGTATTCGCCCGAGATCAACGCGGCGATTGAGGCCATGCATAAGAGGACCGGCCATGACATGCCCGAGGAGACGGACTATACGCTGATATGCACCTATGACGGCATGACGGGCCGGCTCATCGAGTTCCAGGAGCGGCAAGGCACCGTGAAGGCCAACGATGGCAGTCAGCTCAAGGTCGAGGGTCGTGCGGAAGTCCCCGTCGAGGTTCCCGTCCTGAAGGTCATCGGGCTGTACTGTGGTCCGATCGCCGTGATGGGCGGACAAGGCTCCGCGTCGGCCGCTCCGACCTCTGTTGGCCAACCTGTCGCGATGGCGAACGCCGCCGTGCCGCCGCAGCAAGCCTCCACGGGTGGAACCTCGGGCGGAGGCACACCCGTTGCCTCTTCCGCGTCGGTTGGCGTAGCCTTGCCATCGGTGTCTTCCGGCGGCGAGTCATTCGTGTGGCGATTCATCATCCTGATTGTCGGACTCACCGCGGCGGGAGCCGCGCTACTTAAGGCCCAGTTCGCGCCGCTCGTGTCGGTTCCGCAGATTGGCGCCATGCGGGCCAGCCTCGACGACCACAAATTGGGCCTGATCGGCATCGGCTGCGCCCTCGTGGGCGTGCTGTGGCTGTTGAAGAGTTTCATCTACCGCGACTTCCTTGTCACCGCTGCCATTACCGCGGCCGGCCTGCTGGCGGCGCTGGATCTGCTGGTGGCCAAGGGCATCATCAAAGAGGATCTGGCGATTAAGCTCCGGCCGAACACGAAGCTGGTGGGGTTGGCCTGCGCCGCGTTGGTGGTTATCCACCTGATCATCGGTGGAAGAGCGGTGTTGATCTGACAAAACGCTACAGCGTCCGCGTGAGGCCGCCGTCGATGTCGAGCAGGGCCCCCTGGATGTAGGATGCGCGCGTGCTGGCGAGAAACGCCACGGCGTCGGCGATCTCGGCGCAGGTTCCAAATCGGCTGATGCCCATTTCCCGGGGCAGGAGCTGCTCGGCCTGCTCCATCGAGATGCCTTTCTCGGTTGCGAAGCGGCGGATACGCAGGGTGAGGCGATCGGTGATGATCGAGCCGGGGTTGATGGCGTTGACACGCACGCCGTCGGCCACGCCGCGATCGGCCAGGCTCTTGGTCAGGTTGAGCATGGCGGCGTTGACCGAGCCGCCGATCGTGAATTCGGCACTGCCCGTGCGGCCGCCCACGCCGGAGATGTTCACGACACAGCCGCGCATGGCGACGAGGTGCGGCCAGGCGGCGCGGGTGAGGCGGACGGTTCCGAAGAATTTGAGCGCGAAGCCGTCGGCCCAGTCCTGCTCGGTCAGGGCGAGGAAGTCGCCGCGCTTGGTGGCGCCGGCGTTGTTGACGACGACGTCGATTCGGCCGAACTGCTGCATGGCGGCGGCGACGAAGCCGGCGGGTGTGTGCCCGAGGCTGAGGTCGGCCGGATAGACCAGCACCCGGCCGCCGCCGGTTTCGATGCTGGAGGCCAACTCGCGAAGTCGCGATTCGTTTCTGGCACTGATTGCCACGAACATGCCCTCATTTGCCAGACGCTCGGCGATGGCGTGGCCGATGCCCTGGCTGGCGCCGGTGACGAGCGCTACTTTGCCTGCGAGTTCCAGATCCACGGTGCAACTCCTTCTTCCTATTGTGCGGACCGATCACGTCTGTCCGAAACGTCCGGCCAATTGTCCGGATAACGCATCGGTTCAAGGTCCGGCGTCGTGCCCGCGTCGGCCTGGTTGGCCTGTTGCGCGAGAAGATGCGAACGGTCTTCGCGGGCGGCGGCCTCCCGGGAAGCGGGCGCGTATGACGATCCGCATCCGGCGGCGACGGCGAGGATGACTGCAATCCACAGGCGCGTTACCATGAAGGGAGTATACCATCGAGTTGTTTCGCGGTCCTGGGATGTTGGGAGCGCGGCCGTCCTCGGCCGCAT